>CANPFO010000025.1 GCA_947573555.1 uncultured Clostridium sp. | reverse complement strand
CCAATTCCCCATATATTTTTTATATTTTTCCTTTGTTTCTTTAAATTAACTTTTTCTTCAGTTCGTAAACTATACATTCTATTCTTTTTTCTTAAATATATTGGTAACAGTATTATTAAACAAATACTAGCTAACAAAAAAATTATTGTAATTGCCATTTTCATTTACCTTTCTCTAAAATATATTTTTTCTTTCTGAAGAAGAAATTTAAAATATAAATAAAGTATTTATCTGCGTTAGTTTCATCAATTTTTAAAAAGGCAAACAATATAAACATTGTAGCAAATACTAAGAATAATAGAGATTTTATAAAAATATTAATCATTGGTATAAAAAATATTCCTAGCATTGATGCTCCAAATATTAAGTATATTGCCTGTCTAATTGATACATAACCACCAAAAACTTTCTCTTCATGATTGAAATTATACGGTACATTATATACTTGCATTTTAACCTCCAATCATAGAACCTGAGCCATTTGTTGATACACTTAAAATTATTCCTGAAACGATTAATGCTAAACTTAAAAGCATGAATCCAGCTGCTACCCAAGCCAAGCCTCCAATTCCTTCAGATCTTTTGTTGGGATTATTAGCATTAACAATTAACTTTATTGCAATAATAACAATACTAACAAACATAAGAACAGAACCTACTGGCATAGCTAATTTAATAACAGCATCTTTTACATTTTGTGTAGCTGTTTCGACTTCTTGTGTACCTATTGTTGTAGCTGCATAACATCTTAAATTCATTAACATTATTGATGCTGTTGTGATTAAAGATGCTATTTTCATTTTCTTTAATTTACTTTTTATATTTTTGTTTTCAATTTTCATTAAAAAATTTTCCTCCATCACTTAAAAAAAGCTATAAGTAATGGTATTGCTAGTATAAAAACTTGTATTAAAATACATATTATAAAATTCTTCACACCAAATTTTATTGCTTTTTCGGATTTTATACGGCTTCCGAATTAGCCAAATTACCAAACTAGCAAAAATACAAATTGTTATAAAAATGATTAGAAAAAAAAAGTATTTTCCATCATTTCTCCTAACATAAGATTCATACTAGAATTTGTTTCTAAATTATATGGTTCAATCATTTAAAACCTCCATTTAAGTCAAAAAAATAAAGCTATCATTTAGCTTCTAATTTTCTTATAATACTTATATAATAATAGTCATAAAAGCTTTTAATTTCATTTTCTGTATCTTTATATGAATCTTCAAAACCTTTGCAACTATCATATACATCTAAAAAGTTTTCTCTTGTAGCTTTTATTAAAAGTTTTCCTTTGTTTTTTATAAACATTTCTTTTATCGCATATATTATAATCTTTAGTTTCTCTACATTTTCTTTTCTAAAAGTTTTTATTATATCTTCTGTATAATTAAATTCAAACCTTTCAATTATTTCATAGAACTCCTGAAATTGCTCCATATTTTTAAATTCTTTTGGAATTTCACCTGTATTATTTATAATATAATTAAAGAATCTATCTATCCTAATATTTATATTATTATCTTTAGCTTTTTTGCTTATAGGGTATGAGCAATTCTGCTCATAGGGGTATGTGCTATTTTGCTTATAGGTATCTTGCACTACTCTCTTGCAACTTATGTCTGTAATATAAATTCTTCTTTCAATTATTGCATTATTATTATCTCTTATTAGTTCTACCTTTATATATCCTAATTTTGATAAATGCGAAATCCAACGAGATATTGTTCCTGGTATTACTTTATATAAATCTGCAAAATAATTATTACTTGCAAAACAATATCCTTCTTTTCCAATTAAAGCTGTTATTTCTCCATAAAATAATCGTTCTGCATACTTTAATCTTTCATCATACCTTACAGTAGCAGGAATTATAGCATAATATGAAGGTTGTTTTTCATTATTCACATATAAATCACCCCCTTAAAATGTATAAAAAAACACATAGACAAAAGTGTCCTATGTGTCAAAAATGGGTACAGTTTTTTATCATCATTTTCGTATCTCATTTTTCGTTTATATTTAGCACATTCCATTGATTTTTAATTTGCAATTTTTAAGAATTTTCAATTTGAAACTTTAATCAATTTTTTGCAATTTTTTTAAAATATTTTAGTTTTTAAATTTTCTGTATTGCAGTTATATCAATACTTTTTAGAGTTTGAAAATTGAACATACAGGGGTTACTCTATCTCCACTTTTCAAACTTTTTTTGAAAACCATAGATAGAGTAACCCCCGTATGTACTACTGAAATAATCGCATTTGCGAGAGCTAATACATATTTTGAACAGTTAAATACCAATCTTTTAGGATTGAGTATTGATAGTAATGCATCACATTTGGCTTGGATATATGATATTTATTGTAAAACTGGTATTCAAATCCCCTTTCCTATTATTGCTGATAGAAGTGGGCAAATTGCAAGAAAGTATGGTATGATTGCAAATGATATAAGTACAACAGAAACTGTTAGAAATGTTTTTATAATTGATGATAAACAAGTAGTAAGAACTATAATGATTTATCCTTTAAATGTTGGTAGATTTATTCCTGAAATTATAAGAACTGTTCAAGCTTTACAAATGGCAGATTGCAGTCAAGGTTCTACTGCTGCAAATTGGATGCCTGGTCAACCTGTAATTGTTCCTCCACCTAAAACATTTTGTGAGTTAGAAGAACGACAAAATTTTATTAATGAAAATAGAAATGGTATTAGTTGGTATTTAAGCTTTAAACAGCCACCAGAAATATGTGAAAAAAATATTTCTAAAAAAACTAATGATTGTAAAGAATAAATAGAAAAATCATAACCACGTGTAAAAAACACGTGGTTTGAACTTGTCCTAAAAGTATATTAATAAGAAATTCACTTATTCATCTGTTTTTTATATGTTTTATTACATGATTTGCAAGTAATTTTCATTTCATAATTGGCTACTTTTTTATCTAGTATAGTAATTAAAGGTTCATTATCTTTTGGACAACATAATCGATTTTTTATAATAACTAATTCATCATTACAATTTTGACCTATTTTACTATCTTCGAAGTCTAATAATGCACTACCTTGACTTCCACAATTACATTTATATTTTAATTCTAATCTATCATAAGTAGAATAACATAAATATCCTATATTTTCATTACATTTATCACAATACATCCAACCACCATAATTGGTAGCTAATCTTGTATTTACTAATTCTTTACTTTTTAACACTCTTGCCATAAATTTTTCTCCTTATCTTTTATAAAAGCATATAATTAGAAACTAATTATATGCTTTTAAATTTTGTTTAGTTATTTCTTATTATTTTAGTTCTGGACATCCTTTGCTGTTAAGATTATCTAAATCCCAAATGTTTTCATCAAATTCTAAATTTTTATAAAATTCTTTATTTAAGTCTGATTTAGAAATAGCATCTAAATTTCCACTTGTATTTGATGTAGCATTGCTCTTTCCTGTTGCTTCAGCATATTCATAACATTTTGTAAGCATTGTTTTAATTAATGCTTCATCATCTGCATACATAAATTTGCTAGGAAGCATATCTTCTGTATAAGCTGACATATTTCCAAATGCTAATGAATTTTTTATACGACTTGTATTACTAGTTGGTAATCCAACAATTCCTGCATTTTGTTTTCTGTTTTTCTTTTCTGAATCTGATGTTCTTTCAATATTTACATCTGATATTACATTTGATATTGTAACATTTGTTTCTGTTGAGCCTATAATTCCTGCATTTGCTATCGCTGTAACAGATAAATTACCATCGACATATACATTTGTTACTGTTCCTCCATATTTTCTACCAACAAGCCCTGCAATATATACTCCACTTCCACTTAAATTAGCATTTTTGATACTAATTTTATCAAAAGTTGAATTACTATTATCTACTGCAACTACTACTGCAACATTGTTTCTACCTTGTACTGTTACATTGTTAAATTTCATATTAGCAAATTTAGCACCTGAACTTTTTAATGCAAATATTCCAACAAAGTCTGTTGTTGCTTTTGTATTTGTACAATTTTCCATATTTAAGTTTTCTACTGTTCCATTAAATTGTTCAAATAGTGCACTATTATTTAGATTTGAAATTGTATATCCTTTTCCATCTATTTTTCCTGTAAATGTTCCTGCTATAATAGTATTTGTTGTAGCTGTATGTCCAGTAAAGTCTATATCACCTGTTAATTCAAATAATCCGCCTGGTTCAGCACTTAATTTTTCTACAAATTCAGTTTTGTTTGAAATCTTTGTAACTAAACGCTCTACAGTACATTCTCTAGTAATTACATTACTAACAGCTCCACCAATTAAAGCTAAATCATTTCTAGCACCCAAGAACATTTTTAATCCTGTAGCATTTATTTTTTCTGCTGTACTAGATTCTATTTTATTAGCTAAAGCTCCTGAAGTAGTATTAGTTCTTGGAATATCTGTGTTTTCTAATGTTAAGTTTCCAACATATCCATATCTAATTTTATTAAATATAGGTATTTTATTACCAATTATTTTATGTCCATTACCATCTAATCTACCCATAAATGTTTGAGTTACATTTGTAGTCATTTCTGAGAAATCAATGTCATTATCTAGTACATAGTAGCCATAAGGTTTATTATTAATTTTCTCTACTAATTCTTCTGCTGTTTGTATATGTGTTACTTCAACATCTGTTCCAAGTGGGTCAGCCACAAAGTCATTTGTAGCACTCTTTAAGTAATGATAATATATCTTTCTAAGATTTGTTCTTTGAGATATATTTCTATCTCCATTATTAGCATCATTTATTAATGCTTCAGTAAATCTGTCTATCATGTATTGAACATCTATATATTTATTATTATTAATATTTTCTTCAACTGTTGCATATCTACTCATTTTGTATTGTTTCCAATCCATTTCAGTACCAGTTACCATTTTAGTAATTTTCTTAATCGCATCTAAGTCATTAGCAGATGCTCTACTACCATAAGTAACATATCCATCAACTCCAGCATAACCTAACATTTCAAAGAAATTACGTTTAGTAGAGAATGCATCAGCATATCCACCATCTAAATGACCTAAAAACCAACGGTTTACCCATACGGATTCAAATCCATAATCATTTGAACCAAGTCCATTAATTACAGCTAATCCTCTTACACTTACTCCCCAAGCATTATTTGGTCTTAGCACAATTCTATTATCATATAAAGCTTCTAATGATGTTAAATTCATAGCAGTAGCTTGTGCTGCCGTAATTCTTCCCCAAGAAGACCAACCAGCAGATATATTCATTCTTGTAGCAATCTTTGCTTGTTGTTCTGGTGTTAATCTAATAAATGCTTTTCCTTCAATATAATCTAGTAAATCTAGTGCATTTTGTTGTCCTTTATAATAATTTTCTAATTTCTCCCTTGTATTAATTCTCTCAGGAGTTAGATTTTGAGTCGCATTACCTTCTTTATTCAAATAGAAAGATGTATTAAAGTAATATGGTCCAACATCTTGAGTAAGATTGTTTTCACTCCAATTAGCATATTGTTGAACATTACCTTCTGTAAGTGTTTCAAGTTGCACTCTAGCACCACGTTGATATAACATTATTTTATCATATAAAGCGTGTTCAAATTCGTGTGTCCAAGTATCAAAATTAGTAAGTCCTGGTCTTGCTTGAAACCATAGGAATCCAGCAGTATTACCTACACCAGCTGAGCTACCACCTGGTTGCCATAGTCCAAAAACTTCACTAAAATTCTTAAAGAATGGATATTCTAGACCAACTTTTCCTTGTGTATAAACTGGACCTGTTGATATTACAATATTTGTACCAGGGAAATAAGTATTTTTATAACCTGTAATTATTTTTGTACAATCATAGACCATAATACAGTAGTTATTCCATTTTTTATAGTCAAATGAATCTGCTAAAGTAGAAAAATGGCTTTTTACAAGTTTAACATGATTATTTACTTTGTTTTCAACTTCTGTTCTTCCAGCTTCAGTCTGAGGATCTTTATGATATAATTGTGAAGGTCCAAATTGTAAATGAGCAGGTCCAGAAATCATATACGCACAATCATTTGGTAAAGTAATAACTGGAAGTATCATTTTTGCCTTTTTGGTAAGTTGATACCAACCACGATACCCTATTTCAGGTAGATGATCTACTGAAACTTCAGCTAGTATATTTCTAGCACCAAAATACTCAGTAAACCAGTCATTTACATCTTCATATCCACCAATATTAGCTATTATATAATTTAGGAAATAGCCAACAGTTGAACTTCCTGTATATTTTTTTAGACAACTTGTATAAAATCCATCTGTTCCTCCTGGATTTAGATTTCCTACAAGTACTTCATTTGCTACATTATATAATGTCATCGCATTTGAATACATTTTACCTTCAAATAGTAATATGTCTGATACTCTTGCACCACCTATTTCAAATCCATACCAACGTTGATAATAGTTATAAGCATATATCATTTTATTTATTTTTTCAGTTCCTATTAATTCTTTTTCTATTTTTTTGTTTAGAACTTCATTATTCAACATAAGTATACTACTTTCATCATTTTGTAAAATTTGAAGTGCTATTTCTTCTGCCATATTTTTAATTACATTATTATAATTATCTCTATATAATCTGCTATCTGCTGCTGTAGTAAGTGGCTCTAAAACTGTGTTATAATCTAATGATTTTATATAATCAGCTAATTTTTTTATAACTTCTGAATTTTCATTTACAATATAATTTCCAAATGCATAACTTAGATTTAATTCTGGTATTTTATAAATTGCAACATTTCCCATAAGTTTTTCAAAGTTTACGTCATATTGTTCTACAGTATTATCTGAGAATATAACTTTTATACTTGTTATTCCGTTATAAGCTTTTGATGTTAAATATGTTACAAGTTTATTGTCTGCAAATGGTAATATATGTTTTATAGCTTTTGTATTTAATGTATCTGTATTTGATATACTAACACTATCTAATACTACATATTTTGCATCATAATATGGCATTAATTTTTGTATATTATTATATGCTATTAATTTATTTGTATTAAATCCTGGTGTATTTTTTATTCTATCATATTCTGGTATATATAAGTTTGCATCTATCTCTTCTGTATTTGTTTCTGTTTCATTTTCTTGTTGTTTATTTCCTTTTAATGTTGGCATATTGTCATAAGACACATCATCTAAATTCCATATATTTTCATCAAATTTTGCACTATTTTTAAAGAATTCTTTTGTTATATTATCTTTAGAAACTTTCTTTACTCTTTCTCCTGAAGCATTAGATATTAATTCAGATTCTTCTAGTTCATAGTTATTAGTAGAAGCATTTGGATTAATATTACCACCATGTACTTTATAAACACCTGTACCAGTTGATAAACTTACATTATTTTTTAAAGTTGCAACTGTACCATTTCCTAATCCTATTATGGCACCATTAAGTCTAGGTCCTCCACCACTCCAAACATAATTTATTTTTGTAATACAGTTTTCAATAGTAACTGGTGTATTTCCTAATGCATGACCTAAAATACCACCTATTCCATTACCATCTTTAGCTTGAGTTGAATGTACTTCACCTTGTACATAACAATTTTTAATTGTTCCTCCTGTCATTGTACCAGCAATTCCTGCTACTTTAATGTGACCAGATGTATTTAAATTATAATTTCTTATACTACATTCTTCAATATTTCCTGAATTTAAATCACCAACAATTCCACCTATTTGGTTTACCTTTGTTGTTATATTCATGTTTTTAATGTGTATATTTTTTATAGTAGTATTTGTAGCAATATTTGCTATACTTCCTCTACTTGTTGCTTCCATTAAATTTACTTTTTCTAATTGAATATTTTGAATTGTTGCACTTTCTAGTGTATCAAATAATGGTTTACTCAAATTATATATTTTGTGTCCATTTCCATTTAATGTCCCTCTAAACTCACATGTAATAAGTGAATTATTTGTTGTTTTTAAATAAGATACATCATAGTCTTGTGTTAGTATAAAGTCTCCATCTGGATTTGCTTCTATTTCTGCAATTAAAGCTTCTATACTTTTATTTTCAGCAACTCCATTATTTACTTTACCATATGTAACTTTTAATTTATTTTGTTTTTTGCCATTTTCATATTGAATTACATTATCATAATCTAAAATAAAATCTAGATTTCCATCTTCTGTTATTTCATAGCTCTTTATTCCAGCATAGAATATAGGCATTTCTTTTTGTATAACTTTTACTATATAATTATCTAATGTAGACAATTTTTCTTCTGTTATACTACTAACTTCTGCTGTTGGGTCTTCTTTTGAATATAGATTTATTGTTATAATATCTTTTACTTCAATCAAACGCTCTGCACTTATATTAATTCCTTCTTTAAGTAATTGTTGATTTTCATATTCGTTATCTCCTGTTGTAATTTGATTTGTATCTAAATCATAATCTGCAAGTATTTCTATTTCAAATTCCTCACAAATACCTTTTTCAAAGCTAATTCCATTTGAAGTACTAGTTAATTTTTCTTCTTTTATTTTATCTCCGTTTTCATTTATTACTTTTATAGTTCCATCTGTTATTGCATCTTCTGTATCATTTACTTTAAATGATACATCAATATTTCTATTATCTTCATTTTCACTATATCCAAAATCTGTAATAGTTGGTCTTAATTTTAATATTCCTACTCGTATTTCATTATTTTCTGTTAATTCAATTTCTTTTGTATTATTTAAAATTACTTTTTCAATTGTAATTGTTTTTGGTCCAAATGCAGAAACTACTGGTATCTTTGTTTTATAATTTTGATTTACTTTTTCTAATTCATATTGTTTTCCATTTATAATTGCATAAACTGGATAGAATTCTGTTTGGTTAATACTATCAAAACTTACTGTTACTTCTTGTCCTCTTTCAAAATATTTTGTTTCTTTTTCTCCATTATATGTTTTAATATTCTCTATTTTTAGTTCATAATCTGCAATTAATTGAATTGGTCTTTGTCTAAATATTTCGTCTTCTACATAGTTTTTATTTGTTTCTTCTTCTATTTCATTAGTATCTCTATCATATGTCATTTTTGCAATTAATGTATATTGTGTTCCTAATTCAATATTATTTATTTCAAAAGTAATGTGTTCAGCATCAAATGTTTTAGTCGCTACTATTTCACTATCACTATTTCTTACAAGTTCTGCTTTTCCAGTTATAAATGCTTTATCTGGGTCTACTATGTTTGCAGTTAATGTTACAGTTCTTTTTTCTATATCATCTTTTTGTGAAAATGCTTCACTTGTAGGTTTTTCTTTTAAAACATCTATTTTTACTTGGTTTGTTACACCAACTGATGTATTCCCTTCAAATATAATGTCTGTTGTATTTAAGTCTACTATACCTGCTGTTTCTCCTGCATTTAGAGTTACAGAATATGTTACATTTTCTTGTTCATCTATGTTTTTTGTTGCAATACATCTTAGGTTGTTTACCCTAATGTGTGTTATATTAAGATTTTCTTTATTTGTTTCTATTTTATATGTTAATGTAATATTTTCTCCTTTTTCAGGATATTTGTTTGATACTTTTACATCTTTTATACTAACAGTTGGATTAGATGTTTCTTCATTTTCTAATATAGTTTTTGTATATGTATAGTTTTCATCATTTTCAAATAAAGAATAAGTTGCAATTAATTTTATTTTATATCTATCTGATAATTGTACATTTTCTAAGTTTATACTAGTATTTATATAATATGTATTTTTTATATCTTCTTCTTCACTATCATTTAAGTTTTCATCTTTTAAATATTCTGTTAAATCTTTTGATGTAATTTCATTATCACTTTCATCAACTAATTTCGCAGTTAAATTAGTTATTGTCTTATCTTTATCTTTTATAAATATAAGCATATCCATGTTCTTTTCTTCTGTATTCTCATGACTTCTAAATCTTGCAACGGTTGGTGCATTTTTTATTATTCTTACTTGTGTTTCTTGATTTACTTCGAATTCTTTTCCATTATCTAAAATAACCTTTTCTATAGTTATATTGTGATTACCTGTACTGTCAAATCCATCTATAAATGCTGTATATGTATCGTCTTGTTTTGTAAGATCATATTTTTTTCCATTTATAATTGCACTTTTTGGTAAATATTCTGTTTCATTTGTACTATCAAATTTTACTATTATCTTTTCTTCTATATTGAATTCTTCTGAAGTTTCATCTTCATGTTCTTCTTTACAGATTTTAATATTAGATAATTGGAATTTATAATCTTTTATAAGGATTAATTCTTCATCTTTTGTAAGTCTTCCTGTATTATCTACTTCTTGTTCTAAAGTGTCTGTATCTAAGTTGTATGGTACATTTACTAATATTTGATATTTCTTGTTTTCTTCTACTTTTACATTTATATTATTAGTACCAACTTCTACTCCCCCATGTTGTATATAATTTGTCTCTTCTGAACTTTCAGTTTCTTCCTTCTTTTCAGTAATTGTATATTCTCCTGTTCTTGTTATTGCTTCATCAGAATCTACTACATCAAATGATATATTTAATTCTGATTTTTCTAAATCTTCTGTTAATGTCCAGTTTTCAATTTGAGGTTGTGATTTTAGTACTTCTACTTTAACTGTTTTATTCACTTTAATTTTTTCTTCATTTATAAGAGTTAGTTTTTCAATTGTATATTCTTTTACACCATTTATGTCCCCTACATTTAATTTAACTTCATATAAATTTTGTTCATTTTTTACTGTTTCATATTCTTTTCCACTAATAGTTATTGTTTTAATATCAATATTATAAGTTACATCAATATCTAAACTTATTGTTATTTCTTCATTTCTATTTGGATAATAATTATTTACTTCTATCTCTCTTACTGTTGCTTCATATTCTATTGTTTTTTCTATCTTTTTAATTAAAAGATTTAAGTCTGTTATTGTTATTTCTCCATCATTATTCATATCAGCATTTTCTAACTTATCTTCTGGTAATTCTTTTGAATGTATTAAATGTAATTGTAATAAACTTACATCAGCATAATTTATTTCTCCATCATCATTTAATTCACCTTTTGTAGAAAAATTACTTACTGCATAAATTACTCCTAAAAACACTATTAATAATAAAGCAGAAATTGTACTTATTCTGAAAATATATTTAAGTTTACTTTTATTATTTCTTAAATGTTTTCTTCTCATAATCTAATTAACCCCTCATTTCTTATATTTTTTCTTATTTTTGCAATTTGTAAAATAGTCTTAAAAATAAACTACTTACTTTGTAAATCTAATAGTCCTATTAATATTAATTTTAATTGTGCTAAATCATTTAATGTAACTTCATTATCATTATCTATATACGCTGCTTTTAGTTCTATTCCCGTTAAAGTTTCAGATTCTATAAGATGTAATTTTAATTTTGCAAGGTCATTTATTGTAATTTCTGTATCTTTGTCTATATCTCCAATTACTATTAAAGTATATTGCAAAGTTTTTCCTACTTTTATTTTTACACCTGTTGAAATAATTTCATTATCATTCATTGTTCTTCCATTTTCATCTATAAATACAATTTTATTATTTGTTGTTACATTTTCTTTAAATTGTTTTATTGTTGTTTCTGGTAAAATTCTTGATATATAGTCATTTTCTATTTTATATTTTTCCGAAGTGATTTTATCTGGATTTTCAGGAACATCTGGTATTTCTTCTTGGTCTTCCATTATATCTACTTCTATTTTTGCTTCATTTACTTGTATATCTACTTTTCCTTCTGAAGATACTACATCTGTTATTTTTATTTCTGTTTTACCTGCTTTTAATTCTTTTTTTGCTTTTAAATCAATTTTTACTATATCCTCTGGTTCTATGCTTCCAGCTTTCTTTATTGCCACAAATTCTCCTGTTTCTTTATTATATCTTAGTTCCTCCCAATAATTTTGGCTTTTAAAATCATTTTCTAATACTTCTTCAAAGATGTTTTTGTCATATACTAGAGTTGCTTTATAAGCATTTATCCCTTTTTCTATTTCGTTGTATTTGTCTAGTCTAAATGTAATTGTTATTTCTTGTTCATCTTTTAATTCTGTTGTTGTACTACTAACTTTTGCTTCTAGTTTTATTGTGTCTGCCAAAACTAGGTTATATGTTAGTAATAATGCCAATATTATCATTGTTATACTGATTATTATTGTTTTACTTAATAATCGTTTTTTACTTTCTTTCATAAATACTTACCTTCCCTTTTTATAATATTTTTTAGGCTTTTTTAAGGTTTTGCCTATAAACCATATAGTTAAAAATCAATACATATATTATAACAAATTTCGTCACAAATTTCAACTATTTTTAGTTTTTTTACATTAAATAAAGTTAAAAATTAAAGAATAAATAGAAAAATTAAAAGAGACCAATTTTGGTCTCACATTTATATTAATTATTAGAACATTTTTATTATTTTTGCTTTTAAAGATTCTAAAGCTTTTTTTCTTGCACTTAAGTTATTTTTTTCATCTTGAGTTAATTCTGCTAAAGTTTTTCCATTTTCTAATTCAAAAATTTCATCAAATCCAAATCCATTAACTCCTCTAACTTCTTCTGAAACATAACCTTCTATATACTCTACTGACGAAATTGTAGTATTTCCATCTGAAATAGCCATAGCTGTTACAAATTTTATTTTTCTGTTTTCTTTTGGAACTCCTTGTAATTTATTAATAAGTTCTAAATTTCTTTCTCTATCAGTTCCAGAATGCCATCTTTTTGTATATACTCCAGGAAATCCATTTAGATATTCTATTTCAATTCCAGAATCGTCTGCTATACATTTTTTTCCATTTAATGTTTTAGCTATTGTTTCAGCTTTTTTTATAGCATTTCCTTCAAATGTATTTTTGTCTTCTTCAACATCAATTTCAACACCAAGCTCTTTCATTGGTATTATTTTGTATTCTTTCAATATTTCTTGTGCTTCTGCTATCTTTCCTTTATTACCTGAAGCCATTATTATTTCATTATTAATCATATTTTCCTCTTTTATTTTAATTTTTTCGTATGTATTATATGTGTTATTATAATTTTCGTCAATACTTTTTATAAAAAATATAACAAGTCTTGCTATTAGTCTACTTAGTAACAAGTTTTTT
This sequence comes from uncultured Clostridium sp., assembly GCA_947573555.1. GTDB lineage: Bacteria > Bacillota > Clostridia > TANB77 > CAG-508 > CAG-269. Next base: position 7,035 of record CANPFO010000025.1, on the reverse strand, counting down.
AATGAATAATTTTTTTGTTTTACTTATAATATTTTTATATATATTTTTTTAATATTTACATGGAGGTAAAAATGGAAAATACACAAAAAATTTCTTGTACAGTAAATAGTTGTATCTATAATAATAGTGCTGATGGTCGTTGTACTTTAAACGAGATTATAGTTACTCCTACAAAACATTGTAATACTAAAAAGTCTGATGAATCAAAATGTTCTAGTTATAAATACGAAAAATAAATATTTTTTTATATAGTATTTGTCATATAGTAAAATATGTTATATAAAAGTTAATCTAGCTATTAAAAGAGGAATATGTACACTTTGCATATTCCTCATAAAATATTTATTAATTCTTCTAGTCTAGTTATTGTAATGTATTCTTTAGTTTCGTTTTTAACTGAAGCATAATGAATTGCTTTTAGTCCTACATTTAATGCTCCTTGTATATCTCTTTCAAAATTATCTCCTATCATTATACATTCTTCTGGCTTATTTTTTCCTATTGCTTGTAAAAATGCTTCTTTAAAGGGTTTTCTTTTTGTGTTTTCTGCACAATAGACTTCTGAAAAATACTTTAGTATATCTATTTTTTTTAATCTATTTACTTGCCCTTCTTTATACCAATCTGTTAATATGACTAATTCATATTTGTTTTTTAAGTATTCTAACATTTTTACTGTTTGTGGATTTGCTTTTTCTTCTACACAATTACCAAATCTTTTAAGAAGATTATTTAAGAATTCTATTGGATATTCTTTTTGAGTGTATTCATTTATAAAATTTGCCATATTTTCTTTATTAAATGTATAATATTTATCTTCATATTCTCTTAGGGCTTCTTTTATTTTTTCGATATCTTCTTCTGTATAATTGATTTGTAAGTTGTTTAGTTCTTTTGAAATTTGCTCATAATATTCATTTAGCCATTGGATTAGTGTATTGTCTATATCAAATATAATTCTTTTTATCATATATTCTCCTTATTACATTTTTCTAAATACACCACATACTTTTCCTAAAATTTCACATGTTGGAACTATTATTGGATTCATTGTGCTATTTTCTGGTTGTAGTCTAATATGGTCTTTTTCTTTATAAAATGTTTTAACTGTTGCTTCATCTTCTATTAAAGCTACTACTATTTCTCCATTTGTAGCATTATTTTGTTTTCTTACCAAGATATAGTCACCATCTAATATTCCAGCTTCTATCATGCTTTCTCCTCTAACAGTAAGCATAAAGCAGTCTGAATTCCCAACAAAGTCTATTGGAATTGGGAATGTGTCTGTTATATTTTCTACTGCTAGTATTGGTGCTCCTGCAGTTATTCTTCCTATAACAGGAACATCAACTAATTCCTTTTGTGTGTAGAAATCTTTTGTTGATGTTTTTTTAACTTCTCCATCTGTTCCTTTTAGTAATCTTAATGTTCTTCCTTTTTTATCTTGCTTTTTAATATAGCCTTTATCTTCTAATCTTGCTAAATATCCATGTACAGTTGCTGTTGAACTTAAACCTACAGCTTTTCCTATTTCTCTTACTGATGGTGGATATCCCACTGACATTATTTGTTTCTCAATGTATTTTAATATTGATTTTTCTCTACCATTTAATTCTGGTCTCTTTTTTGGCATATTTATCACTCCTTTTATTGTTGTACAATTATGATATCATACAAACAAAAATATGTCAAACACTTTTTTGCAATTATACAGAATTTGATTTTAGTATATTACAAATCACAGCTAGTTTAATTTAATTTTTTACATTGTAAACAAAATAAAAGTTGTATATATGAAACATATATATCAACTTTTTATTTTTATTTAAATCTTTTTCCTTTAGAAGGTTTTCTTTTTTCTAACACTTCATCTTCATAATAGTCTTCTGAAGATTCTTCATAGTGTTTTTCATCATCATTATTTTCTTCAAAGAATTCTTCATCACTATTTATTTCTTCTTGTTCTTCCATTTCATCAAATGTAATGTATTTTCTATTTTTCTTAATATTTATAATTACTACTGCTGAAATAATTGCTAATAATATTACAACTGATACAACAACTATGATTATTTTTATTGTATTATTTTGTTCCCAATTAGGTTCTTTTGTTGTTATTCCTGCTATTTCATTTAGTGTATTTGTATTTTCTATAATTGTTTTGTTTACAATTATTTGATATGTAGCATTCTTTTTTTCCATTGCATCTTCTTCACTTATAGGTTTTACTATAATTGTAATTATGTTTTCACCTTCTACTAAGTTTTCATTTCCAAGTACTTCAATAACTGTATCTGGATGTGTTGCTATTGTTGTTATATTTAATTTGCTTATATCTTCTTTTAAATCAATTTTATATTCATATTTGTCTGTTTGAAATTCTGGACTTAGTGTTATTCCTTCTATTTTTAATTCTGTTAATCCAAATCCTTCTTCTATTGGTTGTTCATCTGTTGGTTGTTCTTCTGGAGGCTCTTCTGTTATTGGTGGTGTTTGATCATCTTCTTTTGCTTTTCTAGTTACATTTATTGTATATTTTTTTGTTGTCTTACCATCTTCTGCTGTTACATTAATTTCAAATTTGTTTGATCCAACTTTTAATATTTTATTTGCACCATGTCCTGATATTTTTTGTTTTCCTTCTTGTCCTTTAGCTGGTTTTGCATATATTTCAATTTTTTCAACTTCATTTGGTACCTCTACGCTGTATGAATATGTATTAGATTTAAATCCTTTAAAATCATTTGGTAATATCCCTAAGTCTGAAAGTGTTGCTACAGTTGATTTTTCTGTTGGCTTTGGTGTTACTGGTGGATTTGTTGTTGTTCCCCCTTGATTTGGTTTTTCTTCTGGAGGTTGTGTTGTTGTTCCTCCTTGGTTAGATCCTCTTACTGTTACATTTATTGTTTTTGAATATGGTGCGTCATTTCCTGCATTATCTGATACTATGCCATTTACAGTTATTGTTGCACTTCCTGCACTTTTCCCTGTTATAGTTATATTTATACTTTTTCCATCTTCTATCCAATTTTCTGAGCTCACAATAGCAATTGAAGAATTTGAAGAGCTAGCATATACTGTTCCTGTTGCATTACTAGCTGAAAGTGTTACAGTTTTACTTTCTTCGACATTTACTTCTACAGATGTTTGTGAAATATTTACACCTCCATATACTTTTGTATAAGTACATATTGATATAAATAAAACGATTATTGATAATATTAATTTACTCTTTTTCATATTTATCATCTCTCTTTCTTTATATTCCTGTTCCAGTCAAAATATAGTTCTTAACCAAAACATAGTCACTCGGCATTATTTTACCATCTTTATTAACGTCTGCTGCTATTTGTTCATTTTTGTTCAATTTTTTAATATTTAATATATGATTTTTTATTAGAACATAATCACTTGGCATTATTTTTCCATCACCATTACAATCACCTTTTTTTATCACTGTATATTTATCTTCTACTATATAACCAGTTCCTAGTAATTCTTCCCCACCACTTAGTAAATTACCATTTGCTCTAGTTATTTTTGCACTTCCTCCACAAGCATCTAATATATCTTTTGCAATAGCATTAGGAGTAACATATATAATTTTATTTTCTTTATCTAGTTTTACTTTATCTGTATCTTTTATAGTAATTTCTGTACTTGGATTTGAAGGATTGTTATTTGGTGTGTCCTCTTCATTTAATGGAACTAAGTATAATTTATATTTTCCTTCATTTTCATAAGTTTCTCTAGCTACATATCCTATTATTGTTTCTGACTTTTTAATTTTATCCCAGTATGTTCCATTAACTTTAGAAGTTGCTTTCTCTAACCTTGTTACTATTTCATTTGGATATAAATATCCAATTGTTGTATCTCCATTTGGATTATTTCTAATTCTTAGTGACCCTTCTACATTTACTTTTACAATATCTTTATCTGTTGTATTAATTTTATTTGGATCTGGTCTAGCACAGATTTCTTTAGGCATATTTTCATATACTGGTATTATAAAAGTATGAGATGATGATAATGAGTTCATTTTTATATATGTATTTCTTAGTGTTGTACCTTCATTTTGTGCTGCTAATACATTTTGCATATATTGATTTGAGTATAGCCCATTTGTTGCTTCAACATCAAATTTTTGTAAATACAATGTATTTTGCCCTTTTTGTATGTATTGTTTTGCTAAAAAGCTAATTCCTCCTTCTATTGATTTTTCTAAAGTTGTCCATTCTTTTTTCTTAGCATATGCTAATCCATTCATTAAAATTTCAGCGGTTGAATTTCCAGAAGCTGCTATATTGAATGCATTATAATAACCTACATATTCATTGTTGTATCCTTTTCCTGCTGTTAATACCGTCCCTGAAGTTCCTTGTTCTTGTATTAGCCTTGCAACTATATAATATCCATTTACATTATTATTATTTGCTGTATCAATTATTCCTTGTTCATGTCCTTCTAGGAATGTTCCTTTTGTCATTGCTTTTAGAGTTTCAATATTGCATTCACTATTTGTTAATTCTTCAAATTGAAAAATATCTGCTTCATTTAATGAATTTCTTGGATCCATCATATACTTTATTCCTTGTTCTGAGGTACATCTCCAGCTTCCATTGTCATATGCTCTATCTCCGCATATTGAACATATCCATTCTCCTTGGTAATTTGAATTTTTGTAAACTAAATTTTTTGGTGATGCCCCATGTCCAGTATATTCATTTTTTATAACTTCATTCCAATCTAATCCAGTATATAATATTTTAAATTTCCAGTTTGGATATTTTTTTTGTAGTTCTTGTATTTTTTCTTTTATTCCAATGTATTTTGAAGTATTTATTGATTCAATTTGATTACTTATAGTTTGATTAATTGCATAAATTCTATTTTTTAAGATTAATGATATACAAATATTTAATATTATTGATAAAATTATAATTAATAATGTAATTTTAGTTATTTTTTTCATATGTCATTTCCTCCAAATCTTTAGTTATTTTACATTTTTTGTTATTTTTCGATTGTATTATATCATTGTGCATTTTTTTAGTCAATTAATTTCATTAAATGTAATATAAATGTAAAAAAGCTACAAAAAACTCTTGATTTTACTCAAGAGTTTTTTGTAGCTTTTTAAATAATTGTTGTTAAAAATACACAATACTTCGTTCGTATACAATATATATCTTTGCTTAGTTGTTTAACATCTATCACTTTATCAACTTGGCATAGTACATTAATTCTTTCTGGATTTAATCCAGTAAGTTCTTTTGTTATTGTACAATCCCATGAATGGTTTATTTCTGGGATATTTCTTGCTTCTGCTAAATATATAGTTGGAATTACATAAAACCAATCCACATTAAAGCATCCGCATATACCTTTCAATACGAATACTTTTCCAGTGCCTCTATTATCTTCCCAACGTACTTCGTATTCTCTTCCTTTAACTAATTCAGTTGGTTCTGTACAACCATATGGATTATCAGTTCCTCCATTGTATAATACTTTCTTGTCTGAAATCATAAAGTGTACCTCCTTGTTGTATGCGAGAGATATAATGTCTTTTAACCAGCTTCTAACAAATATCTATTTATGTACTTTAGAACAGATTTTTTTCTTAACCATATCAGATATCTCGCCTTGAGGCATCCTACTAGATTTTGTATCTAATTTAGCAGGCGACTCAGTTTGCTCTAAATCATTTTTACCTGAATGAAAAATATGAAATGCTTCTAATAACGATAATGAATATCTCTCTAACCGCATAAACTCATTTGCCATAGCTTATCCTCCTTTACTATTGGTGGATGTTGTCTTTTAAATAAACCTTTAAAGACAATTAATTTCTTGATTCTTTCGTGATTCTATCATGGATTTTCTTAAAATTCAAGTATTATCTTTATTTTTATTTCTAAATATGCTAATCTAAATTATTTCTTTTTCTAATTGTTCTCTAGGCTCATCAAACTTTTGCTTTGTCATAGGCAAGAAGAATTGATTTACAATAGAGTCATATTTGCAGTCATTACAATAATAGTAGAAGTAGGCATTGCCATTTTTCTTTGTAGTTGCTTTTCCTCCTAATATTCTGTTACATTTAGGACATTTCAACTTTTGCAAATATAAATAAGTTAACGTTCTTTGATAGCTCCTTGAATTTTTCTTTTTCTGTACTTGGCAGTCTGACCACATTTCTTTTGAGATAATAGACTCTACTACATCTTCATAATAAGTTGGTTGTTTATTTTTTGATAAGAATAGCCATTATAGTACAAGTCAAATATTCTAACTACAATATCTTTAGTAGAGTAGTCTATAACTAATCTTTTATCTTCGTGCTTATAGCCTAATAGGGCAACATGAGGGATATGTCCTAATTTTATTGCACCTACCAGTCCTACTTTTGTTCTCTCGCTAGTTATCTCAATTTCATTTTGACTGACACTCATTAAAAGTCTTGAAATCATTTTGCCATTTGCAGTTGTAGTATTTGTTCTAAAAGACTAAAGCCCTCACGAGCTTGGTCTTCGGTGGAAAAGTAGGAGTAACTTTTGAAAACTCACATATAAATTCAATGTTTTTAAGCAACAAAAAAATCAACCAGATTTTATTTTCTGATTGATTTCTGTATCAATTCTGTTCAATTTAGTTCGAACAGATACGTCGTTGGTGCCCTAACTAGACACGTTTGCGAAATCGTTAGGGCAAAAAATATCTATTTTCAACTCTTAAATGTAGTTATCTCAATAGTTTGCAAAAATCATATTTGCAAACTTGTTTTTTGACTATATTTAATGTAACATAAAATAATTAAAATTACAAGAGCTAAATAAAAAATAATATTTTTCAAGAATTTGTTTTGTTCGCTTGTATTTTGATAAATATTGTTGTATATTAGTATTCATAGGAAATGGGAATAAGCAGTGTGGGTGCTACCACTTTACATACACAGTTTTGACTGTGAGAATGGGGGTGGTGCTATATGGTAGAACAAGCTATGTTAATGATAATATACTTACTTTTCTA
>CANPFO010000024.1 GCA_947573555.1 uncultured Clostridium sp. | reverse complement strand
AATTTATTATACACTCTCTCATAAAATGTGTCCATATATCTATTCTAACACCACCATGAAATCTTAAATCTAATTCTTCTGGGCATATCTCTTGTAACTTTTTAGAAAATTTTTTTCCATATATATTATCTCTATATTCAATATCTTCTTGTGTGCTTGGTCTAACAAATTTCATTTTTAATCTTGCTTCATTTAAAGTATGCTCCCACCTATGAACTTGGTCTTTAGCATCTCTATATGTTGTAGAGTCTTCTGAAAAGTTCTGTTTTACTTCTTCGAATTTTTTAATTGCGTTATTTAAGTATCCGTTCATAAAATTCTATATCTTTTTCATGTCCCTTTATTAATTTTTCATACTCTTTATATTCTTCTATTTTACCTTGTTTTATATACATTCTCTTATGTTTTCTTAACTCTTTACTATCCATCTCTTTCATTTCCCTCTTATAATTAACTAATATCCTAATAATTTTAAAATTGCAATTCCTACCTTTTCACCTTTTCCTTCATATGGCCATTCATTTATAGAATATCCTGGATTATCATTAATTTCTATAATAGAATAATCTTTTGAATTAATATCATCAATAATAATATCTACCCCAGATATTTTAGCATTAAAAACATTAGCTGCTTTTTCTGCGATATTTTTAAAGTATTCTGGTATAACATCTGTCATATCTATGCTTTCTCCACCAGTTGAACAATTTGAATTTGTTCTTAAAAATATCCTTTCTCCTTCTTTTGGAATTGAATCTAATGTATATTGTTGCATTTTTAAATATATTTCAACAGGTTCATCCAATTTCACAGGAGTAAAAGTTAATGCATGCCATGGCTCTTTATTTTTAATATTAGCTAACTCTCTAATCGTAGATTTTCCATCTCCTACTAAGCTTGCAGGTCTTCTATGACAGATACTAATACATTTTCCATCAACAACTAAAAATCTATACTCCATTCCCTCTACATATTCCTCTATTAAAACATGTTTATCAAATTGGAAAGCATAATCAACAGCTTGTAAAATTTGATTTTTAGTAGCCTTTTCACTAAATACTGTTATTCCTACTCCTTTGTTTGTATTTCTAGGTTTAATTACAACTTTTGAGTCATAAAATTCGCTTAATTGCTCTTCTCTTATTTCCTCATCAGTATCTTTATATAATAACTCTGCTTTAGGAACATTTAATCCCTGCTCATGCATTAAATTTTTTGAAATCATTTTGTCATCTGTAACAATTGGAAAGATGTAATTATCTCTATCAGTTTTATTTCCTTCTATAACAAATTCTCTATGTCCATTACTATCTTTTAATTCAACAAAACTTGTTTCTTCATTCAATACATTACAATCAATTCCTTGAGATAAAGCATCTTTTACTAAAACAATTGCTTCTGATACTAAAGCAGGATAATGCTTTAGTCTATATCTTTCATCAAATCCTACTTTCATATTATCTTTTGTTAAATTTAATATTTCTTCATCTGTTAATATTTTTGCTTTTTCCATTTCTTCTATTGTACTAGAAATGTCTAATCCATCTTTACATTTTAATCCTAATTTATTGTTTAATTCTTCTAAATCTATGCTATTTGTCATTTTTTGAAAAATAATCAAAATTAAGTGCATTAAACTTTTTACTGAAATACCACATCTCTCATATGGATTAAGCTCAATATTACTAATATGTAACCCTTGAGTATCAACTTCTACATTTATCAATCCATAAATTTTTTCTAATTTTTGTATTTGCCCTTCTATACCGATTTTAATTAAATTATAAATTTCCTCAATTGTATTTGGTATATTAAATTTAGATTTTACTTTTCTAATTCCCGCTTCATTAAGTTTAAAGTTAACTGTAATATATGATAATGGAGCATTTTTATCTTCATAATTTGGTTTTGTTGATGCCAATAATAACTCATTTCTTTCATGTATTTCATACAAGATGACATCTGTTATTTCTTCTAATTTTATATAACTTTTACCAATATAATCTGATATTGGTGTAACAATTTTAAATTGTTCTTCAATTTTTCCAATAGTAATTAATTTATTTTTATTCTTATCTCCAAATGCATCTGGATAACTTAACTTTGACATTTTTCCTTCTTGATTACATCTTAATGCTTCTCTCTCAATACTAATATTATATATATTATTACTCATAAATTTCTCTCTTTCTATCATTAATGCAAATTTACTTTTTGGTATACATTTTTACAATATGTAAAATCACTTGGAATTCTCTCATTCCCTTTTGCAGAATTTTCAACTTCCATTTTAATATTTAATGCATTAATGGGCTTAATTTGATGGTATACAATTATATTTTCTTTTTTTGTTACCATTTTATTAATTTGCTTAGTATTATTTTTTATAACTTTAGATAAATTTTCTAATAGGTTTGGACCTTCACAATTAGAATAAGAAAATGTTGTAGTACTATTATCTTCTATTATTTTATCTTCTTCCAAATTAATTTCTAGTAAAAATGTTGGTGCCTCTTTTAATTTATTTTGTTTATTAATAATTTCATAGTATCCATTTAACATAAGCTCAACAGGTACATTTTCTAATTGTAATTCCTGTACGGCCTTCGAAATTGCTTTTACACTATTCTTATTTCTACAATCAGCTTCACATATTAGCCTAACTTTTTGTTTTTTATTAATATAATAAGCTCCTCGTATAGCAGATTTAAACAGTGACTTTCCAATCCCTCTAATTCTAGTTTCATCTCCTATGTCTAATTTTGTTAAAATACCTGTAATAGACAGTATATCTTCCCCAACAGTAGGAAAATAAGGATTATCTGTTAATTCTTTATTATTTTCATGTTTTATAGTTGTTACTCCCAATATACTATCACTATATGTATAATTGTCTTTTGACGCAAATATAATTGGATATTTCATTGCATTCTTTAAAATATCATTTAAATTGGGTATATGTATAAAATCTCTATTTCCAGTATAATTTTTATTATAAAAATCAGCAATGTTAAAAATTTGATTGCTAATTTCTTTATTTTGCGATAATTGAAGTAAATCAAATTTTACTTCAGATAAATCTAAATTCTTTCTCGCAAATTCTTTTGTTTGAATGTTAACTTCCTTTTTATAACAATTGAACATTATTTTTCTTAGATTCGCTGGCATAATACTACACCTGGAACCATCTTTATCTGTTCCCATATAAATACTCCTATTTTTGAATAATTTTTATGCAGTTTAAATTTATAAACTGCAACTAATTTTATTATATCACAATTCATAAAATAAGTCTATTATTTCAATTCTTTTATACATTAATCCACCTTCAAATCCTTTTTAATTTGTTTTTGATACCTATCTTCCTCAGAAAAAACACATCCACAATACTTTTGCATATATAGCCCTAACTCTCTAGCTTTAATCTGTCCTTCTCTAAAACCTACTCTAAAATCTCTATATAAAAATTGTAATCCATATTTATTTGCTATTTCTTCCCCTTGTTGTTTTAAAACCTCGTGATTTTGATATGGACTAACTAAAAGAGTAGTAGTTATTGTATCAAATCCATTTTCTTTTGCATATTTAGCAGTTTGTTCTAATCTTACCTTATAACAATAATTTTGACATCTATTTGATAAATCATTTATAACATTTTTGCAAAATTCTCTTAATCCATACTCTTCTTCAAATATAGCTTGTACATTTATACTTTGTGTATATTGCTTCAAAGTATCTCTTCTTGCTTTATATTCTGTATATGGATGTATATTAGGATTATACCAATATACTGTTGGTTCTATTTCTTCTTTTCTTAGTGAATCTATGCAGTACACACTACATGGTGCACAGCACGTATGCATTAATAATTTCATTTCATTCTCCTTTTTATTTCTTCAAAATTTTATTATATAGTAAAATTCTGCTCTTTGTTGGTCTTACTAATTTATACCATTCTATATAAATGTTGAATAATATAAGACACCATCAATAATAACAAAATTATTATTATATCCATTATCTTTAACATTTAAATATTCTTTAAAAAGTTCTATATTCTCTAAAATATTTAATCTTTCGTCCTTAAAATTCCTATTAGTATAAAAATTTATGGTTCCAATTGATGACCAAGAACATGCAACTCCATTATATGTAAGAACAGATTTATTAGGAACACTCTCAAAATACCCATTTCTATCTTTATCAGATTTTGTAAAATATTTTGCTTCTGTTACTACAATATTATTTTCTCTTTCATATTCTCCAATATATTCTTCTAGCCCTTCACATTGCTTCTTTTCTAGATAATTTACTGTTTTATGCTGTCTTATCAAATTTACTGTATTAAACATTACTATAATTACATATATGGTTAAAATAATTGTTATTAATCCCCTTACAATATCTTTTCTTTCAAATATACCACTATTACAAAATATATAAATATATATAACTCCAATTAACGCTCCCATTGCATTATGTATTCTTCCTGTATCATAAGATTCTAGACTTACAATACACATACAAGTAGTAATTAAAATTGTTATTAATATTATTTGTGTTATACCTATTAACAATTTTTCACCTTGATTTTTTATTTCATTAAACAATACAACTATCATAGTTAAAATCACAAATAATAACATTAATGATTTAGGAAATAATCCACAAGAATTGAACATTACAACCTTTAATACTTTATAATTAAATGTTTCCAATACATTCTTAGTAACTTTTAAAATATTATTTACTCCATTTAACCTTATTTGTTCTGTATTTAATAAGTTTGTTACCATATTTATTTGTATAATGTTTATTATAAAAGAAACTCCTACTATCACTGCTATCGCTAATAAGTCAATCCATAATTGCTTTTTATTTTCTTTATTTTTTATTATAACAAATACAAAACCATAAATTATAAATAATCCTATAGTTCCTTGATATGCAAATGTTGCAATCGTCGAAAATATTACTGCTTTCAAATAAGAAAATTTATTTTTTTGTATAATTTCTTTTACTGCTAATGTATACATTAATATACTTAGCCCCATAACTATTGCTTCTATAAAATACAAATTTTCAACATACATAAAATTAAACACTGTAACATAAGCAATTAATGTTGCAATTATTTCTAAAAAAACACTACTTTTGTTTTTAGTATTAATCATCATATTTTTTAAAATTACCACTGCAGTACAAGATATTACTATACCTATTAATGTAAATAGTATTACAACTACATTAATAGGTAGGTTTATTAAATCTATTCCGACATTTATTGTTCCCATAATAATTCTTCCATCTATAAAAGAATTACTAATTGAATATGCAACAAATCCTTTATTCATTATGTTGTAAGTATCTGTTGCATAATGATTTGTAATATAACCTAAATATATTATTAATGTTAAAATTATTACTACAATAAATATTATTAAATCTTTTCGTTTAGTTCTTTCCTTCATATTTTAAACCTTTTCATCCTCTTTTTTATTTACCAAAGCTAATATAAATGGCATGCTTACCATAACAGGGTACATATATCTTATTATTGAGCATTGTGCTAAATAGCAAGATGCATAAAACGTAAATAAAAATATAGCTATAACTAACTTACTTTTTTCTTTTTTATAAATTGCATATAATAAAAATGCTAAAGTACTATAGAAATATATACCTGGTTGAAATAATATATATAATATTGGTATATTTTGATATTCATTTAAACAATACATATTTCTGTAAAATTCCTTTAATGCAGGTAACTTACTGTCATGCACTACTTTTTTCTCTCCTTTGGCAATTCCATAATCATATAGTTCAAATGCTCCTGGATGTTGATATCTTAAAATCTTACTAAATGATACATCTTGTATATACCAATATCCCCTAGTTGTATCTAAAAATGATTCTAAATATGTAATTGGATATTTCTTTCCTAATTCAAATATAAATTTAAAAAATTCACTTTTATTTTCATTTATATTTTTAATATTTACGTAATCTGTTGTACTGTCAGCAATATTTCCTGTGTATGCCATTCCTATTTTTTCATAGTCTTTAAAATAAAATGATATTTTTTCTTTTTCTTCTTGCATTAATTCTTCTTTCTTATCTCTAACCACCCTTCCAATGGCTTGAGAAAATGTAGATACTCTCAAATTACCCTCATCATTTTTTCCATCTACAGATGTAAATAAATAATTACTCATATTTTGATAAACAATTATTATAATCAAAAATGTACTTATTACTTTTATAAGATTACTCCTATCTCTTATTAATACAAGTATTATAAATGGTAATGATACTTTTAATGTATATATAGCATTATTTCTTGAAAGTAGCATAATAATACCTATTACTACAATAAATATATAATCTGCTATTTTATATTTTTCTTTTACCATTCTATATAATTGTATTATAAACACCAACATAAGTCCTGCAAATATTACGTCTTTAGTCGTTGTAATTGAAAACAACTGGTTATATGGATATAGTGCATAAAAAAGAATACTTAAATTTCTTATCCATTTTTTTTGAGTTTGATCTTCAATAAATTTTACAGTATATGAAAATACTACTGCCATAAATGCCATTTGAAATATAGAAAACAAAAACATTCCAAATGTAGGAGATTTTAACATTATTCCAACAACATAAAATGTTGAATATAGCTTAGTAATTAATACTGGATGATGTTTCACACTATTATAAAAAACATAATCTCTTATTTGATATCCTCCATCATATCCTAGTATACAAGGATAAAATGCTAGTACTGTTGGAATCCAACATACAAAAATTATCAAAAAATATTTAAACCATCTAAATTTTATGCTTTTGATTTCTTTGTTCTTCTCATTTATTCTCTCTATCTTTGCTCTTTTAAATAATTCTAATATACAATAATGTAATACTATAAATACAACACTAAGTAATATAATTTTTAATAAACTCATAAGTACATCTTTTAAATTATTAGGCAAATGTCCATTTGTCTGTAAATTACTCCCTACAATAAACTGTATACTTATAATAATCCAAAAGAAAACTATAAATTTAAATTTTCTTTCCTTAACCACTTCTTTTATTTTGTTCATATTGCTATTCCTTTACTTTTCTATAACTATATACCTTTCAAATTCCTTAATATCACAATCTTCAAAATTAAAATTTTCTTTATCTTCTTTTTTTATTACATATACATTTCCTTCAATAAATTCTAATTTTTCTATATCTCTAATATAATATTTTCCAAATGATAATACATTTTTAAATGCTGCATGCTCATCTTCACATTTCATTGTTTTCACATAATCCCTAGTATCATATTGTGAATAAAATAATAACTGCATATATGTTGCTTGTATCTTTTCAGTTACATATATATCTTTATCCTCAATCTTATCTATATATTGTACCACTTCTTCTAATCCAGCTTCAAAATTCCCAAATTCATTGCAATCTTGAGTCCAATACTTATACATAAATAGACCAAATGATAGTAAATATAAAATCAATATTACTATTGAAGCCTTTTTAGATTTATTAACTACTATGCAAATTCCTATTATTGTATAATAAATGATTGGAAACATTATTATATTTAATCTATTTATATTTGGATCACATATAAAAGTTAATATTATTGACACTATAAACCATATATTAAATATATAATTATATTTTATATGTAACCATTTATTTTTCTTAAACCCATTTATAATTCCTATTATAGTAAAAATTGTTGAAAATAAATAAATTGTTCCAAAAGGTTGTATATTATTCCATGGCAAATTATCATTTTGTGTAATTAATATTCCCATACTACTAAAGAAATTAGCCATACTAGTCTGTAGAAACTCACTTGAAAATATTGATGTCAACTCTTTATATCTATTTACTTCCAATTTAGGTATTGTTACAAAAGGTAAATTTATCTGTGGTAAATCTAAAGTATTTATAACAACATATAAAATAACTGGTAAAGAAACAACACCCACAACAAAAAGTGATACAACTACCTGTTTTATTGTTACTTTCTCTTTTCTTACTAGCACTATTAGTAATGGTATTAAAAACACTGGTAAAAAGTAATAAGACGTTCCATAAGAATATGCAGATATTCCAGCTACAACAAATGCTAAATAATATAAAAATTTGTTTTTATCTTCTATCCCTTTTATTAACAAATATGTAAAAATCAATATTAAATCAGGAAATAAATTTGACTCCAATCCCCATCTACTTTTTATAATATGCCATGGGCATATTGCAAAAAAAGCTAGTCCAATTGTCGCTACCTTCTTGTTAGATATCCTCTTTAACAATAAATACATAACAACTAATGATATACAACCCAATATAGCCATTGGAAGCCTCACTGCCAATTCACTCAATCCCAATATTTTTATAAAAGGTATTATCAAATATGAAAGTAAAGCATTTTGACCACCACCCCAAGCAACAAGAAATGCAGGCAACTTATTACCGATTTCTATCAATTCCATAGTTCAAAATCGAAAACGCTTCATATCCAGCAGACGCTTCATCACAATTAAAAGCATTTGGCATATCTGCAATCCCTATTAATCTAATTAATATTCCTATCAATAATAGGGACGGTTCCTTCTGGACATTTTGTCCAATTTGGGACAGATGTTTTTTTATTTTATCTATAAACTTCATATATTTCTATCTCCTCTATTTTTTGTAAATTTTCTCTTATGTATTTTATAACATTTGATGGAGTTTGCCAATTCAATTTTAAACTTTCTTTTCTAATTAAGTATACTACATTTTTATCTCTTTGTTGTATTTTTTGTATTTGCCCCTCTTCTCCATCTTTTCCTATATTTCCTTTTAAAAACATATCATAGTCTTTATTATATCTATCTGATGTTAGCATATAAATTGCTGCTTCTGCATCTAATATATACACTTTTTTGCCCTGTTCTTCATTTTCTATAATATATTGTTTCAAATTATTTATTCTTTTTTCTAAATAATCTTTTATTTCAATATATTTAAAATGGCTTATCTTTGTATTTTTTTCCGTTTTTATATAAATATCAAAATTATTTATAGCCACTGTTGAAATAAAAGAAAATATAATCAACCAAATTATTAATGTAACAATTTTATATGCTCTTAGTTTTCTTTTCCATGGTATTTTATTATATATCTTTTTAGCTAACAAACATATAGTATAAATCATGCTTATTATTGTTATAAAACTTCCTATCAAAAAATGTATTTCATCTGATATTGGATACATCACAATTATTATTGATGTACTGTATATTAAAGTTATTAATAACTTTTGTATATTTTCATTATCCTTCTTTAATAATTTTGCTATAATTATTACCATTGAATTTATTGCTATAGTTGCTGGTACTACTATTGATAATATTTTTATCTCAATTTTTTTATTATTCAATAATTTTCCATATGTAATTCTATTTGAAAATGTACTTATTCCAAGAATTGCATAATTTATAAACTCTTGTAATGCTCCTGTTAATATTAAATATGCAAATAGTATTACTATTGGTATTAATATTCCCAATATTCGTATACCTACCATTTTTATAATACTCTTAAACTGTTTTCTATCTTCTATAAGCAACAATTTATATATTACAACAACAACTGCAAGTGTTATCCCTATACTCTGTTTTGTACATATTGCAAGCCCTGCTAATATTCCAATCCAAAAGTCACTTTTAATATTTGACTTATTCATATTTTTTATTTCATTATATAATACAATTAATGCAATTAATAAAACTAATACATTATAATCTATGCAATAGCAATCTCTTAACAAAATACCTATTAATGATGTTAATATTAAGCTTAAATTTTCTTCTTTTATTAAAAGTTTTAGTATTTTATATGTTGTAAATAATATACCTGCCCAAATAGTAGCAGCCAAAATTCTTGAAATAATTAATTCATTAGCAAATATTTTCAAAAATACTGCAGTTACCATTGGCAGTAGTGGAGTTGTTATCATACTTATGTCTTTATATGGTATAAATCCTTCTAATATTGCTCTTGCAGTATTATAATTCCATATTTCATCTAAATCACTTATAGGTTCTATTATAATTAATGAAAATATTACTAATGCGACAATTGGGACAGGCAAAATTTGTCTCACATTTCTTGTCGATTTTTGTTTTTTATTCATATTGAAACCTCATTTCTTATTACTCCTCTAAACTTACATATGTGAGACAAATTATACCTGTCTCAAATGTTCGTATGCTGCTGGTAATACTACTCTTCCTCTTGTTGTTCTTGATATAAAGCCTATTTGAATTAAATATGGTTCATATACATCTTCTATTGTTTCAACTTCTTCACCTATTGTAACAGCTAAAGCTTCTATTCCTACTGGCTTTCCTTCATATTGAACTATCATTGTATTTAATAATTTTCTATCTATTTCATCTAACCCTAATTCATCAATTTCTAACTTACTTAATGTATGTTTTGCAATTTTTAAGTTGATATTTCCATCTGATAAAACTGCTGCATAATCTCTAACTCTTTTTAATAATCTATTTGCAATTCTAGGGGTTCCTCTCGATCTTCTTGCTATTTCTATTGCCGCCTGTTCTTCAATTTTTACTCCTAATATTTTAGCTGTTCTTTTTACTATTTTTGAAAGATTTTCTACTGAATATAATTCTAATCTATTTACAATGCCAAATCTATCTCTTAATGGTGTTGTTAATGAGCCTGCTTTTGTCGTAGCTCCTATTAGTGTAAATTTTGGTAAGTCTAATCTTATTGACCTTGCTGTTGGACCTTTTCCTATCATAATATCTATTGTATAGTCTTCTAATGCTGGATATAGTATTTCTTCCACATTTTTACTTAATCTGTGGATTTCATCTATAAAAAGAACATCATTTTCTGATAAGTTTGTAAGTAATGACGCTAAATCTCCTGGCTTTTCAATTGCAGGACCTGATGTTATTTTTATGTTTGAATTCATTTCGTTTGCTATAATGTTTGAAAGTGTTGTTTTTCCTAGTCCTGGAGGTCCATATAATAATACATGGTCTAGGGCTTCTCCCCTTTTTTTTGCAGCTTCTATATATATTTTCATATTTTCTTTTACTTTGTCTTGTCCAATATATTCATCTAATGTTTGTGGTCTTATTGTATTTTCCAGTATCTCTTCTCCACCATTTTCTAAATTAGGATTTATTATTCTATCTTCATTCATTTTTACTATTATTCCCCCCTTAGGCACAAATCTGGTTGGAAAAAATGCCAATTATTTTTCAACCTTAATACCATTTCATATATTTTTTATCTTCGTAACAAATTATTTATATTTACAGAAAATGAAATATCTAATTCTTTTTTCATATAGTTATAATAACATTCTAACTTTTCTCTTATATCTTGTGAAATTTCATTTAAATCTAACTTTTCTCCTGTTGATATTTCATACCAGTCCCTATTAAAATAATAGTCTTGAGTTATTATTCTTTCATTATTTAAGCAAATAAAATCTTTATTTCCAAAACATTCGTCCCTAATGAAAATTCATCTTTCATATTACACAAAAATGCTATTGTAGGTTTTAAATCTAATTTATTTATAACTTTGTCGATTTTAAAGTGTTTGTCTACTCCTGGTATTTTCATTCCACACAAAACTCTTGTATATGTAAGTGTTAAATCTATATCTTTTAAACTTGAATTATTTTGACTTAGGAATTTAGTTAATTCGTTATCATTCATGCTTAGACCATTATGGTCTCCAAAAACTATTATTGCTGTATTATCATATAATCCTGATTTTTTTAATTCATCCACTAATATTCCAAATGCATAATCAGCATAATTAACTGCTTCTAAATAATTTCCAAAATATGTGCCTTTATATTCTCCTAGTTCTATATTAACTTTTTCCTTTTTATTTTCTATTCCAGGTAAGTCAAAGGCTGTATGTGATGATGCTGCAACTAAAAGTGTAAAGAACGGATTTTTATATTGTTTCATTTTTTCAACTGATTGCTTATATAATAATTCATCTGATAAATATCCACTAATTTTTTCAGATGTATCTTCAAATTTGTCTATAAAATTGATGTCATCAATTTTTAGTCTTGTATATACATTTTCTCTATTCCAAAATGTTCCTACATTTCCGTGCATATATGATGTATAATATTTTTTTTCAGAAAACATATTAAATAGGTTATCATATGAATTTGCAAAATATTTGCTATATGACATTCCATTTTCTAATGGATATGTTGATGTTAATGTTGAATGTTCAGAATCCGCTGTTGATGAATAACTCTGCATATGCATATTTGTAAATTCTATATTTTCATTTAAAAATTTATTTAAATTGGGTGTAATTTCTTTTCCATTAATAGTTTTATGTGCTACAAATTCTTGTACTGATTCTAATTGCACTATTATAATATTCTTATTTTCTAATATATTTTGATAATTATATTGGACTTGTCCATATTTTTGTGCATATTCTGATTTTAATTTTTCATATTCCAATATCATTTCTTCATAATTTGTATATTTTACATTATTTTTCATATTAAAAAAATTTATAAAATCTGATATATGATATCCATATATTGTTGCATTTAATATCTGCTCATCTTTGTTCCATGAGTTTTCTGCTCCTTTTTGTATATACTTTATTCCTATCATTATAAATACGATTATTCCTATTGAAAAAATAATTGTATTTTCTAATTTATATTTTAAATTTGATTTTTTACTTTTGTCTATTTTTATAAATTTAAATACAAATAATATAAACATTCCTACAAAATCAATAAAATATAATATTTGGTTAAATTTTATTAATTTAGGTAAAGTGCTAATAATTTCTTCTGTGTATTGCAAATTCGATATTTGCTCAATTGATATAAAATTGCTTGAATATATGTAATATAAATTGTTTGAAAAAAGCAATATACTTATTAATAAATCTATTATTAAAGTAACTATTATTCTTGCTCTATTTGGTATTATATTTATAAAACACATTAGTGCCATTATAAAAACAATTATTCCTTTTACAGTTTGCTCTTGTATGACATTAACTGTATTAAAATAGAAAAATATTGTTTTGGCTAGAAGAATAATTGCTATTATTATTAAAAATATTCTTGAGTTTAATATTCTATTTGCGGCTGATTTTATTTTATTATTCATTATTATCCTCATTCCTAATATTATATACTATCTATAAATTGTTCTATTGTTTTTAACATTAATTCATTGTTTGACTCATATTTTTTTGGTTCGAATTGTTCTATTTCAATAATAGCTTTTTCTAAGTTTTCTACATTTTCTGTTCCTAGTATATATCCTTTGTCATTAAATTTTTTTACAATTTGCTTTTGATGATCATTTATATGTTCTTCATATTTATGCATTCTTGGAATCGCTATTACTTTTTTTCCTTTCTTTATTGATGTTATTATTGATCCTACTCCTCCATGTGTTATTATTAAACTTGCTTCTTTTTGATATTTTTCTAATTCGTCTTTTGGTATTAAGTCAAAAATTTTCATTTTTTCACTTTGGAATTTTGTATATCCTGCTTGTACTATTACTTCTTCTTTTATTGTTCCCTTTTCTATAATTTTTTCTGTTTCTTCTAATAATCTATGAAAACTATTATTCTGTGTTCCTAATAATATTAATATCATTTTTTCCTCCACATTAATTAATAAATTGAACCTCCATAAATAGCTTTTGGGTATAGTTTTAACATTTCTTCCCATTGGACTATAAATAAATCAGCTATTGGATATATTAATCTTCCAGTTGCTGTTTTTTTGTTTATATTGGCATATGTCTCTATATATATTATTTTGCTTCCAAATATTTTTCCTAAGTAACACATTGGCCCTGCTGTATGCGTTCCTGTTGTTACAATTACTTTTGGTCTTATTCTAAAATATAAATATATTGTTTTAATACACAAATATATGTATTTAAATATGTATGTGAATAATTTTGCCCTCGTACCATATGGTAAAAAATATATTTTTCCTCCATATTCTTTCTTTAGTCTTTCGTTGGCTTTGTCTTTTTCTGTTATTATTCTGTAATCATATTTTTTGAATAACGGAGATAGTTGCATTAGCTCATCTAAGTGCCCTCCTGTACTTGATATAAATAAAACTCTTTTCACATTCTTCCTCCATACATACAATATTTCTATTATTTACAAATTCGCTTCGCTCATTTGTATAAGCTATCCGTAATTCGCTTCGCTCAAACGGCTAGCTTAATTATACCTTTATTTTCTGTACATGTCTAGGCTTGCATAATAAAAAAATCAACATTTTATTGTTGATTTTTTTCTATCCAAATATTCCTTTTTTCTTTACTGGTGGCTGTTCATTCATTGTTTTTGCAAGTTCTATTAGTAATTCTCTTTGTTCTTTTGTTAATTTTTTTGGTGTTTGTACTTGTATTGTAAATACAAAGTCTCCTTGATTGTTAGAGTTTATGTATTTAAATCCTTTATTTCTGATTATAAATTTTGTTCCTGTTTGTGTTCCTTCTGGAATTTTAAATGTTTCTTTTGAACCATCTACCATTGGTATTTCAAGTTCTGCTCCTAATGTTGCTTGTGTTATGGTTACTGGTATATCACAATGTACATTGTTTCCTTTTCTTGTATATATACTATGTGGTTTTATTTTTAATGTAATATATAAGTCTCCTTTTGATCCACCTTTTGTTCCTGGTTCTCCTTCTCCTCTTAATACTACTGTTTGATTATCATCAATTCCAGCTGGTATTTTTACTTTTATTTTTGGCTGCTTTCTTACTGTTCCTTTACCTCTACAAACTTCACATACATCTGTTATTACTTCTCCTGTTCCATGACATTTACTACATGTTCTTCTTGTTTGTACTTGACCAAGTATTGTATTTTGTATTTGTGTAACTTGACCTGTTCCATTACATTCTGAACATTTTACAGGATTTGTACCTGGCTTACTACCACTTCCATGGCAGTGATCGCAAGTCTCATTTCTCGTTATATACACTTCTTTTTCAATTCCTAGAAATGCTTCTTCAAAAGTAATATCCATACTTAGATTTAAATCTGAACCTTTTTTAGGTCCACTATTCTTTCTAGCAGATTGTCTAGAATTTCCACCAAATCCTCCACCGAAAAAAGATGAAAATATATCTCCTAAATCTCCAAAGTCTCCAAATCCATCAAATCCAGAAGTTGTATATGAATATCCACCTCCAAAAGGTCCTTGACCTCCTCCAAATCCTTGTGGTCCATCTGGGCCAAATTGGTCATACATTCTTCTTTTTTGAGGATCAGAAAGAGTTTCATAAGCTTCATTTACTTCTTTAAATTTTTTTTCTGCTTCTTCTTTATTATTAGGATTTGCATCTGGATGATATTGTTTTGCCATTTTTCTATATGCTTTTTTTAGTTCATCATCTGTTGCATTTTTATTAACCCCTAAAACTTCATAGTAATCTCTTTTCCCTGCCATCTTTTCCTCCTATTAAAATGTCTTTTTATTGTACTTTTCTTTATTATCTTTTTCATAATTTCTATTTATATTAAAATTATGCTTTTCTATATATGCTTGTGAATATTCTTCTGGAGTTATTTGAAGTCTATTCAAAACTTCAATATAATAATTCTGTACATCTGTTATTTCTTCAATAAATCTTGCTCTCACATCTTTATCTTCCATTATAGAATCTATACCTTTTTTCTTAATAATTGAAATGCATTCACCTATTTCTTCAATCATATATAATATATGGCTTTTAGCCGCTTTAGGTTCCATATCATTCCATTTTTCTTTATTTGCTTCATATAATTCCAACTGCATTTTTTGCATTTCTGATATGCTTAAATCTTTTTTTGACATATTTTTATCTTTCTAAAAGAGACGTTGTTAAAAATTGTTATAAAAAGAGAATAGAGACACTCCTTTATTTTTTAATTTGAGGAGTGTCCCTTTTTCCCTTTTGTAGGGATTTTAAGTAACGTCCCTCTATCCCTCTTTCTTAATTATTTATCATCTTCTACTTTGTAGTCTGCATCATATACATTTCCATTGTCTTCTCCAGCTGTAGCATTTGGGTCAGTTTCTGCACCTTGAGCTGCATTTGGATTTGCGTTTTTATATAGTTGTTCTGACATATCATAAAATACTTTTGTTAATTTTTCTGTTGCTTCTTTTATTGTTTCAGTATTATTTGCTTCTAACGCCTTCTTAGTATTGTCAATTTCAGTTTGAATTTTTGCTTTTTCTTCTCCACTTATTTTATCGCCTAAATCATTTAGTGTTTTTTCACTATTATATATTAAACTTTCAGCATTATTTTTAACTTCAATTTCTTCTTTTTTCTTTTTATCTTCTTCTGCATGAGCTTCTGCATCTTTTACGGCTTTATCAATATCTTCATCTGTTAAGTTTGTTGATGCTGTTATTGATACATTTTGGCTATTTCCTGTTGCCATATCTTTTGCAGACACATGAACGATTCCGTTTGCATCTATATCAAAAGTAACTTCGATTTGTGGTACTCCTCTTGGTGCTGCTGGTATTCCTGTTAATTGGAATCTTCCTAATGTTTTATTATATGCTGCCATTTCTCTTTCACCTTGTAGAACGTGTACTTCTACTGATGTTTGCCCATCTGCTGCAGTTGAGAATATTTGTGATTTTTTAGTTGGTATTGTTGTATTTCTTTCGATTAACTTTGTAAATACTCCACCATAAGTTTCAATTCCTAATGATAATGGTGTTACATCAAGTAATACTAAGTCTTTAACATCTCCTGAAAGTACTCCACCTTGAATTGCTGCACCAACAGCAACACATTCATCTGGATTTATTCCTTTATCTGGCTCTTTTCCTGTTATTCTTTTAACAACTTCTTGTACTGCTGGAACTCTTGTAGAACCACCAACTAATAATACTTTGTGAATGTCATTTGATGTTAATCCAGCATCTTTTAATGCTTGGTTAACTGGTCCTGCTGTTGCTTCCACTAAATCATGAATTAATTCTTCAAATTTAGGTCTTGTTAATGTTATATCTAAGTGTTTTGGTCCTGTACTATCTGCTGTAATAAATGGTAAGTTGATTTGTGTTTGTTGAACACCTGATAATTCTATTTTAGCTTTTTCAGCTGCTTCTTTTAATCTTTGCATTGCCATTTTGTCTGACTTTAAATCTATTCCATTTAATTTTTTGAATTCATCTACTAAATAATCAATAATTGCATTATCAAAATCATCTCCACCTAAATGTGTATTACCACTTGTAGATAAAACTTCAAATACTCCATCTCCAATATCTAATATAGAAACGTCAAATGTTCCTCCACCTAAATCATATATTAATATTTTTTGATCTTGCTCTTTGTCCATTCCATAAGCTAATGCTGCTGCTGTTGGTTCATTTATAATTCTTAAAACTTCAAGTCCTGCTATTTTTCCAGCGTCTTTTGTTGCTTGTCTTTGACTATCATTGAAATATGCTGGTACTGTAATAACCGCTTGACTTACTTTTTGTCCTAAATAATTTTCAGCATCTGCTTTTAATTTTTGTAATATCATTGCTGATATTTCTTGTGGTGTAAATTTGTCTCCTTCTATTGCTACTTTATCACTTGTTCCCATTTTTCTTTTTATTGATATAACTGTATTGTCTGGATTTGTAACTGCTTGACGTTTTGCTATTTGTCCTACTAGTCTTTCTCCGTTTTTTGAAAATGCTACTACTGATGGTGTTGTTCTATTTCCTTCAGCGTTTGGTATTACAACTGGTTCTCCTCCTTCCATAACTGATACACATGAATTTGTTGTTCCTAGGTCAATTCCTATAATCTTTCCCATTTTTATCATCCTTTCTCTACGCTTCGCTTCGTTCATCGTCATCCAAAAAATTCTTTGAATTTTTCGTCTGACAAATCTTTTTTTCACTTCGTTCATCATCATCCAAAAAATTCTTTGAATTTTTCGTCTGACAAATCTTTTTTTCGCTTCGTTCATCGTCATCCAAAAAATTCTTTGAATTTTTTTGGATGCCAAGTCTTTTTTTTCGCTTCTCTTATTGCGTTTTGAAGCTAAGCTTATTTTTTATATTTTTTATAAATTTAATAACTATTATTGTAAATTTTTATACTGTTTAACTTAGTAAGATACTGTCTAAAATACATCTTTGGCTAGTTGGCTACTACTACCATCGAATGTCTAACCACCTTTGTTCCTATTTTATAGCCTTTTCTATATTCTTGTACAATCTCTTTTTCACCTTTAGAGTCGTCTTGAATGCTACTAACAGCTTCATGAAGCTCAGGATCAAAAGTTTCTCCTATTGCTTTTATTTCTTCTACTCCTTTAGATTTTAGCACATCTTGAAATTGTTTTAAAACAAGTTCAACACCTTTTTTATAATTCTCATCTGAAGTTTCAACTTTTGATGCATTCTCAAGGTTATCTAATATTGGTAAAATAACTTCCACAATATCTCCTAAAATAGAATTGTATAATCCTTCTCTTTCTTTTTGACTTCTTTTTTTATGATTTTCAAATTCAGCCAATATTCTTTTGTATCTATCTGTTAATTCATCTATTTCTTGTTGTTTTATTTGTAATTCGTTATTTTCTAGTTTTTCGTCATTTGATATTTCTTCTTTATTTTCCATAATTCTATCGCCTCTCTTTCTATATTCCCTTATCTTTCAATTTTTTATTTATATATTTCATAACTGAAATAACTTTAGAATAATTCATTCTTTTAGGCCCTATAATTCCTATTGTACCTAAATCTTTATCTCCAACTTTATGCTTAAAAGTAATAACACTAAAATCTTTTAGTTCTTGCTTTTCATTTTCATCTCCTATATAAACATTTATATCTTTTGCAAACCCTGAATTTAAAATATCTGTCATTAAATCTTTTTCATCGATTATATTTACAAAGCTTTTAGCAACTGATAAACTATTAAATTCTGGCAATTCGAAAGCTCTATTTGTACCTTCTAAGTATAATTGTCTATCTTCTGAAATAACTTTTTTTATTTGTTCTATAATAGGTTTTATAACTTTTACACTATATCTCATTTCATTTATTAAATATTCTTCTAATGGACTATCTATTGTTTCTAATGGCTGCCCTTTTAACTTCTGATTAAACATATAATTGATTGTTTCAACCTGCTTTTCTAAGATATCTTCATCAAACTTTATTATTGTTTCTTTTACCATTCCTGTATTTGTTAGTATTATAGCCATTAGCATTCTAGGCCCCAATAAAACAAACTTAATTTCTTCTATCAATAAACTTTCTGTACTTGGTCCAATAGCTAATGTAGTATAATGAGTT
The DNA here is from genome assembly GCA_947573555.1 of uncultured Clostridium sp. GTDB lineage: Bacteria > Bacillota > Clostridia > TANB77 > CAG-508 > CAG-269. Next base: position 1,032 of record CANPFO010000024.1, on the reverse strand, counting down.
ATTTCTGAAATTGTTGTTGTTGTTATTTTAGTTAATTCTTCTATCTCATTTACTTTAGTTTCTAATTTGTCACTTATATATTTTATTTCTTCTAAGCTTATATTATCATCTTTCAAAAGTTCATCAACATAATATCTATAACCTTTTTCTGATGGTACTCTTCCACTTGATGTGTGTGTTTTTTCTAGATAACCTGATTTTTCTAAGTCTGACATTTCATTTCTTATAGTTGCACTACTGTAATTTAATTCATAATTATTAACTATACTACTTGAACTTACTGGTTCTGCTGTATTTATATATTCTTCTACAATTGCTTGTAATACTCTCTTCTTCCTATTATCTAGCATCATTCCACCCCTTTTAGCACTCTTAGTTTCCGATTGCTAACCTTGTTATATATTATATCCTTTTTTAGCACTTGTCAATACAAATTGCTAATTTTTTTGTGAATTTTTTGTGAATTTGTTTTTAATTTTCTTTGACATAAAAAAAGACCATTTATTAGTGTATTGTTATTCACTAATATAGTCTTCTTTATTATCTTACTCCAAAATTAGAAGGTTCTTGAGATTTTCTTGTTTCTAAATCTTTTAGTAATCTAGACTTTGGATCTACTATTTCTTTATTGCTTTTATCTATTTCATATTTTAATTCTCTTATCAATTTCGCCCTCTCTTCATTTTTTCTTCCATTTTTAGTTACTGCTTTTAGAACTCCCATTTCTTCTTTTAATATTCCTTGCTCAATAAATTTCTCTATTACATCCAAAGAAACTCCTGTATTTGCACTAACTATATATTTAGGTTTGCCTGGGCATAACGCCATATAATTTTTTATTTTTTGTAATTCTGTTGCATACTGTCTTTCTATATTTTCTTCCATATTTTCTCCTTTATATTATTTTTATTCTCTTTATATTATACTCTTTTTTCTTTATATGTCAATACTATGTTTAGTTTAAATTACTGTGAAGGTGAAGGTTAGTCAATCATATGTCACACTTTTTTGAAAAATATATACTTTGAGTAC
>CANPFO010000023.1 GCA_947573555.1 uncultured Clostridium sp. | reverse complement strand
TTTATTATACACTCTCTCATAAAATGTGTCCATATATCTATTCTAACACCAATATTGATAGAATTGAAAATTCAGCAGAAGTTGCAATGGAACATCATTTAGGTTTGACTTGTGATCCTATTTATGGATATGTTCAAATTCCATGTATAGAAAGAAATGCTGTAGCAGCAATGCGAGCTTTTGATGCTGCTACATTATCTTTGATATTAGATAAAAATAAAAAAATATCATTTGATTTAGTTGTAGATACAATGTATGAGACAGGAAAAGACCTAGGCAAACATTATAGGGAAACTAGTGAAGGAGGACTTGCTAAAAAGTATTGTAGAAATAAGTTTTTTAATAAAGAGTTAGTTGATTAATGAAGACACAAAAAAGTTACGTAATGTTAATATATAATTAACAAATATAATATATAATCCATATTAACCTGTAAGGAGGGATTAAATGGATAGTTTTTTAGAAATTAATAAAGAATTAATTGAAAATAATAATTTAATAGATACTAAGAATAGTTATGATGAATTTGCAATGATTATGACAATATATAAAATGGCCTTGAATAACGCATCAGAAAAATTTATAAGCTTAAAGCAATTATTGAATGATTATTATAATTATGATGTTATAACAAATGTAACTAGTAGATTGAAGAGCCCAAATAGTATAGTGGGAAAGATGCAAAAAAAGAAAATAGAAATTAATTACGAAAATATGATTCAATATGTTAATGATATTGCTGGAGTAAGAATTGTTTGCACTTATAAAGATGATATATATAAAATAAGAAACATAATTAGAAAGAAGACATTAAAATAATAAAGGAGAAAGATTATATAAAAAAAGCAAAAAAGAGTGGCTATTCTGCTTATCATATAATAGTAGAAATTCCTATAGAGATAGAACACAAAATAATACCTATAAAAGTAGAAATACAAATAAGAACAATAATGATGGACTTTTGGGCGACTACTGAACATAAAATAAAATATAAAGCTAAAAAGAAATTATCAAATCTAGATTCTATGAAATTGTCTATATATGCTAAAATAATAAATATAATAAGTGATAAGATAATGAAAATGTATAGAAAACAAATTAGATTATGCTATTGATGATAGTAGAAAATCCTACAAGTAATATTCTTTGCATTAAATATTGAATAATTCAGAAAATATATTGAAAAATGTAAATAAAAGTAATATAATTTTATAGGAATTATGAAGAAAAAGTTGTAGGAGGAATAAATATGAAAAATAAGAAAGTTATTAGTGCAATTTGTATTGTGTTTATTATTGTATTAGGAATATTAGGATATATTGCATTAGGAGAAAAAAATATTTCAAATAAGGAAAATACTAATAATGAACAGGAAGAAGTGAAAGGAAATTATAATATAGTAGAAGCTATGCAACATATTAAAGCAACAAATACTGTGGAAGAAATTAATGCTATTATAGGATTTGAATCTACTACAGATGCTATGATTGGAAGTGATCCAATTTGGAAGTTTGATTCTAAAAATTGGATAAGTTTTAAAACTTATGGCAATGATAATATTACGATTCAAGCAACAATTGATAAAGAAAGTATAAAAAATAATGATATAGTACTACCATCATCAAGTGATTTACAAAAAGATTTAAATAATGGTTCATTTACTTATGAAGAACTTGTTGAAAAGGTTGGTGGAAATGGAATATTAACAAGCATATCAAAGGGTTCTCTTAGTTATACATGGGTAGATAAAATAGGTCAAAGATTAGGAGCAACTTTTAACAACGAAAGTGGTAAATGTACTGTTGCTAGTTATAGATAGCCTAAATACAAAAAAGAATTTATTTTCAAAAAATAAATTCTTTTTTGGTTTAATCTAAATTAAATTAGAAATATGCTAAAAAATTTTTATTCTTAAAAGTTAATATTTTTCATTGCTTTTTTGTTGGTTAATTAAAGAAATAATTTCTTCTGGACTTTCTACCATACCTCTTTTATACCATTCATCACATAAACCAAATACTAAATAAGCAACCATTACTTTTGAATAAGCAATAATATTTGAATCATCTTTTTTATAATTAAAGTTTATTAAAATATTATCAATTAAAAAGAACTGTAAATTTGATTTATATAATAAATCTATTGTTTTTTTATTTTTAGTAAAGAAATCGAAAATTTGATAAGTAATATCTAATTTATCATTCCAATTATATTGACTAAATATATTTTGTATATACTGTTTGATAATATCATCTTTACTTTCAAAATTACGATAGAAAGTAATTCTTGTTACACCTGCCTTTTCTGCTATATCAGTAATTGTAATATTTTCGTATTTTTTCTTGTTCAGTAATTGCAAGGTGGCTTCTGTAATATATTCTTTTGCTCGTTTTATATTATTCAATGTTACACTTCCTTTCTGTTTGTTACATTTTGAAACAAATCCATTGAAAATATTACTATAAAATGTTACACTTGTTACATATAATAATACAATATTTTATAATATTAGTCAAGAAAGGAGTAAGAAAATGTCTAGCAAAAGATGGATTATTTTAGGAATAGTTATTATCTGTGGTTTTATTTTAGGAAGATTAGCATTTAGAGCATTTTTAAATATAATGTTAGGTGGAACTATGTTTGGAGGTAATATACTATGAAAGAGAAGAAAGGAAAAGGAATGTTTATATTTATTTGTATATTAGTATTTATTTTTTCATTTATTATTGGCATTGTTTCAAAAACTGCTATAAAACCAGATTGGAGCAAAAAATATACAGTAGAATGGAATGGGAAAAAAGGAACTTTAGTGAGTGATATTTCTTATGGCGATAAAGAATCTAATAAATTTGATTTATATTTACCAAAAGATAATTCAAAAGAAAATTATGGTTAGTTGTTTATCTTCATGCAGGAGGATTTACATCAGGAGATAAAATAGTTGTTATAGAAGAAGCAAAAAAACATGGATTAGACCAAGACACAGATGAATCACGAAAAGCAGCAGCAGGATTATTTGGAATTATGGCAGGTGTAAAATTAACACCAGAAATGATAAAGTCAAAAGAATATGAAGAACTTATGAAACCAATATCTGCTTTTATGTGGATAAATGAAAATTCAGTTCCAAGTGTTATTGCCTATGGTACACATGATAGGGTGTGCCCATTTAACACAGTAAAGCATTTAATTAAAGCATTACAAGATAACAATGTTGACTATAAATATTTTGAAGGTAAACATTCAGGACATGGTATGCAAAATGATGATAAAGTATTTGAACAATATATGAAAACAGTAGATGAGTATTTAGAGAAATATATGCCAATTCAAAAATAAAATTAGAAACATAACTAGCTTGTTACTAACCGATAAAATTTCAAGGAATTTTATACAACTTAAAGCACATATATTTCTTTATAAGAAATTAGTTAGGACCTTAGAACGGAGCTAATTAGAAAACATTACTCATTTGGTGGACTTTTTAGACTTTATATGATATAATGTACAAGCAGTAATAATTTTATAATCTCCTTTTGGAGTTGACATATGTAACCAGTAAACATCACAAATAATTATTTAAAGGAGGATTTTCATATGTATGAATTTAAAGAATTTGAATAGGACCATATTACATGGTTCTATTTTTGATCCCTATTCTTATTTACACAAAACTTTGATAATACAAACCAAAAAATTATTTATGTTTTAAAAATATGTATAATTTTTTGGTTCTTTATACATATTTATTGAATTTATTGAAAATGTATAAAAAATGTGATATATTAAATACATATTTGGGATAGTTCCCTTCGAAGTCTAGAAGGGAAAAACTCCTTCTAGATTTGTTGCGATTGTAAAAATTTAGAAGGAGAGTGATTAAGTATGCATAAAAAATTGAATAAAGTTAAAGAAAGCTTTGACAAGTGGATGTTGCAGAAAACAAGCAAACAGATGATATTGTATATAATAGTTTCTTATATTCTTTGGATCATAGGATTTCTCTTTATTCTTCTAAAATTAGATGGAAATTCAATTATAGTATGTCTGTTAGCAATAATCTACCTTATCTTTGTAGTGGTAATGGAATTATATTTAGGATATCATCTGCTTTTAGCCAGTTTAAGAGATGATGAGCAAGAAAAAAGAGAACTGTTTAAAAATGGTATACAGCTAAATGTTGTTCCAGTAACGCTTAATGTTTATGAACAAATTGGAGACATTATGCAACACATAATAGCAGAGAAACAGAAATCACATTTTTATTTTCGTTTTTCAGATTCTAATGATTATAAAATGTTTGTGAACGATCTAATTAAGGATAATGAGATTGCTATTACAGCAGAATTAATTGATAATGAAATTTGTATCTCTATTTACTACGAAGGAAAAAGCTATCATCTGAAAGAACTTAAAAGTAGTAATTTTAGATGGTTTAACGCCAATTTTTCAATCATAAAATAGGATACTAAAAAGACAACTGTTGCATTGCAACAGTTGTTCTGCTATAAAAATATTGTAGCTATGTAATATTTTTATTAAATGTTAGATAAAATCAGTGGGGTGGGAAAGAGGAGTCTTTAGAATATAGACTATTTCCATCTTGTTCAAAGTTTAATTTATAAAACTCAATTTTAAAAACCGAACATTTGTATATTGATAATTTTTTTATATAACCTATAAAAATTTTTGTTGGATTACAAATTAAATTATAATTTATAAGCTCTAAAATCATTTTTAAGCAATTTAATTTTAATATTTGCAATAATTATTCATCTAAACTTAAAAATTGATTTATTTGCATTATATGAATTTATTGTTTATATAAATTTTACTATAATTGTTTATATATTATCATAATTTGCATAATCCTTATAAATACTGAAATATCTCAAAATATTGAGCTACGAAAATCAATTTTAAGGAATTTTAATTTTAAAGTAATATAAACTCTAAAATAATCATTTATCCTGATGCATTGGTTATTTTAACGATTTTGCTATAAAAATATCATATATATAGTAAATTTATCATATTAGAAAAATGCTTAAAAAGTGCCAAAATAACGACGCACGAGAATCGATTTTAAGCCGTTTTTAAAAATTGGGCATATAGTTTGTTGTCTAAAAATATAGGCTATTTTAGAGTTTCAAGCATTTTAGCGATTTTGGAAAAATTATCAGATATAAATTAAAAATAAGACTACAAAATTTTTAATTGAACAAGTTATAAGGATAAATTATAAAAATAGCTAGAAATTGATTTTAAAAGGTCATAAGAATATTGATATATAAGTAATACAAAAGATTATATATAAGAATGTAAATACTAAAGAAATAAAGTGATATAAGTGAATATTAGTAGTTGTAAAACAGCTAGATACTAGATATATGTAAGAGTATAGGTATTTGGCTGTTTTATATATTACTCCTATTCCTTTTTGCACAAAACTTTGATTTTGTGCAATGTTATATACAAACAATAAAGCAAGATATATTTACCCTACTTTATTATTTATTGTAAAATTTTTATATTAATCTATATATAATTCGACATTAGTTTCAACCTCTATTTCTTTTGAAAATTGTACCATTTAATGGGTCTTTTTTTAAATACAAAGTTATTTCATCTATAATAATATCTACAAACAAATCTAATTTATTTAAATATGATAATATAATATCATCATCTAAACCAGATATTTTATCAAGTTTTTTCTTTATTCTATTTATTTTAGTTGTAACTTTACTCAACTACTTCCACCTCACTTTTTGATTCTTCATAAAATAATAAAAAATAGTTTTACAAACAACTTGTGTTGCTGTTGTTTTATTAAATATTATCTTATGACCACCTTCAAACATATTTCTTATTTTTTCTCTATATCTTCTACTTAAATCTTTTAAAGGAAATCCATTTTGAACAGCATATAAAATTGCAAATAATGTCTTATCTTCATAATCACTTAATGAATATAAATAATTATTCAAATATAATTTAGGAAAATTCTCACCATAATCAAATAATTTTATATCACTTATTGGGAAATCTTCATATTCCCTTGTTATTTCTACTCTTGTTAAATCTCCTATAATATTTAAATTACTTTCTATTTTTTTATTATATATTTTTATCTTTCCATCTCCCACTCCAAATCTATAAGTTTTATCATCGAATCCATTAGATATTGTAAAACATTTACCTTTTCCACTTATATCTGTAATAATATCTAATATATTTACTTTTAAATCTATTGCTAAATCAAAACTTCTTATAAACCATTTACCACTTAAATTTAATAAATATTCTATTATTTTATTATCTTTTAATTTATTAGGGTTAAATTCTATTGTAAAATTATATTCAGAATTTTCATAAAATGAACGGCGTTCAGTATTATGACAAAATCCAAACCAAAAGCTCTCCCCTTCTTCTATCTCTATATTATAATTATAAAAAAATTGTTTTTGTTGTGGTGTGGTATAATATTTTTTTACATATTTATTCCAACACGTCTTAAATCTAAATTCAATTTCAGTAAATACAGAATAAGTTAAAAATGTTTTTAACCTAATTTTGTCAACAGAATATATAATATTATTATGTGGTATTTCATTTATGTACATTTTTAACCTCCTTTATTTTATTTATTTTCCGAAGGTCAAACAAAGTCAAAAAGCAAACATCATATCGAACGCTTTTTTGTAGGTCTAAAAATATTGAAAAATAAACAAAAATTAAACTTTTTTTTGAAAAATCTTGTGTAATATATTACAAAAAATACCGCTGATTAGATAGGCGGTATTTTTTCTTTTATAATCTCTACTTTTTCCGCACGTCGTGCGGTGGTTGTTTAGGGGGAGCTATCCCCCCTCCTGCTCACGCTCGCAAAGAAACTGTGATACATTTTCTAATGCTCGCTAATCGCACCCCCCCACATACCAGAGCAAAGCTCTGAAGGAGGGCAATTAATAAACGACAGACATATTCAAAAGTTCTAAAAAGCACCGCGACCTATTAATGCACAAATTTAGACCTAGAGCATACTATTATTAATTATATTATTATAAATTACTTTATGAACATATACTTTAGCGTCTGATAATGTGTATCTTTCAATTGGGAATAATTTCATTGCGTCTAATTCTATTAATTTTGTATTTCTATTTTTATATCTGGAATAACATTTTGATATATAATTTATGCTAAAACCTTTATAATACATATCTATTATTTTTACATCATTCATTTTTTCTTCTTATCCTTCCCAGTAACTAAAATAGTAGTATTATTAGAAATCTCCTGTGGACGTTCTTGAAATCCTGATTTCCTTAAATTTTCTATTACTTTATATGTATCATAAGCATTTCTTAGTTTTTGGTTGTGTACAAAAAAGTACATGCCTCTATTTTTCCATTCTTGTACATTACCTTCGCTATCTAGAAATGGCTCAACACGCTTAACTATTGTCAAGCAACCGAATAGCGTAGTGCATCTACGCACCTCGGTTGCTTGAGAACGAATAGCCTTAGCAAGTAAATAAAAGTTTTGAGATGTTCCTAAAATAATACGCCTATTCTTACGGTTTTGTGTTATTATTCCTAACATTTCTGGAGGAAAATTTTTACTATCATTTGAACTAAACCAATTTTGAAGCTCGTCCATTCCAACAATAACACCTTGCTTACCGTTTTTATAATCTATAAGCATTTTCCAATCTTTTAACTCTTTATTTTGGCTAATTAAACCAAAATTAGTTGTGGTTTTTGCTAATGGATATTCTTTCTGCATACGCATAATAAACTCAACCATTGACATTGTTTTACCAGACCCTTGACGACCTTCAAATATAATTAAACCTTGATATTTAAAAAATTCAGGGTCTTTTTCAAATAAATCATCAACAAATTGAGAAGGGAAACGAATGAAAATCCTTTTTAAGAAACTTTCTTTTTTAATTGAATAATGTTCCCCCTTTTTAAACCTTTTACCATTTGCTAGCCCTATAACAACATTCACTGCTATTAAAAAACTAAACACAGCAACTAAAATCAAAAATGCATAAAAAGGATATTTTAAAAATGTTACTATCATTTTTATCATATTCCAACAAATAGACCACATCATTTTAAAACACTTCCTCTTTTTTCTATATTTTCTTTTGTTATTTTTTCTATATAATCAGAATAATTGCTATATAAAGTTTCTATATCTTTGTTAATTTCTAAATTTTTATAAAATAAATAACAAAAAGCAAAACATTGAATTATAAAGAATATTATTAATATAGCAAACATCATTTAGCCCCCTTTAATGTTTTTATTGGACTTTCAAGATACTTGAAAAATCTAGTATTTAAAAATCTATCATCTTTTTTGATTTTCTTTAAATAAAAGTAGCTTATTTCAATAAATAAAAAGTATATTATAAAAGCATAATAACCTATAAATAAAATAATTTCTAAAAAATGTTTCAATATAATAGCCCCCCTTCAATTATAATAATGGGATTAAATCCCAAACAGTTTTTATAAATGCAATAATAGCCCTAAAAATAAACATAGTAACAACAAATGTAATCAAAGGTTCTAATGCCCCCCAAGGGAATAAATAAGCAACAACCTTGATAAAACCTTGAACAACTGAAATACTAGATGTGAAATCAACAACAAAATTAATAACAGTTAGAGGAGCAAGCAAAACATTAACAACACCTTGTAAAACAAGTAACAATAAATTAACAATCATATATTTTACTCCCCTTTCCTACTAATATGAATAATATCACTTACACCACCTGCACTACCGCTAACAATACCAGGGAGTTTTATAAATATTCTCCACAAGAAAAATACATATATAAAAGCTGATATGATAGTGTCTCCATAAGATTTATATGGTGCATACCATGATAAATCTATAACAGTTATTTCCCCAGAATACCATTTATTATTATTTAATGTAAGTGTTAATTTTGGCAGTGTACTCTTATCCTTAAACATATCTTCTACTAATTTTGAAGTATTACTAATAGTATCTACAAATCTAAACTTACTTTTAACAGTATCAACTAAATTATTTATGCTTTCTTCACTAGGAACAAATAATAATTTTAATAAATCTCCTATTAATTCAACTAATTTTTTACCAAAAAAGTTTTCACTAAATGGATTTATATAACTTAACATGTCTCCTAAGAATTGAAGTACACCTTTTAATATAAAATTTTCACTAAATGGATTTATATAACTAAGCATATCTCCTAAGAATTTAACAACATCTTTTAATATGAAATTTTCGCTAAATGGATTTATATAACTCAATAAATCAGCAAAAAAATTCCCTATATTAGTTAAACTTTCCTTAAAATCCTCAAAAGAAGATGCAAGGCCTTCCAGAATCCTATTAGGCAAATCAAGAATGCCATTAACAATCCTACTAAACCAACCAACGTCATCGCTATTGTCTTCTCCTCCATCTCCACTTTCATTGCCAGAGCCAGAGGAGATTCCAGAAAAGGGTCAACAATATATCCATTATAATCCTCTATATTATATAAAATAGTACTACTATTTAATTTTGTAATATCCCTAGATAGATGTAAATCAATAATATCACTTACATTAGAATATGGAGAGTAAGAAGAAGCTTGCCACATATATTCACATTTTTTAGTAAAATTATAATTTTTATCTACTTGATATATAACAGTAGTTACAAGATTTTCATCAGTTGAGTTCATACTAAAAAAAATACAATTATTAGAATTTAAAAGACAAAAGGCATTTTCATAATAAGCTAATTCATTATAATTGTTTTTTTTCTCAGAAACAGCAAGATAAATGTTATTATCAGTAGATTTATATAAAACCCAACCATAAGAACCAAATTTCTCATTAATAAAATCGTATTTGTCGATATGTGCCTGTGATTTATTAATATTAAATAAAAAACAAAACAAAAAAATTATAATAAGTAATAATAATTTATTTAAAACACTTTTATTTTTCATATATCTCCTTTCTAAAAAATAAAAGGATAGAAATTTATATTATATTCTACCCTTCTAATTAATCTTATCTTTAGTAAATTATGCAGAATGCAATATACTTTGTACGAATGCAATTCCTTTTCTTAGTGCGATAAATGTTATCATAACAGGTATACAAACTGGTAATAAACCTACTATTTCATTTAAAACACCACTAAGCATATTATTTGTTATAACTGATGACAAAACACCAGCTGCTGCTGAAGAACCTTCCATAAAATTACCTCCTTTTTTTCTTTAGTTATTAAAATATTTTACATTATGCAGAATGTAAAATTGATTGCACAAAAGCAATACCTTTTCTTAATGCTATGAATGTTATTAAAACTGGTATACAAACGGGTAAAACTCCAACTACTTCGTCTAATACACCACCAAGCATAGCACTTGTTACAACAGTCTTTAACATAAGGCAAAACCTCCTTTTTTCTTTAGTTAAAAATGGAATATCATATCGAAAAATTTGTAAATATATTTCAATATAATAACCAATACAAAGAAAATTAAAAAGCATATAATATAACCTAAATCAGTATGAATTAAATTCAATATTTCTGTTTCACTCATATTATATACTCCTTTCTCTTTTGTTTATATATAAATATTTAATTTATATACTAATTTTAATCAACTTCAACACTATCTACTTCAATTACAATTTTTGTTATATAAATAGTTACATTGAAATTTAAAACAATCCTTTGATAAGCTTCTAATGATTTTAAATCATTTATTAAATTAACTTGTTTTTCTGAAACCTTAAACTTTCTTTCGTTTATTTCTCCATTTTCCATTAATTCGTCAACTTTTAGTATATATGATGAAGGATATTTTATTTCTTCTCCTTTATCATTTTTAAATACACCAGCGTCTTTATGCGTAAATGATTTAAATACGAAATTACCATTACATTTCATTTTGTATTCCCCACTTTCTATTTAATATATTTAATATTAATCTTTAGCAATGTCCCCCACCATAACACTAGACTGGGGACTTAGTCTATAGTTACGATGTAAATAACATTAGACTTATTTCTTTTACATACCAATCCAATGCTATTGAAGATATACACGTTTCTCGTGTTAATCTAATGTTATTATACACGTATTGCGTGTAAATGTCAATACACTTATTAAGAATATTTTATAATTATATAAAGGTGGTGTTAATATGCTAAAAATAAGAGAGATTAGAGAAGATAGAGACTTAACACAAAAAGAAATAGCAAAACTATTAAATTGTACACAACAAACATACGCAAGATATGAAAGCAAAGAAATAACAATAGATATATATAGTTTGATAAAATTAGCAGAATACTATAAAACATCGACAGACTATCTTTTAGGACTAACAGAAATTAAAAAACCATATCCTAGAATAAAATAAAAAATTTGACATATAATGAAATATATGCTAATATATATTTAGCAATTGCAATAAATGTTTCAAGAAGTAAACTTAAAAAAGACTAGGTGTGGCTAAACAATCCTAGTCTTTTTTCTATGCTAATCATCAAAATGTTTTACAATTAAGTAAATAACATATAATGCTAGCAATTTTATAAATGGTTTCAAGAGTAAACCCCCTTCCTGCCACTAAGCAAGTCGGCAAAATTAATATACTATATTTATAAAATTTTGTCAAATAATAAAAACTCAGGCGAAAAGTAAAATATGGCAAGTATTATGTATCGTAAATAAAAAAAACTTATTAAAGGGGTATATATTACCTCTTTTTTAATATTTTTATTTTGGAGCAAAAAAATAATGCTTTTAAAAGCACTCGATTTACTAACAACTATATTACGTTTAGTTTACTGAATTTGTAAAATATTTTAAAATAAAGAATTTAAAAGATTATTGGAAATAACTGTATAATATTGATTTTATAGCACAACTTTGATTTTGTGCAATGTCACTAATAATAATTATAAAAGGTACTATATACCCTCTTGGCTAAACTTATATAAAAAGTAATTTTAAAGATTTATATTTGTCTATTTTATATCATAACAAAAATTTATTGTCAACATCTTTTTTGAAAATTTTGAAAATAAATTATTTTATTATTTTCTCTCTTTTTATTTTCTTCTTCTGAATATTTTGTAAATTCTGAAACTTCACGTTCTTTTATACAAAAATATTTTAATTTTGTACAATAAGAGTATTTATTATCAAAAAAGTCATTATCTACAAAATACGGTCTTCCTCTTTGCTCTTCCAATGAAATCATATCATAAAGCTTTAGTTTAGCTGAAGTAATATCTTTGTAAACATGAATCATATAAGGTGTACCTCCATTGCAAATAATATAAATACCATATTCTTTCAAAAAACTCTCCCCCTTCAAACAAATTATAGCACATTTATGTAAATATTGCAAATTATGTAAATTATGGTATAATAATATGAAGAGGTGATAAAATGGAGATTATAAAAGAAATTATTGAAACTATAACAGGTTGGATATTATTAATTATTATAATATATATTATATGTAAAAAGCATAAAGAAAAACAACAGAGAAATATACAACAATTACAAAATTATTATAATGATAGAAAGCAAGAAAATATTAATAAAGTTGATATAAAAGTTCAAACATATGAATTAAATAGAAATATATTTACAGATACAGAAAAGTTCTTTTACAATGTTCTAAAAGATATTACAAATAAAATGGATTTAACAATAATGTCAAAAGTAAGATTAGCTGATATAGTACATGCAAAAAATAATGACTATAAATATTTTAATAAAATAAAATCAAAACATATAGATTTTTTTTTAATAGATAAAGATTGTAATATTAAACTTCTAATAGAATTAGATGATAACAGCCACTTAAAACCAGAAAGACAAAAAAGAGATATTTTTGTTAATAATATATTTAAAGATAAAAACATAAAATTATTAAGAATACAGGCGAAATACATATATAATGAAACTGAATTAGAAAAGAAAATAAAAGAAAGCTTATTTGATTATTCTCTTTCCTAACAAAACTAAAGGACTTTATAAAAAGGGTGCTGCATTAAAGCTGCACCCTTTATAGAAGTTTGAATGTACTTTACTATAAAAAACATTCATTCATTATGAAATATACTTTTTGCAAATTTCTTCAAGTTCTTCAGAAACAAGAAATTTATCTTCAAGTAATCTTTGCACAATTTCCTCAAAAAGTTCTTTATTATCATTAATAATCTTTTGAGCTCTTTCATATGCTTCGCTCATCAACTTAGCAATTTCTTGATTAATTTTTGTTTTAATTTCATCTGTGAGCAAGTAATCTTTTACATATCCCATTGCAACATACGTTTTATTTTTTTCATTATCAATTCCAGTCAATCCAAGTGACAATACTGCTTGTTCGGCAAGATTATTAGCAGATACTAAGTCAGAACTTGCACCAGAAGAGAACTCTTTAGTGTAGAACATTTCCCCTACTCTACCGCCTAAATCATAAGCAATATAATCTATAAAAAATTCCCTTGATTCTGAAAGGTATTGTGTTGTATCAAAATGAGATACAGTAACTCCCCCATATTCTTCTGAAGGTAGTATGCTAACACTATCAATTTTTATAGATTTTAAATTAGGAGACAGTCTTCCAACTAAGTAATGCCCTGCCTCGTGATGAGAGACAATTTTTTCTCTTTCTTTATGTGTTTTATTAGCTGTTCTAAAGTCGATTTTGTAATATGAAAAGAAATTCTTCTTTAAAACTTCTTTTTGGCTGTTTTTTTTAGCATCTGCCAATGCAAAATTAATGGCATCGATTGTTTTTTCTGGATTTGCCCTATTAAACTGAGCATGAAATTCAGCTGTTGAAATTGCAAAACGTATCATTTTTTCAGAAATAGTTACTCCATATATGTTTTGCATAGCAGCAATTTTTGCACTAATCATAGGGTAAATCTCTTCAACATCAGGTTCTACAATCCAAAGATTATTTAAATATCTCATAATTTCATCATCTATTTCAAAGTAATTTTCAAAATCCTTTGTATTAATTGAAGCTATGAACTTGATATTATACTCAAATAACCACTTCCTAAATAATTTTAATATAGTTAAGTCACATTTTACATGAAGTAGATTGTCAATATACAATATCATGTTTTCTTTATGTAATTTTATAAATTCATCTAATTGCTGAATAACTTTTAAATATCTAATTTCATACTTTTCTGATAATTCAATTAATTCTGCCAGATTTAATAAGTTAACTGTGTTTAATGTTATTACGTGATACTTACGAAATTGTTTTGGACATTCGCCCAAATTAATTTGCCGTATAATTTCTGTTGCAATACTTGTTTTTCCTACACCATTTTGTCCTATAAGTATTGCATTACTTTTTTGAATTGACGCTAAATATGTCCAGATTCTATCAATTTCCTGTTCACGCCCAAGGATCTTTTCAGTAATAGTTGTAGAATTGCAAGTAAGATAATTATTTAAATACTTTGGTATCAAATTGTAAGAACTATACTGTTTTTGTGCTAACAGTATAATATGTCTTAACTGCTTAATAGAAAGCTCTCCAAAAGAAAATTTGAGAACTTTAAGGTTTTCTTTAATTGCATTTCTATAAAGCATTTGTAAATCAGACAATGCAACGTTAAAAGATACTTGTTCAGAATTTTTTGTTGATGGGATACAAATTGTTACTAGCCGGTTGTCTTTTCTCTTCATAATGTTCTCCTCCATTTTAAAAATCGTTTACAAGTTACGTTAACGTTAGTGTATAACATTTTCACTACTATGTCAAGGGAAATTCAGCATTTTTGATATGTATCATCTCAAACTACACATCACTATATCTTACTATATAGTATATAAAAAAAGAAGATTTACTTCTATTTAAATCTTCTAATAAAATTATCTATTTCATCTAAAAATTCTATATTATTTTTAGTTTTTACCATTAAAGAAATAATTTGTTCTGTAACATCTGCGACTGGCATACTATTCATAGCTTTTCTTAAAGCAAATACAGTTTCTTTCTCTTTAGAAGTAAGTAACAAGTCTTCTCTTCTTGTTCCAGATTTATTAACATCAATTGCTGGAAAAATGCGTTTTTCAGATAATTTTCTATCAAGGTGAACTTCCATATTACCAGTACCTTTAAATTCTTCAAAAATTACATCATCCATCCTACTTCCTGTATCAATTAAAGCTGTTGCTAAAATTGTTAAACTTCCGCCATGTTCTATATTTCTAGCTGCTCCAAAGAATTTTTTTGGCTTATGTAATGCAGCTGGGTCTAAACCTCCTGATAATGTTCTTCCTGATGATGGAATTGTTAGGTTATATGCTCTTGCTAGTCTTGTAATACTATCTAAAAGTATTACAACATCTTGTCCTTGCTCTACTAATCTTTTTGCTCTTTCAAGTACCATTTCAGCAACTTTTACATGATGTTCAGGTAATTCATCAAAAGTAGAATATATTACTTCTCCATTTATTGAACGTTTCATATCTGTAACTTCTTCTGGTCTTTCATCTATTAATAGAACTATTAATTTTTCTTCAGGATTGTTTTGTGAAATACTATTTGCAATTTTCTTTAATAATGTTGTTTTTCCCACTTTTGGAGGAGCAACAATCATTCCTCTTTGCCCTTTTCCAATAGGAGACATTAGGTCTATAATTCTCATTGCATATTCGTTATTTTGTGTTTCTAATTTTATTCTTTCATTAGGATATATAGGAGTTAACTCATCAAATCTTTTTCTTCTAGCAGCTTTTTCAGGTGATTCTCCATTAACTTCTCCTACAAATATTAAAGATGGAAATTTTTCTCCCTCTTTAAATCTTGAAATACCTTTTATTATATCTCCAGTATCTAATTTAAATCTTCTTATTTGAACGACTGATATATATACATCTTTAGGGCTTGACAAATAATTATCTCCTCTTAAAAATCCATATCCATCAGGTAATATGTCTAATATACCTTCAACTATTTCATCACCATCATTTGTAAGCTTGTATCCTAATAGTTCTTCGGAGTTTGCTAAATTGTCAGTATCAGTTGATAATACTTTAGATAAAACCTCTACTAATTCTTCTTTTTTTAATTTAGAAATATTTTTAATATTTTTTTCTTTTGCTAAGTCTTTTAATTCACTTAATGTTTTTTCGTCTAAATTTACCATAAATTCCTCCTAAAATTTTAAACTTAATTTATTATTACGATTAATTATTACTAAATTATTGTGGGATTTTTTCTACGAATTAAATAAATACATTTATATTATAACACATTTTTCCAAAAAAAGGAAGTATTTTTCTAAAACAACTAAATAAAAAGATATATAATTGTTACTGGTCAGCCTTAGATAATAAAAATGCTGATATATTTAATATTTTGAAAATAAAAACATAGCTAGGGTCTACAATTGGGTCTTTATCTTCAAAATATTAAATATATCAGCATTTTTATTATCTAGTAACAATTACATACCTTTATCTAAATAAACTTTCTCATTTGGATAATACATATCTAACATCTCTCTTGCTGTTTGTTCAACAAATTCTTTTGAATTTACATTTTCTTTTTCAGCAACAAGTTGCTTATTATATGTTTGTTCTTTTTCTATTTTACTTGCTAATTCTTTACTATTTCTACTATATTGATTTAATATTTTTTGTTGATTTATTAATGTAAATACTCCATAAAGTACTACTGCTAAAATTAATAATTTTCTATATAATTTTCTTTTTTTCATAAGTTTATCTCCTGTTTAAATAACCATATAATATATTTTTCTACTTTTTTTTCAAAAATCCTTCTTATTTTTTTGAAAAAATTGTATTTTTTATTTTTTTATGACTATTTAGCTTAAATTTTGTCATATTTATTGTAAAAAACTTAATTGGTTTAAAAAATATTTTTTTCATAATTTTTATTACAAATTTAAATGGTAATGTTAATATATATATTATTTTATATACTATATTTTTTATAATTAATATTATTTTGACATTTATTTTTATAAAGTATTTACTAAACATTAGCATATATATTAAGCAGCCCAAAAATATAGCTAAAAACATATAAAAACGAATTTCTCCATTACTAAATGTAAATACTGAATATAGTAAAATAAATCCTGTTAAAATCCAAAATATAATGTCTTGAATATATGTTATTATATCTGATGTTTTAAAACTTCTTCTTAATATTCTAAAGATATCAAATAATATTCCAATAATTATTCCATTAATAATAAATATTATAAATAAGAGTGCCTGATTTAAGATCATAATTTATCCTTCCTTTGTTATTTAAATATTTTGCTGATTAGATTTCCTTTGTTTTTTTCTTCTGATTTATCACTATATGCTAAATATGATATTTCTCCTTCTATAATTACTTCTGACGTATCAATGCTTAATTTGTTTATTCTTATATTTTCACCTTTTACTGTAAGTAAACCTAGTTCAGTTTCTACCATAACAACTTGGTCGTCAAAACTTAGAACATCATTTACACCTGAAATACTTAATTTACCTCTATTTTCTAATATTAAATTTTGAATAACACCACTACTTATTCCTTTTCGTTCATCAATAGTCATATTAACCTCTTCCCTTCTCTATATTTTTCTCGTTATTTATATATATTCATAGGTTGTCTTTTTTAGAACAAAAAATTTTTTATTGAAAATCCTAAATTACTACTAATATATGGTAAAATAAAGTGACGCTAATTTGCACAGATTAGCTATTTAAAAAAATATCAAAGTAATTTATATATCTATTGATTTATACCTATTTTTATTATATAATGTTTACGTAACAAGTGAACACGCTTATAGTATATATGAGCATCTCTATTAAAAAGGAGTGAAAATATGAAGATTGCGAAAACGAACCAATTCTATGTACACAGATACTGTCGGCATGATAATGTAACAGGATCGAATTTCCTTTATTCTGTTCATTGGCCAAATGGAGAAAATGTGCGATTTTTTGTGGATGCAGGTGCTAAGCAAGGAGAAAATGATATTGGCTATTATAATGGATACTTTCCATTTAATGCTGGAAAAATATCTTTTGGTATTATTACACATAATCATTTTGACCATATGGGGCTACTGCCAGTAGTTGTTCGGCAAGGATTTAATGGACCTATATTTATGCATTATGCAACGGCAGAGTTATTAAATATTTCAATGCATGATTCTTGTACCATAGAAGATAAAGAACTAGGAAGAACTCTTGCTACTATTGATGAAGTTGAAAAATCGTTAAAACAAGTAGTTGGCTGTGTTTTTAAAAGAATACTTAAACCTCATAAAAATATTCGAGTAGTATTCTTTAATAATGGTCATCTTGTAGGGGCTGTGGTAACACTAATTATAATTACTTGCCCAGGTGAAAAAGATATAACAATTATTCATACAGGCGACTACAAAGATACTAATGTATTTTTCAATGTAGAAATGCCACCTAAATGGACAAGAGAGTTGGAAATTTCTAATATTGTTTGTGAGTCAACTTATGGAAATGTAGACTCTCATCATCCAATGTTTAAAAAGTGTTTGCAGAAAAATACTGCGGAAGCATTGAAAAAAGGAATGACTGTATTATATCCTACATTTTCCCAAGGAAGACATCAAGAAGTTCTTTTTGATATTAAGATGTGGAAGAATAAAGGGATTATTCCTGAAAATACCCCGATTGTAATTGATGGGAAATCAGCACAAGCTTATAATGCCAAATATCAATATACTGATTTAGGCATTAAAAAGATTATGAAAAATTTTATGCCAAGTGGATGTCTTAATGTATCAAGAGGGAAATCAAAATATTATGAAAGGCGCGAAATTATTTCAAACTCTGGGCCTAAGATAATATTGGCACCAGGGGGAATGGGATCATATGGCCCAGTAACCAGCTATATATCAAAGCTTATTTCAAGAGATGATGTTTTGATACATGCATTAGGATATTGCTCTCCTGATTCTACAATGGCTAAATTACTTGATACTCAAAATGGAGAGGTATTGAAGTACAATGGAGCAGAACGTATAAAACGTTGTATTACAATGAAAACTGCTGAAAAGACTTCCCATGGCCCAAGGGATGTATCATTAAGATTTATTAATTATTTCCCAATGGCTAAGTCTATATCTATAAATCATGGGGAACAAAAGGTTCAAGAATCATTTAGAGAGTATCTTTTAAGCCATTTGAATTTGCCAGAAGATCAAATCTTAACAGCAAACTCAGAGGTTGGAGTAAGAATAGAATCTAATGGTATTATAGGCACTTTTGAAACACATTTCAATTCTATTTTCTAAAATCACTCAAAAGAGGCGGAATTTTTCCGCCTCTGTCTTTTATATAATAGGATTAAATATTAAGGCTTTCTGATTTGTTTCTAAAATGCTATATTGTGAATTTTGCTTATAATATTTTTGTTTTCGATATTTTTTAAATCAATAGAGATTTTAGATTCTGATATATTAAGTTCAAGCATTTCTATTTTCTCTTCTTCAATTATTTCAATGATTTTCTTTAAAAGTACAGTATTTCTAATTATTCCATTGCCAACAATAGAAATTCTTGATATATCTTTTTGTATAACACTTTTTATAGTATTTTCTTCTATAATATCAGTTATAATAGTACCAGCTTTATTATTGAAAGTAGATTTTGTTATTATAGGAATTTTAAATTTTTCTCCAATTTCTACACATCTACCGTGTAAAACTTTTGCACCTTCACTTGATAATTCCATCATTTCATTATAAGAAATGGCAGATAATTTCTTTGCCTCTATAATTTTGTTAGGATCACCAGTGTAAATTCCATCAACATCTGAAAAAATATAACATTCCTTTGCTTTAAGTGCTGCTGCTACTGCAACAGCAGTTGTGTCAGAGCCACCTCTCCCCAATGTTGTTATATCTAAATTTTCATTAAATCCTTGAAATCCAGCTATAATTACGATTTTTCTTTCATCAAGTTCTTTTAAAATTCTTGTTGTGTCTATGTTTTTTATAACTGAGTTTTGGTTTGTATTGCTAGTAAGTATACCTGCTTGCCACCCTGTTAAAGATATAGCTTTATACCCCATTCCATTTAATAATATGCTTAGTTTTGCAATTGATATTTGTTCGCCACAACTAAGTAATGTGTCCATCTCCCTGTCTTCAATGTTTTCTTTGCACAATTCTGTTGCTTCTTTAATTAATCTGTCTGTTGTTTTCCCTTGTGCAGAAAGAACAACTACTATATTGTTACCTTTATTATATAAATTAATAATTTTGTCTGCTACTAGTTTTAATTTGTCATTATCAGCAACAGAGCTTCCTCCAAATTTTATAACTATAGTGTCCATTTTGGACCACCTCTTTTAAATAAATATATAGAGACCTATCTTATTTAAAATATGTCTCTATATATTATATTGGTTATGTATAGTTTTGTGATTATGATAATTTATTTTTTAGAAAGCTCTCCATAAAACCATCTAAATCTCCATCTATAACGCTTTGAACATTTCCAACTTCATAATTTGTTCTGTGGTCTTTTACTAATGTATATGGGCAAAATACATAAGAACGAATTTGGCTTCCCCAGCTAATTTCTCTTTGTTCACCTTTTAAATCTTCTATCTTTTCTTTATGTTCTTGTTCTTTTAAATTTAATAGTTTTGATTTTAACATCTTCATTGCTGTTTCTTTATTTTGAAATTGTGAACGTTCTGATTGGCAAGCAACTACTATATTTGTTGGAATATGTGTAATTCTTACAGCTGATGATGTTTTATTTATATGTTGTCCCCCTGCCCCTGATGCTCTATATGTATCTATTCTTAAGTCATCAGGATTTATATTTATTTCTATATCTTCTGTTATTTCTGGTAATACTTCAACAGATGCAAATGATGTGTGTCTTCTGCCTCCACTGTCAAAAGGAGATATTCTAACTAATCTATGCACTCCTTTTTCACTTTTCATATAACCATATGCATTTGGACCAATAATTTCAAATGTAACACTCTTTATTCCAGCTTCGTCTCCTTCAAGGAAATCTAGCTCTTTAACTTCATATTCATTTTTGGTAGCCCATCTAGTATACATTCTGTATAACATTTCAGCCCAATCTTGAGATTCTGTTCCGCCTGCTCCAGGATGTATTGTTATTATGCTGTTATTAGAATCATATTTACCTGACAACAAAGTTTCTAATTGTAACTTTTCTAAATTTTTTTGCTCTTTTTTAGTATTCTTTATTATTTCACTTGCAAGTTCTTGGTCATATTCATCTTTTATTAGTTCTGACATTTCTAATAAATTATTTATTTCTTTTTCTATTTCTTTGTATTTTATATATTTGTTTTTTATTCTTTTAATTTCAGATAATATTTTTGCTGTTTCTTCATTATTACCCCAAAATTCAGGTTTTGTAGTTTGTTCTTCTAATTCTTTTAATTTTAATTCTAAGTTAGTAATGTCAAAGAGATTCACCTAAATTCTTTAATTTTTCATTTAGTTCTTGAAGTATCTTTATATTTTCTTCTAATTCTAACATTTTTTCACTCCCTTAATAAATATTGTATAAATAGAAACGGAGGCAATATGCCTCCTATCACTGCTCAGTTTGTGTTATTGCCTTGTTAACGTGAAACGAATTGCACTTCTTCCATGTGCAAAAGCTTTTTGAAGATGTCAATTAAAGAATCTTCTTTTAAAAATGTGGCTATATCGTTTATGGTGGGATAAGATACAATAATTGTATCTTCTAGCCCCTTGTCTAAAACTGCAAAAATTGCTTTGGCAATATGTGCTGTTTTGTACAGCTCAATTCCATCGATTAGAAAATAGCCGTCCATGTCCCGTTTGTGACGGAAAATCACGATTGGCTTGGTGTGGACATCAAAAGTGAAACAATATGCTTTTTCTATAGTTGTTTCTACTCGGAATAATTCTGTAACTTCTGTTAATCCTAATGCTGCCATAAAATTTCCTCCATTTTTTACTGAGCTAGTGTGTTTCTTTATCTTATTTTACCATAAATTTCAAGAAAAAGCAAACTTTAAAACAAAAATCATTGCATAAACTTTTTGTGGGAAACACCACTTCTGATATTTACCCATACATCAT
>CANPFO010000022.1 GCA_947573555.1 uncultured Clostridium sp. | reverse complement strand
ACAACTGACTAAAGGGAAGTTGTAGACAAGAAGAGCAGCCGTTCGAGCAAAGCGAGTTACGGATATCTTATACAACTGACTAAAGGGAAGTTGTAGACAAGAAGAGCAGCCGTTCGAGCAAAGCGAAAAGTTAAAATAGTGAAAAGAAGGAATTAAAAATGGAAAAAGAATTCAAATCAGGATTTGTAACAATAATAGGAAGAACAAATGTAGGAAAATCAACACTAATAAACTTACTAGTAGGAGAAAAAGTAGCAGCAATAGCAAACAAAGTACAAACAACGAGAACAGCCATAAAAGGCATAGTAAACAGAGAAAACTCACAAATAATATTCACAGACACACCAGGAATACACAAGCCAAAGCACAAATTAAATGAAGCGATGGTAGAAACATCATTTACAATGATACCAGAATCAGACATAATATTATTCTTAATAGAAGCAACAAGTAAAGAAATAGGAAAAGGTGACCAAATAATACTAGACAAAATTAAAGAATCAGGAAGAAAAGCCATATTAATAATAAACAAAATAGACTTAGTAAAAAGAGATAAATTATTAAATTTAATAGATATTTATAGGAAAGAATACAAATTCGAAACAGTAATACCAATCTCAGCATATCAAGAAAAATACAAAGACATAATTTTAGATGAAATAGAAAAGCACTTAAAACCGGGACCAGCATATTATGATATAGAAGAGTACACAGACCAAACTTTAAGACAACTCGCAGAAGAAACAATAAGAGAAAAAGCTTTAAAATTACTACAAGACGAAGTACCACACGGAATATATATAGAAGTAGAAAAAATGAGCTTAAGAAAAAACAAACAAAACGAAGAACTATATGATATAGAAGCTACAATTTATTGTTTAAGAGATTCACATAAGGGAATAATAATAGGTAAGAATGGTGAAATGTTAAAAAAAATAGGTCAAAGTGCAAGACTAGACATGGAACATAACTTTGGAACTAAAATAAATTTAAAAACATGGGTAAAAGTAAAAAAAGATTGGCTTGATAATGACTCAATAGTAAATAAATTTAAATTAAAATAAAATCATTTGAATAAAACTATAAAAAATGCAAAAGATAAAATAAAGTCAAACTTTAAGAATGGAGATGAGGAACATGATAAAGAAAATAGCATGGGATACATTTAAAAATACAGGAGATATAAACACATTCCTAGAATACAAACAGATAGAAAATTTAGAAAATGGAATAAAAGAAATAGAAAAGATACAGCAAATAACAAATGTAAATGTTCAAGATAATAACAAAAATAACAATATTTGGAACTAGAAGGGGTAATAATGGCAAATGTAAAACTAAATGGTATAGTAATTGCAGAAAACAATATGGGAGAATATGACAAAATGCTTACTGTACTAACACCAAACTATGGTAAAATATCTTGTGTAGCTAAAGGAGCAAGAAGACCTCAAAGTGCTCTTTTAGCTGGAACACAATTATTTTGCTTTGGAGAATATTTAATGTATAAAGGAACTAATACATATCATATAAACTCATGTGAGACTATAGAAATATTTTATAATTTAAGAACAGATTTAGATAAATTAAGATATGCTATACATATTAATAAAATAATTCAAGATGTAACAGAAGAGAACGAAAATTGTTACAAAATATTACAATTATTTTTAAATACTCTATATACCATATCAGAAACAGATAAAGATATGGATTTTGTATTAAATGTGTTTAAACTTAGATTGCTTTGCATACTAGGATTTACTCCTAAAATACAAAAATGTGCAAATTGTAAAGAAACAGAAAACTTAGATAAATTTAGTATAAAAGATAATGGATTTAAATGTGACATATGTTCAAGACTAGATAAATCATGTATGAATATGAGCGAAAGCACAAAAAATGCTATAAAGTATGTTATTTCAGCTCCACCTAAAAAAGTATATGCTTTTAATTTAAAAGACGAAGGACTAAAAGAGTTTAAATTAATAACTAAGATTTTCTTCAATGAAAAGTTAGAAAAAGAATATAAAATTGAAGAAATATTTTAACTAGGATAAATTCGAAATGTATAAATTATTGAAAAATATATAAAAGAGTAATGGCACTGCTATAAAGCAGTGCCATTTTGAAGGATTATCTCTGATGCTTTGAATACAGCATAGGAACAACCTCATCCTTTCTGATCCTCAGAAACGTAGGATCCGCCCAGATTGTTACTTCGCCGAAGGTAATACCACTTTCTTCAGCATCGGTAGGTAGAATCGAGGCGTCGCTGCTGGAAGCAACGTCGTGCTTACTGTCCGTAGGAAGAGGAATAATAACATTCCAAAGCGCCGTCCATACAGACTGCATTACCCGATTATCCAAAACGATGGGATGTCCAGACACTCTCATAAGATACTGAGAGTCCTGAAGTACCAACGTCGCCTTGAGAGAAATCTTAATGTTCCCTTTTGTGATGGCGATCTCGTCGCTCTCAGGGGTATACAAGACATTCTCAGTTTTCAAGTTCCGCAAACGTAACTTCTCACACCAAAGTTTTAATGATTTCATATGAAATCCTCCTTTTATGATATATGTTTATCGCTTAATATATATATTAACATAAAATTGAATTAAAAGCAATAGATTTTACTAACTTTATGTAAATATTTTAATGTTGTAAAATTTAAAAAAATGCTTGCAAAAAATAATAATAAAATATATAATAAGCTCAATCAAAAGTAAAAATAACAAATATTTGTCATACAAAATTAAAAAAAGGCAAATAACAAAATGAAAGGAAGGAATTTTATGAAAGTAAAAATTATAGGAAAAGAACTAAAAATAACAGACGCAATAAATGACTATGTAGAAAAAAAATTAGAAAGAATTGAAAAATATTTTGATGAAGCTGAAGCAGATGTTACTTTAAAAACTGAAAAGAATGAACAAACAGCAGAAATTTGTATTATAGCAAATGGAGAAAGATACAGAGCTGTTACAGAAGATAAAGATATGTATGCATCTATAGATAAAGATATAGATATAATAGAAGGACAAATAAGAAAAACAAAAACTAAAAAAGAAAAAATGATGAAAGAAGCAAGCATTAGAACAATGGAAGTAGCAAGAGATCATATAGCAGAAATTTCTAATGAAATAATAAAAACATCATACTACGAAATAAAACCAATAACACCAGAAGATGCAGTATTAGAATTACAAGCACATCCAACACATAATTTCTTAGCTTTTATAAATGTAGAAACAGGAAAAGTAAATGTAATACATAAATTAAAAGACGGAAAGAATTATGGATTAGTAGAGCCAGAAGCATAGATAGAAAATATAATTAGTATAAGGCACACTGAATTTAGTGTGCCTTTCAGTTGTACTATTTTTTTAGAATGATTTCAGTGATTATTACAAATATTACAATGAGTTTCTTGAAATTCTTCATAATAGTACTTAAAATTAATAAAGATTGCTTGATTGGAATGAAAAATAGAAGTTGTAAAATAAAAAAATAAGTAACGTTCACGGGAAAAAATTATTAATGTATCTTTTTCAAAAACTTTTCGGCTCAATACATAAATCAAAAACTTCTAAAATTAGTTTATGGCACCCTTCCATTTCGCTACGCTCATGAACTCTTTCCATAAACTAATTAAGAAGTTTTAAATTTATTCCAGTCACATTCAAAGTTTTATCAAAAGATACATTAATAATTTTTTAGCCTGAGTGAAAAATGCTTATTTTTTTATACTACAACTTCTTTTTGAATGGAATGAACAAAATCTTTATTAATTTTAGGTACTATTATGAAGAATTCTAAGAAACTCATTGTAAAAAATACCGAAACTAAAATTTAAAATTCTATTGATAATAATAAAAAGTTATGTTATAAAAAATAAAAGGTGATAGAATGAAAAAAATAAAAAATGAAAAAGGCTCAATAACATTATTTGTATTAATGAGTATGCTATTTTTTATGGCGGTATTAATTGGACTATATATTAGTTCAAGTTACAAAATACAAGCACAAGAAAGAGAAACAGAACAAATTCAAAAAAACTACGAAACAGAAAATATAGACAACTTATACAACTCTATAGCAACTGTTCCAAGTAAATATACAGCAATTACAACATATGAAGAGTTACAAGAAAAAATAAATAATGAAAATGAAAAATACATAGTATTAGAAAAAGATATAGAAACTAGTAACGAACTAAAAATAAATCATACAGTAACTATTGATTTAAATGGACATACATATTCAATAAACGAGCAAAATAATAAAAACAATTCAATAATAGTAACAGGAATAAACACAGAATTAACAATAAAAGACACTAGCAAAAGCAAAAATGGATGTATTATCACAAAAAATACTGACACAGAGAAAAAAATGATATCAATTGAAAATAATGCAAAATTGATATTAGACAGTGGAGCAATAAGCAATGATGACTTAAATTATAAAAATACACAAATAATAAACATATCAGAAAATTCAGAATTTGTTATGAATGAAGGAACTATAATAGGTAAAATAATACAAGAAGGAATTGCAATAATAAATTCTGGAAAAATTATAGGTGATATTTATTCAAATGCAGAAGAAAGACTTTCTATACAAGGAGGAGTAATTAAAGGTAATGTTATAATAAAAAACCGGTAGCGAACTAGAGGAAAATTTTAATAATGTAGAAAGTACAAAAAATATTTTTATATAAAAAAGGCAGGAAATCAAATCCTGCCTTTGTTGTATGTATACAGCAAAAACAAAATTTAACTTTCTACCCTCAATCATAAAGTATTAAAATCTGTCAGTATATCAAAAATGATATTTCAACTATTATGCTAAAAGTTATTTAAATTATAACTATTTCATGTTGTTTTCAACTTGTTGAATCATTTTTCTTACCATGTTACCACCTATTCTACCAGCATCTCTAGCAGATATATCTCCGTTGTATCCATCTTTTAAGTTAACACCAACTTCACTAGCAACTTCATATTTGAATTTGTCTAAAGCTGTCATAGCTTCTGGAACTAATTTTTTGTTTGAATTGTTTGCCATTTCTTATTTCACCTCCTGCAAATATACTTTCTAGAAAAAAACATTTGCTTTTTCTAATACTATCATTTGCAAAATTCAAAATAATAAACAAGAAATTTCTGGAAATTTTTATTTTTTGGCATTTCTAAGCAACTGAGCATTATTATATGAAAAATATATGCTAATTCGTTCATTTCATTCAAAAAGAATTTTTAATATAAGAATTTGAGCCTCTTTCACTCAGCCCAAAAGTTATAATATAACTTTTTGCGTGAACATTCCTCAAATTCTTATATAAAAACTTCTATTTTTCATTCCAATCAATCATTAGCATATATTTTTCATATAATAATGCTCAGTTGCTTAGAAATGCCAAAAAATAAAAAAACAAATATGTACTTTAATTGAAAAAAATATGCAAATATGATATAAACATTTTGTCGAAATTAAAAAAGGAGATAAAAATATGTATAAATTAATAGCAATAGACTTAGATGGAACAATGTTAAATAAATATGGAGTAGTAACAGAAGGAACAAAACAAACAATAAAAGAAACAATACAAAAAGGAACAGAAGTAATTATAGCATCAGGAAGACCAATAGATTCAATAAAAGTAATAGCAAAAGAAATTGGTTCAGAAAAATATTTTATAGCAGGAAATGGAGCTATAATTTATGATATCAAAAAAGATGAAATAATATACGAAAATTTTTTAAATAAAAATAAAGTATTAGAAATAGCAGATATATGTGAAAAAAATAATATTGCATACAACATATATACAGAAAACACAATAATAGCAAAACAACTTAGATACAATGTTTTATATTATTACAAAGAAAATTTGAATAAAGAAGAAAAGTTAAAGACCAATATAACACTAGTAGACGATATTAGAGAATATGTAAAAAACTCAGAAAATGAGAAATTTTTAAAAGTAACAATTTGTGACGAGCATAAATCAATATTTGATGCGATATTAAGAAAAATAAATACAATATCTAATATAACAATTTTGGATGTATGTCACACAACTAAAAAAACAATAAAGCAAGGAACAGAAGAAATAGATATAGAATACTATTATACAGAAATTTCAAAAAAAGATGTAGATAAATGGAATGCAATAAAATATTTAATAGAAAAGCTAGGAATAAAAAAAGAAGAAGTAGTTGCAATTGGAGATAATATAAATGATAGAGAAATGATAAAAAATGCAGGTGTTGGAATTGCAATGGGACAAAGTATGCCAGAAATAAAAGAAGTAGCAGACCAGGTAACAGAAAATAATGAAAATGAAGGTGTAAAAAAAGCAATTGAAAGTTTATAATAATTGTTACTGGTCAACCTAATTTGTAATATATATTACAAATTAGGTTGACCAGTAACATAAATTAATATTTAAATTTACCTATCTAAGTTTTTGAAAAATATTACGAAAATATTACAATAATATTAACTTTTGATTACAAAAGAAGCATTTTGTTGATTTGAGTAGCAAATTGTTGTAAAATTAAATAGATATAATATAATAAATAAGTAATTTTATATAATTATTTAAATAAAAAGGAGGAATTGGTGATGGCAACAAATCCAATGCAAAGAAAAGCAAGAAATTCATTTTTATTAGGAGTATTAGTTACATTAATAGTAGCAACATTATTAATAGCACTATTATTACTTCAACTAAAAGATTATAAGGAGAAAGAAGCAAAAGAACAAGCAAATAGTGTAAAAATATGGGTATTATCACAAAATGTAATATCTGGACAAATAATAACAACAGATATGCTAAAACAACAAGTAATAAATAAAGAACTAGTTCCAAATAATGCAATAGGAGATATGACAATATTATCAAACTATGCATTAACAGATAAAGAAGGAAATGAAGTAATAACTGAATATAGAAATAACAAAGCAACTTTATATTTATCAAAAAATGGTAATAATCAAGAATTAAAAATGGAAGAAGAAACAGGAAGTTATTACATAGAATCAAATGGTCAAAAACAATATGTAGAACTTACTGAAAGTCCAATAATTGCCAAAGTTGATATGGACAAGAATACAATAATAACAATAGATATGATTTCTAAATCAGATGAAAAAACAACAAATGATTTAAGAAAGCAAGAATACAATGTATTAGCATTAACATCACAATTAGAAAGTGGAGAATATGTTGATATAAGATTAGCATTACCATCAGGACAAGATTATATAGTTGTTTCTAAAAAACAAGTAGAAATACCACAAATAAATGGTGTCGATTCAGCAGATATAGTTAGTTTAAAATTAACAGAAGCTGAAATAATAACAATGAATAATGCAATTGTAGAAGCATATAAAATGATAGGAGCTAAATTATATGTTGCACCATATGTAGAAGCAGGAATTCAAAATGCAGCAACACCAACATATGTTCCATCAGAAGCAGTTATGAACTTAATTATAAACAATCCAAACATAGTATCTGAAGCTAAAAATGGGTTAGTAGAAAGATATAGAAACACAAATGGAGTTATAAGAACACCTATAGAAAATTCAGTTAGCGAAAATGGGCAAGAAGGAGAAGAAAATTTAAAACAAAAATTAGAAGAAAGTGCTACAAAATCTAGAGAATCTAGAATAGAATATTTACAATCTTTATCTGGAGAATACTAGAAATAGGAAGGAGAATTATATATGAAAACAATAGGATTTATTGGAGCATATGATAAAACAGATTTGTTATTAAATATAGCAAAAATATTAACTACAATGAAAAATAGGGTATTAGTGATAGACTCAACTATAAACCAAAAAGCTAGATACGTTGTACCAGCAATAAATCCAACTGTATCATATATAACTTCTTTTGAAGATATAGATATAGCAATAGGATTTAATAATGTAGAAGAAATAAAAAATTATATGGGAATAACAACAGAAATTCCATATGACTATTTATTGGTAGATACAGATACAGAAAAAAGAATAGAAGAATTTCACTTAGAAACATCAGAAAAAAACTTTTTTGTAACTTCTTTTGATATATATTCTTTAAGAAGAGGAATAGAAGTTCTAAGTCAATTAAAAATTCCAATTACATTAACTAAAATATTATATGCTGCTGAAATATTAAAAGAAGACGATGATTATTTGAATTTTATTTCATTAGGAACAAAAGTGATTTGGGATGAAGAAAGAATATATTTTCCAGTAGAAAATGGAGATTTGAACGTAATAGCAGAAAATCAAAGAGTACAAAAAATTAAGTTTAAAAAATTTAGTATACAATATAAAGATAGTTTAGCATATATTGTACAACAAATTTTAAATCAAAATAATGATTCTAACATAAGAAAAGCAATAAAAATTATTGAAAGAGGAGTATAATGATATGTCAGTAGTTACATTCGTTAATAGCATAGAAGAAAAGACAGGAAAAACAATGTCATTAGTTGCAATTGCAACTAATATGGCAATAGAAAATAATAATAGAATATTGATAATATCGACAACTAATAGAGATGATAAAATAAGAAATTGTTTTTTTCAAGAAAAACAAGTAAAAA
Organism: uncultured Clostridium sp.; assembly: GCA_947573555.1. Classification (GTDB taxonomy): domain Bacteria; phylum Bacillota; class Clostridia; order TANB77; family CAG-508; genus CAG-269. The sequence continues at coordinate 13,803 of CANPFO010000022.1, read as the reverse complement.
AAGTAAGACTAGGAATATTTGGAGAAAATAAGTCAACAATTGAAGGAGAAAGTGGAATAGAAGGAATTGCTAAAATAGCAAGAAGTAACAAACTAACTCCAGAAATAATAACAAATTATACAAGAGTTGTTTTTAAAGATAGACTTGAAATTATTTTGGGAGCGATAAAAAAAGAAAAAATATCAGAAGATGAAGAAGAACATGAAATTGCAGAAGAATATGTAGACTTAATACGCGTAGCAAATTTATATTATGATAAAGTCTTTGTTGATTTGGATAACAACTTAAGTGAAGAGATTAGAAATAAGATTTTAAAAGAATCAGATTTAGTAGTGTTAAGCACAAGTCAAAACTATACTAGTTTAGAAAAAGTAAAAGAATATAAAGAAAATTCAGAAATATTTAAACAAAAAAAAGGACTTATATTAGTAGGAAGATATGACAAATATTCTAAATACAATTCTAAAAATATATCTAGATATTTAGAGGAAAAAAATCAAGTACTAACAATGCCATATAATACACTATACTTTGAAGCAGCAGAAGAAGCAGGAGTACCTGATTTATTACTAAGTTTAAGAAAGTTATCAGATTCAGAAGACAGAAATGCAATATTTGTTGAAGAAGTAAAAAGAGCATCAGAAAAAATTATATATGCGTTAAAAGAACTACAAATGAGGATGTAGAGTATACAAAGAGATGAGCGAAGCAATTTGTGAATTTTGAATTTTTCAAAATTTAAAATTTATGATGAATTGATGAAAGGAGAGAATATCAAATGACTATAACAAATATATTACTAACTTTAGTTGTTCTAGTAATTGCTGGTATATCTATGTATTATTACATAAAAAGAAAAAAAGAAGCACCAACAGAAGATATCATAAGTGTAGATGATAAAACATATACACTAGAAAAAATGCAAGAATTTGTTAAAAGAAGATTAGACGAAATAACAAAAGTAAACTTGTATGATATAGGACTTTCAGAAGAAGAGCTAAAGAGAAGAAAAAATAAAAAATATGAATTAAAAAAGGCTTTAAAAGGCTGTACATATGGTGATGTTAATGACAAAAAATATGTAAAAGAATTGATATTTGACTTACTTTCAAAAGAATATGGAGTAAATGAAGGAAACGTATCACAAGCAATATCATTTGACGTTCCATCATTATTAACACCACAAGACAAATTTGATATACTTATATATATGTATAAAAAAGACTTTGGATATGAAGCATTAACAGAAATGATAAAAAAATACAACTTAGCAGTACTAAAATATATAGAAGGAGAAACAAAACCATCATATGTTATAACTACACAAGAAATAGAAGATATTTTTGAAAAAGAAAATTTACAATTAAACTTTGTAGATAAACTATCAGTAGTTGTACAAAGAATATATCAATATTACAAAGGATATAGTAGTATAGATGAAGTAAGAGATATGAATATAGATGGTGTATCTGGAGGTGTATCTGGACTTCCAGAAAGTTTCTTAAGCCAAGTTGCACAAACATCAGATGCAGATTATTTAGCACAAGTATCAGAGCACAAAGTACCAAGAGCATGTGACAGTATATGGATATTTTTCCAAGGTAAATCAATACGTTTAGCATTTTTAAGCTTTGGAACAGAATCAGAACTAAAAAGAGTATGTCAAAATATATATAAATACAATAACCCAGGACAATTGTCAGATACAAATGGATACAAAATTAATGAAATGAAAGATGGTTCTCGTGTTGTTGTTGTAAGGCCAAGCTTCTCAGAAACATGGGCATTCTTTGTAAGAAAATTTGACGTAAAACGTTCAACACTTGAACAATGGTTCAAAGGAGAACCAGGATGTGATGAATCAATAGAATTACTAAAATATTTAGTAAAAGGAGCAAGAATTATATCAATAACAGGAGAGCAAGGTTGTGGTAAAACAACAATGCTAATGGGAATGATAGAAAACATATATGAAACAATGAACATAAGAGTTCAAGAAACAGCATTTGAGTTACACTTAAGAAAAATATATCCAACAAGAAACATTTTAACATTCCGTGAAACAGATACAATATCAGGACAAGAAGGATTAGACGTACAAAAGAAAACTGACGGTTCTGTTAATATAATCCGGAGAAGTTGCAACAGACCCCGTAGCATCTTGGATGATACAAGCAGCACAAGTTGCATCTAAATTCACACTATTTACTCACCATGCTAAGACATTTCCAAACTTAGTAACAGCACTAAGAAACTCAATGCTTAGAACTGGGGTATTCAAAAATGAAAAAACAGCAGAAGAACAAGTAGTACAAGTATTAAACTTTGACATACATTTAACAAAAGACTTTAGAGGAAAAAGATATGTAGAGAGAATAACAGAATGTATACCAATAGAAGAAAAAAATGAATATACATTTGACCATAGAAAAGAAAAAACATTAGAAGGAAAATTTGATAAATTTTTCGATAATGCTACACATTACTTTGAAAAAATAACAGATAGAAAATTATTTACATACAGAAACATATTAGAATATGTTGATGGAGAATATATAATAACAAATCCAATAACAGAACCAAATTTAAAAGGTATGAAAGAGAATATGGATGAAACAGATTTAGAACAATTTGAAAAATTCATAGAAAAACACTGGAAAAGACAAAAGGGACGGGTCAAAAGTGTCTCATAAAAAATAGTGAATTTTGTCGAAGGCTAGGAGGTGACTAACAAGTGTCAAATCAAACAATATTTATAATAATGGGAATTACTATGGCTGCAATGGTAGTTATAGGAATTGCATATTATATATTAGCTAAAAAAATGCAAAAATCGGAATATAAAAGAATACAAAAATTACAACAAGGTACTAAATCAGAAAAGTATTCTTCAGAAGTAATATACCAAAAATTGTACTTAACATATTCTAAAATACCATTTCTTAAAAAATATGTTTTAAAATTAAGAAGAAGACTAGAGATATTAAACATAGATGATGAATATGTAACTAGAAGAGATACTGCTAAAATTATTACAAAAGCACTTGTTATATTACTTCCATTAGTAATGATTACAATATTTTTAACAAAAAGTAATTTTTTATTAATGTTTATTTTATTAATGTTTGAATTATTTATGATAGACATATTAATAGAAGGTTCAGTAGATAAGAAAGATGACAGTTTATTAGTTCAGCAAATAGATTTCTTTTCTGAGATAAGACATGCTTACCATGAATTTAATATGGTAGAAGAAGCAATATATCAAGTATCACAAGATGATGAAAAGGAAGTCTCAAGACAAGGAGAAAAGATATACGAAATATTAATCTCAGATGATCCAGAAACAGAACTTGAAAAATATTATGATGTTGCACCTAACAATTTCTTAAAAGAATTTGCAGGACTATCATATTTAACAAAAGAATTTGGTGATAGAAAAGTAGATGGAGCATCATTATACTTAAAAAATGTAGACAATATAACACAAGAGATGCAAATAGAGATATTAAAAAGAGATAAATTAAACTATGTATTTAGAAGTTTATCACTTATATCAATAGCACCAGTACTACTATTAGAACCATTAAAAAACTGGGCAGTATCAAACTTCTCTTTTGTTAAAAATTGGTATTATGGAAAATCAGGAATGATTGTACAAATACTAATATTGATAATAACATTTGTATCATACATATTAGTTAGAAAATTAAAAGATAATGGCTCAACAAATATCAACACAAAAAATACGCAAAATCCATGGCAAGAAAAAGTATATAAAAATAAATTTGTAAAAAAGATAGTAGATTTATTCTTACCTAAAGATGGAACAAAGGAATATAAAAGAATACAAGATTTGTTAAAAGAAGTTGCGTCACCTTTAAAAATAGAATGGATATATGTAAATAGAATAGGAATTGCAATAATAACATTTTTTGCATCACTATTTATATTTATGTATTTACACCAAGTATCTATTGAATATCAATATACAGAGCCAACTACAAGCTATAATTTAATAGGTGGTATGACAGCAAAAGACGAAGCAAAAGCAATAGAAGTAACAAAAATACATAACATATTTTTAGATATGTTTAGAGGTAAGCTAGACACAGAAGTAAAGGATATAGAAAAGGCATTAACTAGGTCTAAGTATTATAAAGACGCTGATTCACAAGAAATAAAAGAAAATGCTGAAAAAATATATGAAAAACTAAAAATTGTAAATAGTGAATATATGCAATGGTTTGAATTTTTATTAGCATTTGTATTTATGATAATTGGATATATGGCTCAAATTTGGATTTTAAGATTCCAATCAAAAATGAGACAATTGGAAATGGAAGATGAAGTAATGCAATTCCAGACAATTATACTTATGCTTATGAGAATAGAAAGAGTTAATGTTGAAATAATTTTAGAGTGGCTTGAAAGATATTCAAATATATTTAAGGGCCAAATAACAAGATGTGTTAACAACTATGAAGCAGGGGCATGGGAAGCATTAGAAGAACTAAAAAATGAAATTTCTTATATGCCACTAATAAGAATAGTTGAAAGTATGCAAGCAGCAGTTGAAAAAATCCCTATAAAAGATGCTTTTGACGAATTAGATTCAGAAAGAGAATACTATAGAGATAAGAGAAAAGAATCAAATGAAAGATTAATATCTAAAAAAGGATTAATAGGAAAAGTAATAGGTTTTGCACCAATGGTTTGCTTATTCGTAGGATATCTAATTATACCATTAGTATTTATTGGATTAACATCAATGTCAGATTCATTTAATGCGATGTCATCATCAAAATTCTAGAAGGGAGTAGAAATTATGGAAAACGCATCAAAAGCATTAATAATGGCTGGAGGAATATTAATAGCTTTAATGGTTATAGGAGCATTAATATTAATGTTCAACCAAATATCAGCATATAAAAGCAACAATACTTCATCACAAAAAGATATACAAATAGCAACATTTAACCAAGACTTTCTAAAATATTTTGATGAGAAACAATTAAAAGGTACAGATATAATCTCAATTACAAATAAAGTAGTTGATTATAACCTAAAAGAAAATGTAACTAACTATGTAGATTTAGAAAAGAAAATAACTTTAAATATAGATTTATCTGGATTTGCAAATAATTACGGAGTTGGTAATGTATCTAAGTTGTTTAATAGGCAAACATTAATTAAGGTAACAAATGCAGAAAACTCATTATCAAAAGCAATAATAAGATATTCTTCTTTAGAAAAGAAATATTCATTATCAACAATGGGAAAACTAAAATCAAATTATGCAAGCATATCATCTGGAACAAAAACAATAGAACAAGCAACAGGCAAGGCGATGCCAGAAGTTACCATAGAGGATATAGCAAAATATATAGAATATACAGAATTAAAAAGTGCAATATTTGAACCAACAGGAACTCCTAAATATGATGATGGACAAATTGTAGAAATGTCATTTAAATATATAAAGTAAGAGGTGAAATATGGAAAATGCATCAAATGCTTTAATAATGGCTGCAGGTGTATTAATAGGAATATTAATATTATCATTAGCAGTGTATCTATTTATAGATTTTGGTTCAACAGCATCAGAAATTAATTCACAAATTACTGAACAACAAATATCACAAGCAAATAGTAAGTTTACAATTTATGAAGGACAAGAAGATTTAACAATTTATGACGTTATAACAGTTGCTAGTTATGCAAATGAAAATAATATATATTATCAAGATAATTTAAGTGAATATAAAATAATTATTTATTTAGGAACACAACAAATTCAAGATAATATAAACAATAAAAAAATAGAGCTAATACAGAACGATAAAAATTTAATTAATGCAAGTAATTTAAATCTTCCAACATATGAATGTAAAGTTTTAAGTTATTATGGAAGTGGAAGAATACATGAAATTAAATTTACAAAAAAAACACCATAATAAACTTGAAAAAGATTAAAATATAATGTTATAATATAAAGGATAAAGCTATGAAAAAAATGATTATATTTTTTATAATGATAATTATTGTAATATGTATAGTTTTTGGAATATACACAAATTATAAAGCAAATTACAATATAGCTAAAAAAGAAAACTTTGAATTTGAAAGATATATAAATAAAGAAATATATGGAACAGAATTAACAACTATAATAAATAGAGCAGTAAATAGTAATGAAAAAAACGAAATTCAGAAAAACGAAAAGGGATTATATATAGATAATAAAAACAATTCCATAGAAATAGACATAAAAATTACTGATAACAATTCAATAAATAAAATGGAAAAAATATATAGTGGAGGAATGGAAAATTTCGTTAAATATTATAGTAACATAAAATTTAAATGTACCAAAATAGAATATCATAAAAATAATAAAGTAAAATATATGTTTTTTGAACAAACTACAGAATAATAAAAGATATTAATTTTACTAACAGAAAGTTAGTTTTAATATATATTATAAAACAAAGGAGGAATAAAAATGGAAAATGCATCAAAAGCATTAATAATAGCAGGAGCAATACTATTATCAATATTACTAATTACTTTAGGGATAATGATATTTACACAAGCACAAAGTGCAATAAATGGAAGTGGAATGTCAGAGATTGAGCTCAATGCATTTAATCAAAAATTTTTGAAATATGAAGGAAAACAAAAAGGAAGTGCAATACGCTCATTAGCTCAAGAGGCACTAGCAAATAATAATGGTGACCAAGCATCAGATGAAACAGTAGTAACATTAACAGGAATGGTAACATTAACTGGAGAAGTTGGTTCATCAGACTTAGCATATAATGCAAACTTTAAAAACACAAAAACATATACAGTATCATTTAAATATACAGGTGCTAGAGTATCAGAGATAAATATAGCTGAGTAATGATTAAATATTTGAAGGGAGATAAAAAATGGAAAACGCATCAAAAGCATTAATAATAGCAGGAGCAATATTATTATCAATATTATTAATTACATTAGGAATAATGATATTTACACAAGCACAAAGTGCAATAAATGGAAGTGGAATGTCAGAAATTGAGGTTAATGCATTTAACCAAAAGTTTCTAAAATATGAAGGAAATCAAAAAGGAAGTGCAATACGTTCGTTAGTACAAGAGGTAATGGCAAATAATAATAATGACCAAGCATCAGATGAAACAATGGTATCTATAAATGTAAACAATGGAACTGTTAATAAATCAGGAAATGATAGTATTGTAAAATTAGAAGCAGGGCAAAATAAAAGTCCAGAATATGGTTCATTACTTAATACAAAAACATACACAGTATCTTTTGGATATAAGGGTTCAAGAATAGCTGTAATAGACATAAAATAGGACTTGTATTAGAAAGGAGAATAATAATGGAAAATGCAGCAGAAGCATTAAAAATGGCAGGAGCCGTATTTATATTTGTACTTGCGCTTTCCATTATTATTTTTTATTTTGGACAAGTAAGACAAGTATCAGATACAATATTAAATTATAGAGATAGAGAAACAGTATATATAGATGGAGATTTATATTATAAAACATCAGGAACGGAAAGAAATGTAAACCTAGAAACAATAATACCATCAATATTTAGAGCATATTTAGAAAATTATAAAATAGTATTTGAATTTCAAAATAGTGTAAATCCAGAACCAATATATATAATAAAAGATAGTTCTGGAAATGACATAAAAAAATATTGTCTAGACTTAGAGACTAAGCAAGATACACCATACAGAAACGTAGTGTTAGCTAATAATACTCAAAAAGCTGAATTTTTATGTGGAATTTTATATAGAGACTTTGGAACAATTAACCAAACTACTTTTGAAAGAAAATATGGAATAAGGCTAGGAAATGAAACTTTATATAATCAGTTAGCACGTGCTAATGAAATTACAGAATATTTAGGTATATATTATCAAAATGACAATCCAGATGTTCCAGAAGTAATGAGAACAGAAAAGAGAATAATAACTTATAAAATAAAATATTAAAAGGAGGGGGAAAACATGAGTGATACTTTTATAACAATTATAGCAATTGGTTTAGCAGCAATTCTAATGTTTGTATTTCCCGTAATGGCAATGGCTGATAGAGTTGACCAAGTTTCACAAACAGAAGTAGAAACAATAACCTCCGAATTTATAAATGGAATAAAAAGCACAGGAAAATTGACTAATGAAAAATATAATGAGTTTATAGGTGATTTAACATCTAATCGGAAATATCTATGATATAGAACTGGAATTTAAAATTCTAGATGAAAATCCAGGAAAAAAAGGAGTTCAAATAGTAAAAGATAGAATAGGCGAAAATGTATACTATTCTGTTTTTACTACACAAATAGAAGATGTATTAAAGAAAAATAATGTATATGAATTAAAAGAAGGAGATATAATTACTGTAACAGTTAAAAATGCTAGTTTAACATTTGCACAGCAAATGAAAGACAAGATTTATACAGCTATTGGTTCAGGTGTATATACAATAAAAACTACACAATCTGCATTAATTATTGCTACAGGAAGTAATATACAGTAATTTGGTATGTTATATTTCAGCTGTATCTTACCAATAGTATATAAAATATATATGGGAATAATTGAATGTAACGAAAAATAGAAGTTGTTATATAAGAATTTGAGGAATGTTCACGGGAAAAAGTTATATTATATTCCTTTTTCATTTCACAACTCAGCTTAATACATAGCTTAGAAGTTCTAAATCAAATTAATCAGCGCCCTCGTGAGGCGAGATGCCCTAATTAATTTGATTAAGAACTTCTACATCTCTTCCTTGGGCATTCATTGTTCAATTTAAAAGGAATATAATATAACTTTTTAGCTTGAGTGAAAGAGGCTCAAATTCTTATATTAAAACTTCTTTTTAAGTGAAATGAACGAATTCCCATATATATTTTATATAATATTGGTAAGATACAGCTAAAATATAACATATAAAAAACTAAAAAGTAATTAGTTGAAAAAAAAGTAAAAAAATGTTATAATATATAAGTAGAAATAAAAAACGGTATAAGGAGGAAAAAATATGAGTGATACATTAGTAACAGTAGTAGCAATAGGACTAGCAGCAATTTTAATGTTTGTATTCCCATTAATGACAATGTCAGACAGAACAGATGACATTTCACAATTAACAGTAGAAACAGCAACAACAGAATTTGTAGACCAGATAAGAACAACAGGAAAAATAACACCTAGTGAATATGATAAATTTAGACAAAATATAGCTTCAACAGGAAATACATACAATATAGAAATGCAAGTACAAGTATTAGATGAAAATCCAGGAAAGAAAACAACTCAAACTGCAAAAGATAAAATAGGAGAAAATGAATATTACTCTGTATATACATCACAAATAGAAGAAGTATTAGATAAAAATAAGTCATACATACTAAAAGAAGGAGATTTAGTATCAGTTAGCGTAAAAAACACAAATCAAACATTAGCACAACAATTAAAAAACTTCTTTTATACAGTAATAGGAAATGACACATATACAATAGCAGCGTCACATGGAGGAATAGTACAAGCAACAGGAAAATAAAAAATAATTAAGGAAAGAATATTATGAAAATACAAAGCTTAGCAATACTGTTTGTAATAATAATTTTACCAATATCATTAGTCTTAAATTCATATGTAGGTACAAGAATTCAAACATTAAGTTTACAATCGAATTATGATTCTAAATTAAAAGATGCAACATATGATGCATTAAAAGCATATCAAATAAATAGTTTAAACAGTGATACATCAGATTATACAAATTCAAAAATGAGAGATATAAAAGCATCAGTAAATACATTTTTTAATACAATGTCAAGTAGCTTTGGAAAATTAGGATATACAAAAGAAACATTACAAAACTATATACCAGCACTAGTATATACAATGTATGATGGATATTATATATATTCACCATATAGAAATACTTGGGATGAAGAAATAAGTAATACTCATAGCACAGATACATCATATAAAAATAATGAAAATATATATGGCTTAAAACCATATGTTTATTATAGTTGTAGATATGCTGGTATTAATTATGATTTAACTATAACATATTCATTAGATAATTATATTCAAATACAAGGATATGTGACAGAAAGCGGAAAAAAGAAAACTGTGAGTAGATATGGATATGTATTAGAGTTTTATGATACAGATATAGTTAATGATACAACTGTAACATACAAAGGTATACCAATTACAGAAGAAACATCCTTAGAAGAAAAGATATGTTATATAGATACAGACAAAACTTTTAAAAATCAAGTATTACAATACAAAAAAATAAATGGAACAAAATATTATACAGATGGAAACAAAGTATTTTCTGTATTAAATGGAAATGCTATACTACAATCTGGTATGAATGTAAGAGATATACAAAAAAATACAAATGCTATGGAGTATTATAGAGAAGCATATAAATTGAAGGAATTTATAAAAACATATATACCAAATTTGAGTACATCAAATATAAAAAATAACACTGGAAACAATTATTATCAAATTGGAAAAATTTTTGATTGGTCAAATATAGAATCAGAAGATTCCAACTTTAATACACATAGAATAGACGTAATAAAAAATTCAATAGAAAGAAATTTAGCAATAGTAATAAACAACTTTAATAATTATTCAGGAGTTAGTACAGACTTCCAAATGCCAAAATTATCTGACGAAGACTGGGACAAAATAATGAATAATATTTCTATTATTAGCTTTTTACAAGGAGTTAATATAGGAGGAAAAGTATATAATGGATATTCTATTGTTACAAATACAAAAAATGAAGACTTAGTAATGGAAGATTCTATATATATTTTAACCAGAAATGATAATATTTTTCATAAAGTAATTGAGAATAATTTGAATGGACAAGGAAATAATATTATTGGTATATATAATGTTAATATAGAAAGAAGAAGTATAGAGGATAATACAGGAAAGGTTATTTATTATTATCCAGCATTTCCAGAAAATGCAACATTGTCATATGACTCAATTGTTACACAAAAGAATATATCAAAGCCTTCAGAGCAATCTTTAAATGATTATATAGTAAATAATTGTGATGAAAATTTGAAAAAAGTTTATTATACAGCAATTGCAAGAGAACGATATGGATTGTATAGACAAAAATTAGAAATTTAGAAGATATAGTAAGATTACAATTCACAGCTGCATTATATTTGCTAAAGAGTTGTAATATATTATTTTTTATTCATTCCCAACTGCTAACAGTTTGTAAATAAAATTCTGTGGTGCAGTTGCTCCTCGAATTTTACTTACAAACTATAACTTGTTGGTCCCCACATACATTCATTAAAAAATAATATATTACAACTCTTTAGCGAACATAATTTAGATGTGAATTGTAACATAGTAAGAAATATATTTTTTAGCAATAAATGCAAATAAAATATATTTCTTTTTTTGTATAAAAATAATAAGAAAGAAGATAATAATATAAAACTTAATTTAAGGAGTAAACAATTGAAAAAGAACATTTTAAAAGTTTTATTAATATCAATATTGCTAATATTATACATTTATATAAGTTCAATCCAATCAATACCAAACAATATAGTAATTTTTGAAGGAGAAAGTATAGGCCTTAAAACAATTTTTGGACTAAAAGCATATATAACAACAGAAAATGATGAGATTATAGATACAGTATCTTATAATGGAACCAACAAAATAAGTAATAGTGGAAAAAAGACTATAAAATTAAATTTATTTGAAAATATATTTTTAAAAGATGTAAGTGTAGATGTACTACCAAAAACAACAGTTATACCAGTTGGAAATATTGCTGGAATAAAATTATATACAAGTGGAGTATTAGTAGTCGGAATGTCTGAAATAGAAGGAATAGATAATAAAAAATATAAGCCATATGAGAATACAGGAATAGTAGAAGGAGATAGAATTGTATCAATTAATAACAATAAAATAGCAAGCACAGAAGAATTAATTAAAGAGGTTAATTTGTGTAAAGGTAATAATATACGAATAGAATATATCCATAATAACAAAGCAGTACAGTGTTCAATAACACCAGTGCAAACTTCAAATAAAGAATATAAATTAGGATTATGGGTAAGAGATAGTGCAGCTGGAGTAGGAACAGTAACTTTTTATGAACCTTCAACAGGATATTTTGGAGCATTAGGACATGGAATAACAGACATAGACACAGAACAGTTAATAGATATTTCATCAGGTGAATTCGTAACAACAAAGATTTTAAATATTGTAAAAGGTGAAAGTGGAAACCCAGGCAAAATTCAGGGAACAGTTGACAACCAAAAAAATATAGGAACTATATATAAAAATACGAAATATGGAATTTATGGTAAGGTACAAAATCTAAATAGTCTTAATATATCAACTTCTAAAGAAATGGAATTAGCATTTAGAAATGAAATAAAAACTGGAAAAGCAAAAATTATGTGCAGTTTAGATAATCGGAAAAATAGAAGAATATGAGATAGAAATAGAAAAAATTTATAAAGAAAATAATTATGATAATAAAAGTATGTTAATTAAAATAACAGACCCTAAATTATTAGAAAAAACAGGAGGAATTATTCAACGGAATGAGTGGTTCTCCGATTATTCAAAATGGAAAATTTGTTGGGGCTGTAACTCATGTTTTAGTAAACAATCCTACAGAAGGATATGCTGTTTTTGGAGATATTATGCTTAAGCAAATGAAAAATACAAATTAATCCTATTAAATTTAATGCTAATTATATATTAATATTTAAAGTCAAAGTCCCAATGGTAGACCCCAGATATGTTTTTGACTAAAATATTAATATATAATTAGCATTAAATTTAATAGGATTGAGGAGTGGCCTCTTATCCTAGACCTTATTTTAATAACATAGGACCTATTTGAGTAACTGTACCAGCTCCTAAAGTTAAAACAATATCATTTTCTTTAACGTTATCTTTTAAGTAAGAAACACATTCATCAAAATTAGGAATGTATTTTGCACTTTTACCTAAAGAAATTATTTTATTAACTAAATCTTTAGAAGAAACATTATAAGTATTAATTTCTCGTGCAGCATAAATATCTAAAACAATTACATTGTCAAAATTTAATAAAGCATTAGCAAAATCATCTAACAATTTTTGTGTTCTACTATAAGTATGTGGTTGGAATACAACCCAAGATTTATTGTGTTTTTTCATATTTACTGAAGTAGAAGTAGCAAGAATTTCAGTAGGATGATGACCATAATCGTCATAAATACTAGCGTTATTAAATTTACCTTTAAATTCAAATCTTCTATGAGCTCCAGTAAATTTCTTTAATGCAATTTGCATAAACTTTTTATCTATACAATAATAATCACATAAAGCAATACAAGAAAGAGCGTTTAAAATATTGTGTTTACCATTAACAGACAATTTAAACTTTTCATAAAATTCGTTATTTTTATATACATCAAATTCAGGGAAACCATCATTATCAAAATTTATGTTTTTAGCATTAAAATTTACATTTTCATTATTAACACCATAAGTAAGTACAGTTGCTTTAGTATAGTGAGCTAAATCTAAACAATTATTATCATCACCATTAATTACTAATAAACCATCATCTGGTAATAGTTTTGTATATTTTATAAAAGCATTTTTTATATTTTCAAAAGTTTTAAAATAGTCAAGGTGGTCATTATCAATGTTTAAAATTATTTCTGCTTTAGGACTAAATTTTAAGAAAC
>CANPFO010000021.1 GCA_947573555.1 uncultured Clostridium sp. | reverse complement strand
ACAACTTCTATTTTTCATTCCAATCAAGCAATCTTTATTAATTTTAGGTACTATTTAGGAGAAATTCCAAGACCCTCTTGTAAAGAAATAATGAGACAGATTTTACCTGTCCCATTTGTCTCATTTTGTTAATCTCAAAGTTTCTCTAGCAATCATTAATTCTTCATTAGTTGGTATTACATAAACTTTAATTTTAGAATCTGGTTTAGAAATTACCTTTTCTTCACCTCTTATATTATTACTATCTTCATCTAGTAAAACTCCCATAAATTCTAGTTTTTTGCAAATATCTTTACGTATATTTATTTGATTTTCTCCAATTCCACCTGTAAATACTAAGTAATCTATTCCATCCATTGCAACTGCATATTTTGCTACATAACTCGCTATTGAATAGTTAAACTTCTCAACAGCCAATTTCGCATCTTCATCACCTTCACTTGCTTTATTTTCAATTTCTCTAAAATCAGGTGCAAGATTTGACATAGCAGATAATCCAGACTTTTTATTTAATATATCTTCCATTTGTGTTGGTGTTAAATTTTCTTTTTTCATTATATATGTAACTACTGATGGATCTAAATCTCCACTTCTTGTAACCATTGGAAGTCCACCTACTGGTGTTAATCCCATTGTTGTATCTACAGATTTGCCATTTTCTATTGCACAAACACTTGCCCCTTGTCCTAAATGACATACTACTATTTTTGTTCCATCTAATGGTATATTTTCTATTTCTGCAAGTCTTTTTGATACATACATATATGATGTTCCATGGAATCCATATTTTCTCACTCCATATTTTTTATAATATTCATATGGTATTGAATATATAAATTTATCCTTTGGCATTGTTTGATGAAATGTTGAATCAAACACACCTACCATTTTTTTGCCTGGCATAACCTCTTTACATGCTTCTATTCCTAAAATAAACGCTGGATTATGTAATGGTGCTAAATCTGTACATTCTTTTAAAATCCCCACTATATTTTCATCTATTATCACAGACTCAGTAATTTTCTCTCCACCATGTGCTAATCTATGGCCTATTGCACTTATCTCATCCAAGCTATCTATTACTTTATATTCTGGATTTGTTAATTGTTTTAATGTAAATTCAATCGCTTGTGAATGATTATAAGCTGGATTTTTTATTTCTATTTTTTGCTCTTTAACTTTATGTGTTATAAAAGCTTCTTCTTCACCTATTCTTTCATATTTTCCAGAAGCCATAACTTCTTCTGAATCCATATCTATTAATTGATATTTTAATGATGAACTTCCACAATTTAAAACTAATATTTTCATTTTTCCTCCTTCGGGACGGTTCCGATTGGACATTTTGTCCAATTTGGGACACATCCCATTTTTTATTTACTTATTTTAACATAATTTAGCTGTTTCTCTTGCTATCATTAATTCCTCATTAGTTGGAACTACAAAAACTTTTATTTTTGAGTCACTAGCAGATATTTCAATTTCTTCACCTTTTGTTTCATTCTTTGTGTCATCAATTTTTACTCCAAATACTTTAAGATGATCACAAATAGCTTTTCTTGAAAGTCCACCTTTTTCTCCTACTCCTGCTGTAAACGTAATTACATCTATTCCTCCCATTGCTACTGCACATTTTGCTACATATGATGCTACTAAGTAATGATATACATCTAATGCTAATTGTGCATGTATTCCTCCTGCTAATGCATCATTTTCTATATCTCTAAAGTCTACTGATACACCTGATATTCCATACACTCCTGATTGTTTATTTAATATATTTTCCATCTCTTCTGCTGATAAATTTTCTTTTTTCATTATATATGTAAGTACTGATGGATCTAAATCTCCACTTCTTGTTCCCATTGGTATTCCGCCTAAAGGTGTTAGTCCCATACTCGTTTCTACTGATTCTCCATTTTGTATTGCACAGATACTTGCCCCTTGTCCCAAATGGCAATTAACTATTTTTAAATCTTTTATATCTTTGTTTAATAATTCTGCTACTCTATATGCAACATATTGATGTGATGTTCCATGTGCTCCATATTTTCTCACACCATATTTTTTGTAATATTCATATGGTATTGAATATATATATCTTGATTTTGGAATTGTTTGGTGGAAAGCTGTATCAAATACTGCAACCATTGGTATTTCTGGTGCAATTTTTTTACATGCTTGTATTCCTAGTATAGCTGCAGGGTTATGTAATGGTGCTAAATCACTACATATTTTTATTTCTTCAATTACTTCATCTGTAATTAATACTGGTTGACAATATTTTTCTCCACCTTGAACTACTCTATGTCCTATTCCATCTAGTTCATTTAAACTCTTTATTACTCCATAATGGTCATTTGTTATTCTTGAAAATATAAATTTTAATGCTTCTTCATGGTCTTTTGCATATTTTTCAAATTTGTGTTTTTCTCCATTTACTTTATGAGTTAAAAATGAATTTTGTTGTCCTATTCTTTCAAAATACCCTTTTACTAGCATTTCTTCTGTATCCATATCAATTACTTGATATTTTAATGATGAGCTTCCTGAATTTAATACTAAAATTTTCATATATAAAACCTCCTTTTATTTTTGAGCTTGTACAGCTGTTATTGCAATAACTCCTGCTATATCTTTATAATCACAACCTCTTGATAAATCATTAACTGGCTTAGATATTCCTTGACAAAGTGGGCCATAAGCCTCTGCTTTTGCTAATCTTTGCACTAATTTATATCCTATATTTCCAGCATCTAAATTTGGAAATATTAAAACATTTGCATTTCCTGCAACCTCACTTCCTGGTGCTTTTGATTCAGCAATTTCTGGTATTATTGATGCATCTAATTGTAGCTCTCCATCTACACATAATTCTGGAACTTTTTCCTTTACTAATTTTGTTGCCTCTATAACTTTTTCAGTTAATGGTGATTTAGCACTTCCATATGTTGAATATGAAAGCATTGCAACTTTTGCATCTTTTCCTACTAATTGTTGAAAACTTTTACTTGAAGAAATTGCTATTTCTGATAATTCTTCTGAAGTTGGATTAGAATTTAATCCCGCATCTCCAAATACAAAAGTTCCATTTTCGCCATATTCACAATTAGGAACAACCATAACAAAAAATGCTGAAACCAATTTTGTATCTGGTGCTGTTTTTAATATTTGCAATGCTGGCCTTAATGTGTCTGCTGTTGAATGAACTGCTCCTGAAACCAATCCATCTGCTTTTGTATCTTCATCTTTTACCATTAGCATTCCAAAATAAACTGGGTCTTGCGCAATTTCTCTTGCCTTTTCAATTGTCATTCCTTTACTTTTTCTCAATTCATATAATAAATTGGCATACTTTTCAAAATCATTTGAAGTTTTAGGATTTATAATTTGTGCTCCAGATATTTCTATGTTATTTTCTTTTGCAATTTCTAAAATCTTTTCTTCATTACCCACTAAAATTATATTAGCATATTTTTCTGCCAATGCTACTTCTGTTGCCTTTAATGTTCTTATATCTTCTGCTTCTGGTAGTACTATTGTTTTTATTTCTTTTCTTGCTCTCTCTTTTATGCTTTCTATAAAATTCACTTTTAATCTCATCCCTTTCCTATAAACAATATACTATTAATTTATGTATCTATTATATATTTAAAATAAAAAAAGCACAAGGCTTTTTTCACATAAAAAAATATTATAAAGCAAAAAAACTGAAGATATATTAATATTGTGAATTATAATAAAAAACTTTTAAAAAGGCTACATCAATAATCTTTTAATATAATATTTACTTACTAGAAATATTTATATTTTCAGCATTCACCTTTAATTCTCTAGAAACTATATTTTGAATTTGAGCCACCTTTTCTTTCTCAAGCTGTTCATCTTCTACAATCACACTCACACTATCATCATTAACAAAAATCACTACATTTTTTATTCCCTTTGTTTTAATTAAATTTTCAGAAATCATTATACTATTTTTAACATTATTAATTTTAGTTATTTCCTCTTGAGCAGACTGTTTCTGTGTTTCCAAAGCATTTCCACTATTTAGCATATTTTCATAAGTCTCTATCATTTGAGAATACATAGTATCTCTTTCTAACTTAGAAGTCACAAAATAATCAGAAGCATCTTTTAAATCACTATTTGTATCTACTATTTTTTCCTCTTTCACAACTTCATTATTATCTGTTTTATTTTCCTCACTATAAATACCACTACTCACAAATTGAGCATCACCTATATTAGCCATTTTCATTAACTCTTCTTCACTAGCACTGGTTTGAAGCGTATTATTCAAATCATTTGTAGTTGTAAAATTAAAATACCCTGCAACCACCAGCATCAAAGCAAAAACATAAATAATAACTTGATTTTTCTTAAAATTTTTCATAAAATAAATCCTCCCTATCCAAACGGAACCAAACGGAACCGTCCCAGTTTCACCATTTTGTCCAAACGGAACCGTCCCTATTGAGACATTTCAAACACTTGAATTTTATGTGTTGCTAATCCTGTTGCAGCTTCTACTGCTTGAATTATATTAGTCTTTATACTAATATTAGAAGCACCTTTTGCTGTAATAATTGCGCCTTGTATTTTAGGTTCAATTGTTTTTTGTACAATAGGATTTTTGTCTCCATCATTTTCTTGATATACAATTTCTTTTTGTGAATCTACTGTCTCCATTTTCCTAGTTCCTCCTGATGTATCTGTTTCTTCTGTAACACTGGTTTTTGAATTTTCATTATACATTGCAACGGTTTCACTTGTTTCTGAATAATTTATAAATACCTTTACATTTCCCACACCATTTATGCACCTAAGTATTGCTTCTAGTCTCTCTTCTAAAGAGCTACTATTAATAGTTTCATTATTCTTTTTTTGATTTTGAGAAATATTTTGAGTTGTTGCTAATTGTTTTCCTAATGAATTTGTTATAGTTTTATTAGAATTTTTGTCTCCATTCCATACATAATTAATCACTACAATTGTTATAATTAAAATTATAACTAAAAACACTAAGTTTTCTATTTTCTTTTTGTTATTACCTCCTTCTGCCTTGTTTTCACTATTTACATTAAAAATATTTTTTAGTTTATCTTTAAACATTTTTCACTCACCCCATATTCTTGTATTAAAAATTCTTTTATTAATTTTATATCTGCTTTACTTATAGTTGACGGTTCTTCTTTATTATTTTTTTCTTCATTTTGTTCTGAAACTTTAATTTCAACTTTTTTTATTTTTTCAACTTCTGTTATAATTTTATTCTCAATAGAGTTTATATCTTCTGAAACATTCTGTAACGTTTTTCCTTTTACCTTTAATACAATTTTTTCTATTGTATTTTTATTATAGCTTTCATCTGATATTTTAGCTATTACACTACACTTTTCTAATTCATACCCTTTTTGTTCTAGTTTACTTGTAATGTCTTTTTCTAACTCCTCTTTATAAATTTGATTTAATCTATTTTCCATTGATTCTTGATTAACCTTATCGCTAGAAACTTGTTGACTAGTTTTTTCATAAAAAGAAATGTCTACATTTTCTAAATCAAAATTGTTACCATTTTCTATAAAAGGTGCTACAATACTAAATAATATGTATATTCCCATAACCATTTTTATGTATTTTTTTGTTTTATTGTTTGGCAAAATCATCTCTAATATAGAGATTACAATTAATGCTAAGCTTAAGTTTTTTACCCAAGTACTTAAAAATTCAATCATCTAAACATCATCCCTGTATTTGACATTTTTATTAATAAAGTTGTCCCTATAATAACCATAAATGAAACTGAAACTAATATTGCAAGTAATACTTTAAAAATATCAGAAACTTGTTCTAATAGCTTTACTATCTTAGAATCAGCTATTACTCCACTTACACTGGCTACTAATTTATAAGAAATTGTTAAAACTGTTAATTTTAAAATAGGTAATATGCATATACCTATTATAATTATTACTCCTAAAAAGCCTGTTGCATTTTTTAAAATAACTCCACAGCCTAAAACACTATCTATAACATCTCCAAGTATTTTACCTACAATTGGTACTGCAGAACTAACTATGCTTTTAGCTGTTTTGGCAGTTATTCCATCAATAGAACTTGCTAAAGTCCCTTCTAAAGAAACTAGCCCTACAAATATTGTTAAAACTAATCCTAAGAACCAAATTGTACTTGACTTCAAGAACTTTGCTATTTTATCAACTTGTACATTTTCTGATATTTTTGATATTATACTTATTGATGTAATTATTAGTATTATTGGTATTAATATATTTTGTACTAAATTTCCTATAAAATTTGTCATAAATAATATTATTGGTTGTAATATACTTGTAGTTGTTATACTTCCTGTATATAACATTAGAGAAATTAAAACAGGTATTAGTGTGTTCATAAACCCTACTAGGTTTGTTGTAGTATCTTTGACTAAATTTATTATATCTGAGAAATTACTCATTATAATAGTCACTATTGCTATGTACTGGACATAATATATGAGTTTTGATATATTATCATTTTCCAAGCTTTCACTTACTGATTTCAAAATGCTATGTATTATTATAATTACTAAAATACTTGTTAAGCTCTTTACTCCTGTTTGTACTTCTTTTCCAAGAACTTTCAATATTTTCTTGTATATGTTAGAATTATCTATCTTTCCTTGTATAGCTGAATTAAAAATATCATTTATATCAACATCATTAAAAAATTCACCTGAATACTTTTTGGCATTTTCAATAAATGAACTTATACCAAATGTCTCCTGTTGGCTCTTTATAGTACTTTCATCTATATTGGAATCTGCACAAAAGCATATTTTTGAATTCAATATAATCCCAATGGTAATATACAAAATTAATATAATTTTTTTCTTTTGTTTTTTCACATTTGTTTTACCTCCTATGGCAGAATTTTTAATATAATTTCTAACAGTCCAGAAATTATAGGAACAGACATTGATATAATAATAATTTTACTTCCTAGCTCTATTTTACTTGCTATTGCACTTTCTCCTGAGTCTTTGCATATACTAACAGCAAATTCTGACAAAAATGCAATTCCTGTAATTTTTATTAATAATGCTATAAATTGTGTGTTTATTGAAGATTTACTTTGAATTGTTTGTATAAGATTAATTATCCCTGTTAATCTATCCATTACTAAGAAAAGTATTAATACTCCTGTTAGTATTGTTATAAATATTGCATATTCTGGTCTATATTGTTTTAACATTACTATAATGACCAGAGCGATTAGGGCAATTCCAATTATTTTAATAATTTCCATTTGTTTATCTCCTTAATAAGGATTACATAGTAGGCCTTAAAATACCTCATTTGCATTATAAATTAAATAATGTCCTAACTGTATCAAAAAGAGTACTAATTTCCTTAATTACCATTGTTAAAACAATTACTAATCCCGCTAATGTAGTCATCATTGCCTGGTCTTCTCTTCCTGCTCTTACTAGAACTTGATATAATACAGCAACTAATATTCCTATTGCTGCTATTTTAAACAATAAATCTATACTCATAAAACCCTCCTAAAAATTATATTAATATAACTACAAAAGCTAGTCCTACTACTATTCCTAACTTATTATATAGTTTTTCATTTTTATTCTTTTCTTCTTGTGCTTGTCTTATTTGTTCTTCTAAAAATGCCTCTGTTATGTCTATTTGACTTAATTGTCCATCACTATCTGTAACTCCGTAATAATTTCGATAATGTTTTTAGCTTACACTTGTCCTCATTGTTTAAATTACACACCGTTTCATCTACTGCTTCTTCCCAAGAGATTGAAGCTGTTTTGTCTTTCATTTTCTCTTTAGATTTTGTAAATAACATTGCTATGTTATTACTACTATTCTGAGATAGTTCTTCAAATATGTTTGGAATTGGCTCATATGTAAACTTTATTTTTGTTTTTAATATGTTTAATGCATTTTTTATTTCTTCTAATTCTTTTAATCTATATGTATATTGCATTGATTTATATTTTCCAATTAGTATTGATAATATAAATACTGCGCTCAACATTATAAACTTTGCTATCTGCATATTTTTTCTCCTTCGCTTCTATATTATATGCTTGTCTTTTTCATTTAGAACTAATATTTATTTTTATATTTAAAATATTCTATTCAATGCAAAAATCACGCAAAAAAGAAAACATGTACAATAGTACATGTTCTAAGGTTAATTTTATATTTTCATTTTAGTTTCCTACCTAATATTTATTTTTCTTTATTCTTTTTTGGTTTTGGAATAGGTGTTACCTTTTCTATTTGAGTTACAATAAATTTACAAAAATCGGAATTATCAATATCTAATATATAATGTTCTTTTGCTCCTTTATATGGATATCCAATATCTGCATTTTCCATTTCCTTTTCTATACAGTCTAATTTCTTTACAAAAGTAGTATTATCACACACTATGATTACTGGTTTTTCATTTACATATACCATATACTCTCCAAACATTTTCTTGTATCTGATATTTCCTACTCCATTTATTTGTTCACATACATATTCTATATACTCATTTGTTGTAGACATTTTATCTTTTCTCCCCCTTAATTCTTTTCTAATTTTATAACTTTTGTTGCTACATTTTCTATAAAAGTCTTATCATGTTCAACAAAAATCAATGTTGGCTTATATTTTAAAATTGAATCTTCAATCTGCACTCTTGTTAATATATCTATATAATTTAGTGGTTCATCCCATACATAAATATTTGCTTGTTCTGACATACTTTTAGCAATTAAAACTTTCTTTTTTTGTCCTTCGCTCATATCATTAATATGTGTATCAAAATCAGATTTTGAAAATCCCATTTTAGATAGCATCGCTTTAAAAATGCTTTCATCTATTTTTTGGTCTTTTACAAATGTTTTCAAATTGCCATTTAATTCATCTGTATTTTGAGGTACATAAGATATTTTCAAATCATTAGCTATTCTAAGGTCTCCACTATATGATATTTCATTTCCAATAATTAATTTTAATATACTCGATTTTCCTATGCCATTTTTTCCAACTATTGCTATCCTATCACCATTTTTTACTTCAAATGATTCCTTAGAAAATACCACTTTGTCATTATATCTTATTTGCAAATCCTTTGCAATAACTAATGGATTTTTTCTACTTTCTATTGGAAGTATTTTCAAATTCTCATTTTTGTCTATATTTTTTAATAAATTTGACTTTTCTTCTATTGATTTCTCAATTCTTTGTTCCATAACTTTTGCCCTTTTCATCATCTTTGCAGATTTGTGACCTACATAGCCTCTATCTATTCCCGATTCTGAATTATTTGTTTTATACTTCGACTTTTCAACCACATTTGACCATTTTTCAGTATTCTTTGAAGCAATTTCAAGTCTATTAATATCTTTTTGTAATTTTTCATTCTGTGCTATTTCAAAATTATCTTGTTTATCTTTGTTTTCTTTCCAAGACGAAAAATTCCCTTGCATAATCTCTATATTAGTATTATTTATAGAAATTATATGATTTACAACTTTATCTAAAAAATTTCTATCATGAGATACTAGGATAAATCCTTTTTTCTTTTCTAAATAATTAACTAAATTATTTTTGGCACTTTCATCTAGGTGATTAGTTGGTTCATCTATAAGTAAAAAGTTATTACCTTTTAAAAATAAACTTATTAAAAGTATCTTTACTTGTTCTCCTCCACTTAAAAGATTAAAATTTCTATACAAAATTTCTGCATCTGTGTTAAGTAAATTTAACTCTTTTATAATTTCCCAATCTTCTGCATTAGGAGCAAGCTCATTTACTATTTCTATTGACATCCTATCTTTGTTCTTTATTGCAAATGGAAAGTAATCAACATCAATATTTTTTGTTATTGTTCCACTATATTCATATTTTCCTTGTAACAACTCCAATAAAGTAGTTTTTCCTCTACCATTTCTACCTATTAACCCTAATTTCCAATCTGTATCCAAATTAAATGATATATTCTCAAATATATTATTTAATGCTCCATCATATCCAAAAGTTAGGTTTTTTACACTTATTAAAGACATTATTTATATCCCCCCTTGATGTTAATTATTATATATTTTTGGATTATAACATAAAAGAAAAATAATCTCAAATTCTCCTTTTTATATAACTATAATTTTAATACTTAGTTCTTTTTGCCTTCCTTGTTTTTTAGTTCATTTTATGTTATACTTACTAAGAAAATAGCCATATTTTCCCTAAAATTTTAATAGATTGGAGAATCTAATATGTTTAAATTACATTCAAATTATAAACCTACTGGTGATCAACCAAAAGCTATAAATTATTTAGTAAACGGATTAAACCAAGGCAAAAAATATCAGACTCTTTTAGGAGTTACAGGTTCTGGTAAGACTTTTACAATGGCTAACATCATAGAACAAGTTCAAAGGCCTACTTTAGTACTTGCGCATAACAAAACTTTAGCAGGACAACTTTATTCAGAATTTAAAGAATTTTTTCCTGAAAATGCAGTAGAATATTTTGTAAGCTATTACGATTATTATCAACCTGAAAGTTATATTCCATCTTCTGATACTTATATAGAAAAAGATGCTTCTATAAATGATGAAATTGATAAACTTCGACATTCTGCAACAGCCTCATTATTTGAAACGCGAGATGTAATAATTGTAGCATCTGTTTCTTGTATTTATGGCTTAGGAGATCCTATTGATTATGAACATATGATAATATCTTTAAGACCTAGTATGCAAAAATCAAGAAATGAAGTTATGAAAAAACTAATAACCATGCAGTACTCTAGAAACGAAATAGATTTTAAAAGAGGTACATTTAGAGCTAAAGGAGATATATTAGAAATATATCCTTCTGACCAAAGCGAATCTGCAATTCGTGTAGAATTTTGGGGAGACGAGATTGAAAAAGTACAAGAAATAAACCCTTTAACAGGAAAACCTATTGCGGAAAGAAAACATGTTATGATTTTCCCTAATTCTCACTATGTAACAACATCTGACAAAATGGAACGTGCTTTACTTTCTATCAATCAAGAATTAGAAGAGCAAATTAAATTTTTCAAAGATAATAATAAATTGATTGAAGCCCAAAGAATTGACGAAAGAACTAATTTTGATATGGAAATGATGAAAGAAACTGGTTTTTGTCAAGGTATAGAAAATTACTCAAGACATATAAGTGGAAGACCTTCTGGTTCTCCTCCATTCACATTATTTGATTATCTGCCAAATGATTTCCTTTTATTAATTGATGAATCTCATGCTACAATACCTCAAGTTAGAGCTATGTATAATGGAGATAGAGCTAGAAAAGATTCTTTAGTTAATTATGGTTTTAGATTACCTTCAGCATATGATAATAGACCTTTAAAGTTCGAAGAGTTTGAAAAGAAAATAAATCAAGTAGTTTTTGTTAGTGCTACACCTGCAGATTACGAAAAAGAACATTCAAAAGAAAATGTTGTTGAACAAATTATTAGACCTACTGGACTTTTAGATCCAAAAATAGAAGTCAAACCTGTGTCAAATCAAATAGATGATTTAATAGAACAAATTAGAATTAGAGTTGAAAGAAACGAAAGAGTTTTAGTTACTACTTTAACTAAAAAAATGGCTGAAGATTTAACTTCTTATCTAACTAGCCTAGATATTAAAGTAAACTATATGCATTCTGACATTAAAGCTCTAGAAAGAATGGAAATAATAAGAAACTTAAGACTAGGTGAATTTGATGTCCTTGTTGGTATAAATCTTCTAAGAGAAGGTTTAGATATTCCAGAAGTTTCACTAGTTGCTATCTTAGATGCAGATAAGGAAGGATTTTTACGTTCAGAGCGTTCTTTAATTCAAACTATTGGACGTGCTGCCAGAAATACAGATGGTACAGTCATTATGTATGCAGATGAACTTACCGAATCTATGGAAAAAGCAATTTCAGAAACTAATAGAAGAAGAAATATTCAAGAACAATATAACTTAGAGCATAATATTATTCCTAAAACTATTAAAAAATCTGTTAGAGATACTATTAGTATTACTAAGCAAGAAAATATTGGTGTTGAGTTTAAAATGGAAAATTCAGAAGATATTAAAAATACTATTTCTAGTCTTACTGATGAGATGCTTAAATATGCAGCTTCTATGGAATTTGAAAAAGCTGCAGAAATTAGAGATAAAATTAAAGAATTAGAAAAATTGCTATAATTTTAGAATCTTTAAAAGTTATTATAGTTAATGACAATTATATATTAATATATAATTGTCATTAACTTAACACATTAGAAAAAATCATCAAGTCCCTTTCTTAATCTCCTAAATTAATACCTACACTTCTTGCAGTTTTAACTAAATCATCATCCATTGTAACCTTTCTTTGATTACTTACAGAAGTATTTCCAGAAACAGCACCAATCTCCTTATTTTGTCCAACAACATCTTCTAAAGATGCAGCATCTATTTTTCCATTCCTTATAACAACCAAATTTCCAAAGTTACCTTCCAAAGCCAATCTCATAGCAGCTGTTCCATACTTTGTAGATAAAACTCTATCAAAAGCTGTAGGAGTTCCTCCTCTTTGCATATATCCAAGTGTTGTATTTCTTGCCTCTAATCCTGTTAACTCTTCCAATTGCTTTGCAATTACTGGACCAATTCCACCTAATTTTGTATTATCTACACCTTTGCCATTATCTCTAACACCTTCTACAACAATATCTCCATCTTTTGGTTTAGCACCTTCTGCAACAACAACAACACTAAAGTTTTTTCCCCTTTTTTGTCTATTTTTTATTTTTTCAACAACTCTATTTATATCATAAGGAATCTCTGGAATTAAAGCGACATCAGCACCTCCTGCTATTGCAGATTCTAATGCAATCCACCCTGCATATCTTCCCATAACCTCTAGTACCATTATTCTGTTATGAGTCTCTCCAGTTGTGTGTAGTCTGTCTAAAGCTTCCATAGCAACAGATACAGCAGTATTATATCCAAATGTTACTTCTGTACAAGCAACATCATTGTCAATTGTCTTTGGCACTCCAATAACATTAACACCTTTAGTTGAAAAATCTCTTGCAGACTTTTGAGTTCCATCTCCACCTAAAGTAAATATACAATCAAATTCATTCCTTTTTATATTTTCAACACATATATCAGATAAATCTTTATATTCTACATTTCCATTTTCATCTACAACTTTATAATTAAAAACATTTGCATTTGTTGAAGAACCAATTATTGACCCACCTCTTGGCAATATTCCTTCAGCATTCCCAGCCTCAGCTGTATTTAATCTTACATATTCATTATTTAGTAATCCGTTATAACCATCTATAAAACCATAACATTCTACTCCATTATTTTCAGCAGTTTTTACTATTCCTCTTATTACAGCATTAAATCCTGCTACATCTCCACCATTTGCTAATATTGCTACTTTTTTTAACATTTTAAATTCCTCCCTAGTTTATTATTTGTAATTTTTATATTATTATCCTTTGTTACCTTTTTATTCTAACAATTTCTTTATCTCTTCATCTTGTTTTAATTCTTTACTTAAAAATTGATAAGCTCTTTTATCTTGCTTAATTGCAATTTCTGCAATTTCTTTATCACTTCTTAACCTTAAACTTGCAAATTTTATAATAAGTCCTTTATTTTGTACTGCTACTTTAACAACGTCTTCATCATCTCTCAATCTCTCACTTGCATAATATAAAGTTTGTCCATATTCTTTAACACTTAACATTATAACATCTTTATCGGCTTTCAATCTATCAGAAACATAGCAAGCAGTCCAAGGAGCTTTTTCTATTGCAAGCAAGGCAATTTCTTTATTATCTTTCAATCTATCTGAAACAAATTCCATTGACTCTCCATCTTGTTCTAAAGCTAGTTTTACAACTTCCTCATCATCTTGAAATTCTGAAATTGTAAATTCTAATAGCTTTCCTTTGTTTTTTACTGCTTGCAATACATATTCTTTATTATCTTTATTTGCTTTCATTTGTGTAATATCTGGATCTTCCATTTCTTCACCTCTTGTGACAAAAGGGTCAGGTTAATTTTGTCTCACTTTTTTTGTCGTTTTTTATCGTTTCTTTATTATATTTATATTTCGACAGAATACTACTCTATTTGTGAGACATTTTTAACCTGACCCCTCTGTCTCGCAATTAGTGCTTTTATTTTTATTCCTTGTTCTGAAAACATCTTTTCATGCTCTGTTTCAATATTGTTTTCAAATATTGGCTCATTGTGCAAATCATATGTTTTTGCTTGTATTTCAAATCCACATTCTTCAAAATATGTTAAACTTGAATTGAATAAATCCTCATCATCTGTTTTAAAATATATTTCTCCATTGTCTGCTAAAAATTGTTTATATTTTTCTAGTTGCCTTGTGTGTGTAAGTCTCTTTTTTCTATGTTTTCCTTTTGGCCATGGATTGCAAAAATTTATATATATTCTTTGTACATTATCGATTTTTTCTAATATTAGCAATATTCTTTCTATGTCAAATCTTGTTATTGCTATATTACTAGGTTCCATATTTTTTTCTTTGTAAATTTCTTCTACATTTCTTTTTGCTAAGCCTAACATTGCATCTACTAAATCTATTGCTATATAATTTATATCTAAATTACTTGATGCTAGTTTTGATATAAATTGCCCTTTACCACATCCTAGTTCTAAATGAATTGAATTTTCCGAATTCTTAAAAAATTCCTTCCATTTTCCTTTCATTTCTTCTGGATTGTCTATATAAAATTTACTTGCTTCTAGTTCTGGCCTAGCCCATTTTTTGTATCTTATCCTCATTGTTTTTCCTTTCAATTTGTTATGCTTTTTTACCTTAAGAAATTATATACATATTTTTACAAAAAGTAAAGATAATTATTGCAATCATTTAAAAATTGTATACATTAAATAAAAAATATGATACAATTCAAATAAATAAAAAAGCTTAAGGAGATTTTATGAAATTAGAATACAAGGTAAGAAGTAATAAAGAAACAATAAATCAAATATTACAAAACGAACTAAATATCTCTTCAAGATTACTATATAAATTAATTAAAAATAATATTATTATGATAAATGGCAATAATTGTGACACTAGAAGCATTGCAAATATAGGTGATGAAATAACTATAAATTTTGAATATGAAGAATATAGTACAAATATAATTCCTACAAAAATGAATTTAGAAATTGTATATGAAGATAAATGGTTATTGGTTGTTAACAAGCCCTCTGGAATTGCTACTCATCCTTCTATTTTGCACTATTCAGATTCTTTATGTAATGGTATTAGATTTTACTTTGATTCAATTGGACTAAAAAAGAAAATAAGACCTGTAAATAGACTTGACTTAAATACATCTGGATTAGTAGTTTTTGCCAAATGCGAATATATACAAGAATGCTTAATTAATCAAATGAAAAATGACATTTTTAAAAAAGAATATTTATGTTTTTGCACTGGAATATTTGACGAAAAATTCTCTACTATTAGCTTACCTATTGCAAGGAAGGAAAATAGCATTATAGAAAGATGTATTTCAAGTGATGGTCAACTTTCTATCACTCATTATGAAGTATTAAAAGAATTTCATAACAACAATTATAGCTTAATTAAATGTATTTTAGAAACTGGTAGAACACACCAGATTAGAGTCCATATGTCAGCTATAGGTCATCCTTTAATTGGAGATACATTATATGGTTCTTCTTCTAGTATTATTAATAGGCAAGCTTTGCATTGTTTTAAGTTACAATTTTTACATCCTATTACAAAAAAATTAATGGATTTTTGCGGAGATTTACCACTTGACTTAAAAAAATTAGAAGAGTAAATCGTAAGCCGGGTTCTGTCATTTAAAATAGTCATTTATCTAGGATATATATCACTATATACCTCAAGCCACGCAATTAAGAAGGCGCCGAGCAGGCTTAATCTTCTTATTTAGGTGTTGCTCCAGATGGGGTTTACACAGCCCTTTATGTCACCATAAAGGCGGTGAGCTCTTACCTCGCCTTTTCACCCTTACCTTTGCAGGCGGTTATTTTCTGTTGCACTTTCCTTAGGGTTGCCCCCACTAGACGTTATCTAGCATCATTGCTCTATGGAGCCCGGACTTTCCTCTCGTAGTTTCTTTCGAAATCTACCAGCGACTATTTAATTTACTCTATTTGAAATTATATCATATCTTTTGTATTTCTTCTAGTATATTTCTATATTTTATTAAAAAAACTTCTTTATCTTTTAATTCTACTGCATTGTTTAGCTCATTTATTATAATATAAATTTTATTTATATTATACTCACTTTTATTTTCTTTTGGCTTTATATCTGTTACAAGTTTTGTAAATTCTTCTTTTGCTTTATAAATATTTTCTGAAATTGTATCCCATTCTTCTTTATCTAAAACACTATATGCCTTAAAAATATAATTTTTTGTGGCTACTATTATTTTTTCTTTTTGCTCAACTGTACAACTCTCAAAAAAGCTTGGCAAATAATCATATAACAACATTAATTCTTGCAAAGTGTCTTCCTTGTTTTCATCTTTTACTGCTTTTGTTAAATTATCATATTCCTTATTAAAATTAATAATATCCTCTGGATTTGCTTCTATTTGATATAAATCTAATGTAGAAGGATACAAAGATGTATATACCTTCTCAACATCTCCTTTTATTACATTCCAATTAACTTCTGTATCTCCTGTTAAAATTCCTGTACTTTGTAGTTCATACTTTTTATTCTCTTCTGATTGTTCTGACTCACTACTGCTTTCTTCTGATTCTTCTTTTCCTTCTGATCCTTCACTACCTTGGCTAGATCCACTTCCTTGCTTTGACTTCCCACTACTTTGACTAGAAGATTTTGATTCCTTCTCTTTTATTTCTGTAGATACAATTTTATAATTTTCAAAACTTATATTATTCATCTGATTAAATAAATCTACAAATTTTCCTTCTAAATATTTCAGTTCTGATAAAGTTTTTATTTTTTGATCTTCCTCTTTATTTTCTGTTCCTATCATTTTATAAATCAAAAACGATAATACTACCAATATTACTATTAAAATTATATATGCAATTTTACTATATTTCTTCAATTTCAACCTCCAAATAATTATAATTCAATTCTATTATTTGCTTTTTTCTACAAAGTATTCTAAATTAATTTAGGTATATTTTTTCAGTTACATAATATAATAACAATAGGTGATATTATGGTTTCTGTTAATTTATTTAGTGAAAACTCTAAAGAACTTGAAAAATTTCTAAGTTCATTTTATAATTCTTCTTTTGATATTAATAATTCAAATTGGCAACATAAATATGAAAATCCAATAGAACTTACAGAAATAATTGGAGCTTTTATAGATAATTTAGAAGATTTCAAAATTGTAATGTGGATATCCTTAGATAAAGGCATTTATATAAATGTTACAAATGAAAATGCTGACAAACTAATTAAGTATCTATATGAAAGATATCCATATTAAGGATATTATCAATCATT
Source organism: uncultured Clostridium sp. (assembly GCA_947573555.1). Lineage (GTDB taxonomy): Bacteria > Bacillota > Clostridia > TANB77 > CAG-508 > CAG-269. Next base: position 6,485 of record CANPFO010000021.1, on the reverse strand, counting down.
ATCATCATCTTAATTTAAAAGCATTAGTGTGGTTCTAAGAGTATAAAATATATATGGTATAAGCTATTTAAAAAATATAAAATAACTTATACCATATATATTTTATGCCATTAGAATGATACTCTACTTTTACTCTTCTTCTGGTTCTATATATTCATTTGTTTCACCATTTTCCAAATTTACATCTGATTCAATTTTAACTGTCTCTTCTAGATTAGTAGCACTATCTTGTTTGTTTAAATTATCATCTTCTGGTTCAACTACTTTTTCAACTTCAATAGTTTCTTTTGAATTCACATTTGAATCAGAATCTTCTGTTTCTTCTAAATTAGTATCTTCTTGTTGAATTCCACATTGAGGGCAAAATCTTACATCTTTCTCAATTTCTGTATAGCAATTTGGACATTGTTTTTTGTCTTTCAAATCTAAGCATTGTTTTAAAAAAGCCTCAATCTCATCACTTAGGCAATCAATTTTTGTACATTTCTCATCTAGAACTTTAGAAATATCTTGTTTTTCTTCTCTTACATGATTTTCATAAACCAATTTTCCAATTTCTTCATAAATATCACTTATTTCATCTTTCAATTCACTTATTTTCATTCTAAGCTTTGCCTCTTTTGCCAACTTTCCTGTCTTATCCGCTGTTACTTTATATGCTTCACTTGCTTTTTTACCTAATTTATTAAAAAAATCCATTTTCTCTTCCTCCTTTGTGCCAAAAAGGGACGCCCCTCTTGACACATTATTATAAATATTATTTCTTTTATTTTATATTTTATTCCATTTTTTTATCTCTTGTCATTAAATTTTTTACAGCTTGCTTTGGATCCAACTCTTCATATAAAACTTTATATACTGTTTCTACTATTGGCATCTCAATATTATGCAATTTTCCAAGTTCATATGCAACTTCTATATTATCAATACTTTCTATTACCATTCCAACTTCTTTTTTTGTCTCTTCTAAAGATACTCCTTGCCCAATTAACATTCCAGCCCTTCTATTTCTACTATGTTCACTTAAGCATGTTACTATCAAATCACCTAAACCACTTAATCCATAAAAAGTATCTTCTTTTCCACCTAGTTCTACACCTAATCTTGATATTTCTTTTAATCCTCTTGTTATTAAAGCTGCAAAACTATTATCTCCAAGTCCTATTGCAGCAGCAACACCAGCACAAAATGCTATTATATTTTTAAGTGCCCCTCCTAATTCAACTCCTTTTACATCATTTGAAGTATATATTCTCATTTTTTCTGACATAAAAGCATCTTGAACCATCTTTAAAATACTTTGATGTTTTGATGCAATTACTAATGCTGTTGGTATAGAAACAGATACTTCTTCTGCATGGCTTGGCCCTGATAATACTCCTACTTTTGCTTCTGGCATTTCTTCTAATATAACTTCATCCAATGTTTCTAATGTATCTTTTTCAAATCCCTTTCCACATATTATTACTGGTTTATTTCCTACATATTGCTTATATTGCTTAAATGTACTTCTTGTAAATTTTGATGGTGTAACATGTAATATAAATTCCGTATCAGTTATTACATCTTGAAAATTTGTTGAACATAAAATATTATTTGGCAACTTTACTTCTGGTAAAAATTTGCATTTTCTTTCATTATTTATTAGGTCTCTTTCATCCTCCATAAAAGACCATATTTTAACATTATGTCTTAAATTTGCTAAATGTATAGCTAATGCAACACCCCAACTTCCACTTCCTATTATAGCTATATTTTTCATTATTAATCTAATTCCTTTCAACTTATTATAATTAACCTTTTGGTTACTTATCAGACTAATTGCTAACAAATACTATTTTTGAATTATGAATCATAACAATTTATTTTGTACCTTTAAAACTTAACTTATTTTCAGTTCCATCCATAATCCTCTTTATATTACTTCTATGATTATATAAAACAATTACTGCTAATATTATGCTATATACTAAATATACATTTCCTGACTTTCCTTCTGTTAATACAGTATAATTGCTATTAATAAATAATGTTAGCACAGGAAATAATACTGCTGCTGCACAAGAACCTAGTGACACCATTCTAGTTAATATCATTAAAACCAATGCAAACACTAAACAAATTAAGCCAATTTGCCAATTGCTTAAAATTAATACTCCTAAAGATGTTGCTACACCTTTTCCTCCTTTAAATTGAAAGAATATCGGAAATGTATGTCCTAAAACTACTCCAATTCCTGCAATCTCCAATAGTAGTTCTCTATCTATATTCTTAATTATATTGCCCAATACTATAGCAATAACAATTGCAAATACTCCTTTTAAAACATCACATAATAAAGTAATAGCTGCTGCCTTTTTTCCAACTGAACGTAACATATTAGTTGTTCCTGCATTTCCACTTCCTTTTTCTCTTACATCAAATCCTGCCATCTTTTTACTAATTATAATAGAAAAATTAACACTTCCTATTAAATACGCTATAATCGCCATTATAATATAAACTGCCATTTTTATTCCTCCTTCTAAGGGACGGTTCCGTTTGGACAATATGTCCAATTTGGGACACATCTTATTTATATTTCTTTTTCATTTTTTTCTCTTGGTATAAGCCTCACTGGTGTTCCCTCTAGTCCAAATTCTTTTCTTAATTGGTTCACTAAGTATCTTTGATACGAAAAATGAAATAATTCTATATTATTAACAAATACTACAAATGTTGGTGGTTTCGTAGATACTTGTGTACCATAAAATATTCTTAGTCTTTTTCCTTTATCTGTTGGTGGTTGTACAATTGCTATTGCCTCATTTATTACTTGATTCAATACTGATGTTGATACTCTTAATGAATTTTGTTCAGCTACATTATTTATTATTTCAAATAATTTTTCTACTCTTTGACCTGTTTTTGCTGATATAAATATAACTGGAGCATATGATAAATATGATAATTTTTCATAAACTTCTTTTTTATATTTTTCCAACGTTCCTGTTGTTTTTTCATATTCATCCCATTTATTTACTACAATAATTACACCTTTTCCTGCTTCATGAGCTTCCCCTGCAATTTTAGCATCTTGGTCTGTTACTCCATCATTTGCATCTATCATCATTAAACACACATCTGCTCTTTCAATTGCTAAAAGTGTTCTTTGTACACTAAACTTTTCTATTGATTCGTTTATTTTATTATGCTTTCTTATTCCTGCTGTATCAATTAAAATATATTTTCCGTGTTCATTTTCAAAAGGCGTATCTATTGCATCTCTAGTTGTTCCAGCAATATCACTTACTATTGTTCTTTTTTCTCCTAATATCTTATTTATTAATGATGATTTTCCTACATTTGGCTTTCCAATTACTGCTACTTTGATAGTGTTTTCTTCATCTTCTGATTTATCTTTCTCAGGAAAATATTCATATATTGCATCTAATACATCCCCTATTCCGAAGAGCATTAGAGGCTGATATTGGGTATGGTTCTCCTATTCCTAAATTGTAGAATTCATAAGCTTCTTGAGATTCTTTTTCATAATTGTCTGCTTTATTACAAACTAAAACAATTGGCTTTCCAGATTTTTTCAGCATTAATGCTATATCTCTATCTGCTGCTGTTACACCTTGTTTTATATCTGTTAAAAATATAATTACATCTGCCATTGCTATTGCTAAATTTGCTTGTTCTCTCATTTGAGATAAAATTATATCATTTGTATCTGGTTCAATTCCCCCTGTATCTACTAATGTAAATTGTCTTCCACGCCAATTTGTTTCTGCATATATTCTGTCTCTTGTAACGCCTGGTGTATCTTGAACTATTGAAATTTTACTTCCCACTAAATAGTTAAAAAATGTTGATTTTCCTACATTTGGCTTTCCTATTATTGCTACTATTGGTTTTGACATTTATTTCCTTCCTTTCTTAAAAAGCAATATTCTATAATCTATCTACCGCCTCCGCCACCTCCGGCCTCCGGCCAAATCCGCCACCTGCAGAGAATCCTCCTCCGCCACCAGTTCCTGACGAATATGCCATTGATATTGATGTATTTATAGAATTTGTAAAACTTTTACTAAAATTTGTATTTATAATTAAATTCATATAAGCATATGTAGCTAGATTTGATGATGTTATTTCTTCAAAGTTTGGATAAACTATTTTCAATTGTTTTATAACTTTATCTGCTACGCCAAACGCTGTTGCATATACTAAGTATTTTTCCCATATAACTAGTTCTGGTACTTCTCTTTTATCTAGCATTGAAAAATCTTCCATATATTTTTTTAAGCCTTTCCATTGTTCCTTAAAGTCTAAACCTTTTTGAGTTAAAACATTTATTTTATTTGCAATTTTACTACATAAAACTGCATTAATTATAAATATTATTCCTGGTATAATAAATAAAATAAGTGTAAATGTAATTAAAAATATAGCTGCTACTATGTAACCTATTTGTTTTCCTTTATATTCTATATATTCTTCCTGTTCTTTTTTATTTATAATACCATCTTGTATTAATTGTTCATTAACTTTAGTATTTGTACTCTTTAATAATTGTTCGATTTTAGATGTGTGACTTTCAATATATCTTTCTAACTGTTTTAATGTTATTGTATTATTTCCTTTTGCTGATTCTTTTATAAATTTTATTATGCATCGTTCATCTTCTTTTAATTGGTCATCATCATCTTTTAAGATGTTAATTATTATGTTATTATTTTTCTTACCTTCTTGTATTTGTTGTATATCTAAGTATTTTTTTAATGTTAAATTTAAAATAGTTGCAGAAAATACTTGACCAAAGTTTATTGGAGTAAATTCGCTTATATTTATATCTAATGTTTTTACAGCTTCTCCTGGAGTTGCAGTTTCATAAGGTAAATCTCTAAAATAGTCTAATTTTACTGTTGGTTTATATTTTTTTAGTTGTTTATTCTTATTTTTGTATTTTATTGCTTTTTTAATGTAAACAATAATTAATATTATATTAGCTAAAATTATAAAGCCTACTATTGTATATAAAACTAGTTTAGCATTTCTTGCTTTTGTTTCTCTTTTTTCATTGGCTTCTTGCGCCCATTTAGTCTCTTCATTTATTGCATTTTGTAAGATGTTGTCATTTTTTATTCTTCCTGTATTTTTTATTAATTGTGATGGAAATAAAGTTCTTACTTCTACAAATCTACCACTTCTAAAGCCATATATTTCAAACTCTATTTTATTTAAATCTGTTGCATATATAGTTCCATTTAAGCCTTCTGTATGTCCCCATACTTTTATTTCTTCCTTACTATTTACATTTGAAGGTAAATAAATTGTTCCTGTTATTCTTCTTGCATCTACTTCAAAATCTTTCCCTATAAATTGCCAATATAATTCTGAATAGTCATTATATTTAGTTATTGCATCTTTTACTGTATAAGAGATTTTATATTTGCGTGTTGCATCTTCATTATCTAGTCCAACTCCCCATCCAATTTCAAAGTCTCCATTTCCATTGTTTGTTCCATAATAGTGATTTCTTTTTACATGATATGCCCATTTATCAGTTTTTATAAAATTCGTTTCTGTTCCTGATGTTATGTCTTTTACTTGTACATTTATTATGCTTGCATATTTACTATTGTCTGTTTTGAATGATTTATACAATGTGTTTGTATCTCTTATAAAAATATTCCAAGTTTCTGTAACATCCATACTTCCATCTTGGTTTATTTGTATGTTAAAGTCTAAGTTATTTAGTTCTAACTCCCCTGCTTTTGATTCTACTTTTCCTAAAATTATAAATGCTATTAGCATTATAATTATATATACTATTTTTCTTTTTATTTCCATCTGTTTTCCCTTTCATTTTTAATATCTTTATTTTACTATAACTGTTTTTAAAATGCAAGGTTTTGAGATTTTTTATTATCCAGGACTGATACGTAGTTATTACTATGGATATAACTCTTTTTAGCTACTCTACTATTTTAAATATGACTGTTAGCTGTAACTACACATAGCAAAACATAAAAATAGGTAATGCAATAGCTGCATTACCTACTTTTATTTTACCTATAATATCTATCATCCCAGAACTCATGCCCATTCGACCGTAGCCATTCCTGGTAGCGCTCTTCTTCCAGCTCTTCAAGATAGCGTTCATATTCGCGCCGCTGCTTCCAATCATCGTAATACTCCTCAGGAGCGCTTACTCTTTCCTGTTCATCCTGCTCGCGCTGAAAAGCCTCATACGCTCTTTGTAACCTCTGTTTTTCTGTCCGTCTTGACATAGCCGCCATATTTTTACCTCCTTGATATTATCTTGGAGGCAACCCTCCAAGATTAAAAAAAAATTTTTGGGTTTCCTAAAAAATCTAATCTAGATTTATTTTACTATATTTACATAAAATTGTCAATACTTTTTAAAATTTCTCTTTATTTTGATTGAAGGTTAGTCAATCATATGTCACACTTTTTTGAAAAATATATACTTTGAGTAC
>CANPFO010000020.1 GCA_947573555.1 uncultured Clostridium sp. | reverse complement strand
ATGTAACAGGAGCAAAGGCAAATACAGAATATTCATATTTAATAAAAGAAACAACACCAAACGGATATAAAAATATCGAAGACATAAGAGTAAAGGTAAGTGTAAACGAAAATGGAGAAGTCCAAAACATAGTACAATTAGAAGAAAATGTTGCAGTAAAAGAAGTTAAAGTAGAAGATGGAATGGTAAAAATTATAGTACAAAACGAAAAAGAAGAACAAGAGCCAGGACCAGGACCAAATCCAGACCAAGAATATGAGTATGAAATAGAAATAGACAAAATAGATAAAGAAACATTAGAAGTTATGGCAGGAGTAGAATTTACTATAGTTGCAATAAATGAAGAAACAGGAGAAGAAATATCTAATCCATATACAGCTCAAACAGATAAAAATGGAAAACTATCAGTAAAAATAAGAAGGGCAAAGGCAAATACAGAATATTCATATTTAATAAAAGAAAAGACACCAAATGGATACAAAAACATTGAAGATATAAAAATAAAGATAAAATTGGATGAAAATGGACAAATTGAAAGCATAATTAAATTAGAAGATAATATGGCAATAAAAGAATTAAAAATAGAAAATGGAATAGCAAAATTGTTAGTGCAAAATGAAAGGGAAAAAGGAGGAACTGTAGAACCAGATAATCCAGAAAATCCAGATAATCCAGATAATCCAGGAAACACAGACAAGCCAGAGAACCCAGATAGGCCAGATGAGCCAGATAAACCAAACAATTCTGAAAAGCCAAATAAACCTAACAATCCAGATAAACCAAATGGAGATACAATCGATAATATAAAGGATATTATAGATAGATTTCCATATGCAGGTGCAAAAAGTATACTTCCAATGTTGAGTATTTCAGTAATAATAGCAATTATAAATTACTTTAGATATCGAAAGCATAAAATATAGAAAAAAATAGAAGGATTATGAAGAGAGGTCTTCAAGTCCTTCTACTTTTTTATTAGCCTTGACTAGTATCAAGATTCTTTTTTTTCTTTTCCCAACCATCTAGGTTTCTTTGAATTGCTCCAAACAGATTGGCTCTAATCATAGGAATACTTTTTTGGAAATTAACAATAAGTTGTTTCATATCTTCCCTTTTAGATACACCATCCATTGGACAGACTTTAGGCATAACTTTAAAATCAATTTTTTTAATAAACCTCTTAATATCCTTTTCAGGAGTATAAACTAAAGGTCTAATTAAAGTGACTTTTGACCTATCCATATAACTTACAGGCGAAAATGTATTAATGCTACCTGCATATAACAAATTTAATAAAAATGTTTCTAATACATCATCTTGATTATGCCCTAGGGCTATTTTGTTACAACCTTCTCTTATTGCAACAGAGTTTATAATACCACGTCTTAAATTAGCACATAAAGAGCAAGGATTTTTTTCTTTTCTTATATCAAATACAATTTCCTTCGCGTGACTTTTTTCTATAAATAAAGGAATTTGTAGACTAGTACATATATTTTGCAATAGGTTTGTATCAAAAAAATCAAATCCAGGGTCTATACTTATGGCGATTATTTCAAACTTTTTTGGATAAAATATTTGCAAATTTTTAAATGCATGTAGCATTGTTATGGAATCTTTTCCACCTGAAAGGCATATTGCTATTTTATCATTTTCTTCTATCATATTATAATCTTCTATTGCTTTTCTCATATAACTTAGTATTCTTTGCATAAAATCCTCCATCAGTACACTTTAAATATGCTTTTGTTCTATAACTGTGAATTGTAATAAATTTATGTCTAATTAATAACATTGCTTATTATAACACATTGTAACAAAATTGTAAAATAAACTTAATTTTAAGAGATAAAAAACGATAGAATGAGTTTCCCTAGTAAGTTTGATAGTAAATATTGTAATATAAAAATGGGGTATCTTGAATTGTATAAATAACTTATGTAAAATTAAAATAAGGTAAAATGTCGATATATAGGAGGAATTTTAAATGAAAGAAATACTAAAAAAGATAATGACAATTTTTGTTTTAATTGCAATGATATTTAACAGTTCATTGTTATTAATTATTTCTAATGCCGTAGACTCCATAGAACAATCAATTGATGAATCTAAGGTTAATGTATTGCAAGAAATAAAATTGGAAAAATATATAAATTATAATATAGGAAATTCAAAGGGAGTATTAACTCAATACAATTTAAAGACAGGAATTAAATATAGGAATAATGAGGATTATGCACCATTAGATTCTACAGGGATTCTTTTAAATCTTCCTAAAATACAAGATGAATATCCAGAAGAGGTTAAAGTTATTGCAAAATCAACAAAAGCTACAAATGGAAGCGAAAATGCGAAAGACTTTATCTTTGATTATGATAAAGAAAAGGGAGCATTAAAAATTGCAGTAGTGAATCAAACAGATGAAGAGGGAAATATTTATGATGAAAATATAGAAGGTGCAAGAGATGAATATACAATTATTTGTTATTATAGCTCAAACTGTTATGATGAGAATAATACTGAAAGAGATTTAGAAGTAAATGGATTTGTCCAAGCTAATATTGCAGAGGATATCCAAATAAATAAAAAAGTAGAGATAAATGAAACTCATAAAGTGAGTGAAAACATTTCAGGACTAGTAACCACAGAAATATCAACATCTGACATATATAATGGATATATTAATTCTAATAAATTAAATAGTACGAATTATGAAACTGAATATATAGAAAATTTTGATATAAATATAGCGATTAAAGAAATATCTGATGAAATAAATATATCAACAGAACATAGTTTTTTAGAAAACAATGAAATTGAAACAAATGATATTATATATAAGTCAACAAAGATTAATAAAAACAATGTATTAGATATATTAGGAGAAGAGGGTAGTTTACAGATACTAGATGAAAAAGGTGAAGTATTAACAACTATAGATAAAGATACACAAGTTGATGATAATAATATTTTTGAGTTTGTATATAAAGAAAGTTTAAGTAAAATAATTATAAGAACTACAAAACCAAATAAAGTTGGAACAATCAATTTACAAAATTTAAAACAAATTAGTGCAAATGTAACCAATACTCAAATTAGAGGAATTAAAGTACATAATAATATAATTTGTAATAATAATATAGAGATAGAAAATAATAAAGAAGACTCAAATACAATAAAAATAGAGAAGAAAGAAATATATAATTTTAGAAATGAAAATATAGCAGAAATAAAAGATGCAAAAACAAAAGTTGAATTCTCTATTAACCAAAATAAATGGACTAATAATATTCAAAATGAATTAGAAATCAATGTAAAACTAATTGCGAATAGTAATGAATGTAAATTATTTGAAAATTCATCAATTGAAATAAGATTACCAGATGAAGTAGAAAAAGTAATTTTAAAAGATGTGTCTTTATTATATGCAAATGGATTAAACATACAAAATATTGAAGTTATAGATAAAATTATAAAAATACAATTAAATGGTGTTCAAAATGATTATTATAAAAATTCGGTAGTAGAAGGTTCTGAACTTATAATACCTGCAACTATTGTTTTAAAGAAGGATATAGATTCAATAAATTCTGTAATGGAATTAGTTTGCTTAAATGATGTGCAAGAAGAAAAGGCACAATGTGAAATTAGTATAGAATCTATAAAAAATAAAGTTGTTGAAGAAGATGTTCAATTTGAAACAACAATTAGTAATGATGCAGATACATACAAAGAAGAAGAAATTAATTTATCAACAGAGTTTACAGCAACTTTAGGGGAAAAACCTTTAGCAGATAGACAAGAAATCCATGAACATGAATATATAAGATATAATATTAAATTAAAAAATAATTCAAGTTCAAAATTAGACAATATAAATGTAATAGGAAATATTCCATTAGGAATGACATTTGTTAAATGCTATTTTGGTGATGAATTTTCTTATGAAGAAAGTGATGCTTTTAGAACAGAAGAAGACGAAAAAGTAAAAGAGATTAATGAAAAAGTTTCCTTAGAGCCAGGAGAAGAAAAATATTTATATTATTGGGTTAGAGCTAAATATTTAACAGATGGAATGACAGAATTAACTACAGAAAATAAAATAGAAATAAAAGTAAACGACAAAATTGTTAATACAAATAAAATGAACCATGCTATTAAAAAAGCTGAAATGGAGTTAAAATTAAATGCTTGGGAAACAACAAGAGCAGATAATTTGTGGATATATCAGATTAATATAAAAAATAACACAAATTCTATAATAAATAATGTTAATATAGATATGGATTTACAAAAAGAAATGAAGTATAGCCACATAGAACTAGAAGGGTATACTGTTACAGAAACAAGCAAAGGAGTTAAAATTAATATACCAACTTTAGCAGCAAATTCAACAAAACAATTACAATTGTTTATACAATTAACAAGGACAGATGAAAATAAAATTAATTTTGAAACACAAATATATGCAATTGCGAAAGGTAATGGAACTGATACATATTATTCTAATTTAAATAGAGAAAGAGTTTATACTGCTGGAATAGAAGTAACTCAAACAAGTAATAAAGAAGGGCAAGAATTAAAATATGATGAGGAAGTAGAATATGACTTTATAATTAAGAATATTTCTAATCCTAAAGTTACACAAGAAGTTTTATCTTTAGAAATTTTTGACTATATAGATAAATCAATGGTACCACTTACTGCTGAATATGACCAATTTCAATATAATAAAGAAACTAAAAAGTGGGAAAAGCAACGTATGACAAAAGATATTTCAAGTAAATATGTACCAGATGGTGTAGATGAAGATACAGTTTCTGATTTACACTTGATTTTAGGAATTCCAAAAGGCGAAGTATTAAATTTAAAAGTTAAATGCAAAGCGGGACAAGTTACTGAGAAAACAGAAGTATCAAATTGCATAAAAATAGTATATGAGTATTCAGGAGCACATACAGTAACTTCAAATATCATAAAGAATACTATATTACCAATAGAAACTGAAAACCCAGATAATCCAGAGAATCCAGACAACCCAGATAATCCAAATAATCCAGATAACCCAGACAACCCAGACAACCCAGACAATCCAGATAATCCAGATAAAGATGAAAAATATTCAATTAGTGGTTTTGCTTGGGAAGATAAAAATAAAAACGGACAATATGATAATGGAGAAGCTAAATTTTCAGATATAACAGTTAAATTGTTCAATTCAGAAACTAATTCGATTGTAAAAGATGAGCAAGGAAGAAGTTTGGAGATAAAAACAAATGAAAAAGGTGAATATACATTTAAGGATATTGAAAAAGGAAAATACTTAGTGCTATTTGAATATGATAATAATAATTATTCATTAACAACTTATAAAAAAGATTTAATTCCAGAAAATGTGAATTCAGATGTAATTAAAAAAACAGTTTCTATTGATGGAGTAGAAAAAGTTGTAGCTGTAACAGATATAATAAATTTAGATAGTAATAAAGGTTATATAAATATAGGTTTAATAAAAAATGAAAAATTTGATATGTCATTAAATAAAACGATATCAAAAGTAAGTGTAAAATATTCAGGATTTAACCAGACTTACGAATATGGGGCTACTAAGATAGCTAAAGTTGAAATACCAGCAAAGAAAATAAATGGTGCAACTATTGTGGTTGAATATCATATAGAAGTTAAAAATGAAGGTGATGTTGCTGGATATGTTGATGAAATTGTAGATTACTTACCAGAAGGATTTACTTTTAATAGTGAAGAAAATAGTGGTTGGTCTACAAATGGTAAAGGAATGTTAAAAAATATTACTAATGCTGGTGTAGTTATAAACCCAGGAGAAAGTAAAACAGTTAAATTAATATTATCTAGAACATTGACAAATGATTCAATAGGAACTTTAACAAATAGTGCAGAAATTTTAAAGAGTAGTAGCATTTATGGTGGTATAGATATAGACTCTGTTGAAGGAAATAAATCAGAAGATGAAGATGATTTTTCAAAAGCAGACCTAATAGTTTCTGTAAAAACAGGTGCTTTAATATATACAGGTGTGATTGCTTCATTATTAGCTGCTGCAATAGTTTTGAAGGTACTTATAGATAAGAAAATTATTAATATAAGAAAATTGAAAATCTTTGTAATGCTATTCGTAATGCTTTTTATATGTTTAATGTCTAATTATTCTTATATGGAAAACATTACAGATATAGACGATGTAATATGTAATCAAGAAAAAGTTAGTATGAGCGAATTAAAAGAAGCCATAAGAAAAAACTATGTAGCTTCAAGTTATGGTGAAGTAGACTGTTATTATAGATGTTTTCATTCAACAGTAGAGCCAGATATTGATGGATATACAACTTGGAAAGGAACACCTTATAAAAAAGTAATAGAAGAAGGGAAAATACTAGGATATATACATCATACTGAGTTAGGAGAGAAGTGGGGACTTGAAGAAGAAGGCCATGATGAGACTTGTCCATATAAAGAAGATGGATGTTTTAATTGTGAAGAAATAAAAGAACCAGATGTAATAGAATATCACTATCATGAAGCTGTAGGATATTTACATGCACATAATTCTTTATATGGAGAAGGGGAATTGTATTGTTCAGATGGTAATGATATGCCAGAAGCAAAAGAATACAATTATGTTACTCCAGCTAAATATGCTTATAACAAAGTAGTAGAAGAATCTGTAAATGTAACAAAATATGAAATTGCAAGTCAAGAGGAACCTGCTGAAATACAAAATAATGGTTCTAGCCCAGTGTTTTTACCATACAGCAACCCAAAATATAAACTAGTTGGGCCATACGAAGCTTATTTTGATGGACAAGTAGTTAATATAGAAATAACTAAGATTGATAATGAAAAGTATCCAGTTGATATGAAAAATTCGCCAATATGTGATAGTAATGGAAATATTAAAAGCAATTTAACTTCAGGAGAAATGTTTTATTTAAAAGTTACTGAAGATACAGAGATATTGGGAGCAAAATTAACTACACAATTAGCAGGAGGTACTACTGAAGTAGAAGCAATATTAAATGGAGAGATGGAAACATTACCATATGGAGATGATGAAGAAGTAACTGATGTAGATTATTTCCTAGTTGGACCATTTAATGTTATATTTGAAGGAGAAATAACTAGTATAAAAATAGTTAAAAACGATAACCAAGAACTTACTGTTTCAATAGATGACGGAACAATATGCGATGAAAATGCAAACCCTAGAACATTAGAATCAGGTGAAAATTTTTACTTAAAAGTAAAAAAAGAGCTTACAGAAATAAAAAATGTAAAAATAAAAGTAGAGAAGAAAACAAAGATAAAATATAAAGTTAGCTATACACTTAGAGAAGAGTGGACAATACAAAATCAATCAGAAGTAATATTGGCAAATAATAATCCACAAAAATTGCATAAGAAAGTAACTGTAGCAGATGATACAACAGATGAAATAGAGAAAAATACATCAGCTGAAATAAAGTTAAAAGGTGTAAAAATACCAACAGGAACTTTAATAATAAAGAAATTAGATAAAGATACAAACGCAACGTTAAAAGGATATACAGTTAAAGTTTCAGAAAATAAATTTGGATATGAAAAAACTTTTAAGATTATATCAGATCAATTGAAAATAGAAAATATACCTTCAGATACTGAATATACAGTAACAGAAATAATAGCTCCATCAGGATATAAATTAGATTTACAAATAGAAGAATGGAGAGAACAAAAAGCAACAGTAGAAACAGATAAAACTGTAACAGTAACATTATATGATAGACAGTTTGGAGACCTTATTGTACAAAAAGTAGATAAAGATAAATATGAAGGCAGTTTGGCAGACCCTTCGAAACTAGATGATTTAATATTAAAGAATGTTAAATTTAAAATTTATTATACTATTCCTAATGATACTACAAAGAGATATATTAGGAGTTATACTGCAAATGAAAAAGGACCAAGCGAAATTCTTGAAACAACATCAAGCAGTAATGCACAAATATTTACAATAGGAGATAGTGGAAATTTTAAATTAATTAATATACCTAAGAATTATAAATATTATATACAAGAAATAGATATACCAGATGAAATGGCTCAATATTATGATATAAAAACAGATATTGACCAGGTTACATTATTAAATAACTGGAATGGAACTCAAACATTATATAATGTAAAAAATAAGCAATTACGTGTAGACTTAGAAGGATATGTTTGGGAAGACATTGCAACAGGAAAAACTACTACAAGAAATGATTTATATGATGCAACACCAGATAAGAGAATAGCAAACATACCAGTATACTTGAAGAAAAATGGTATAACAATAGCAGAAAGAAAAACAGACACTAATGGTAGATACTTCTTCCCAGCAAAAGGAGGATATTATACAGAAACTTCAACAAAGAAATATGAAATCGTTATAGCTGAATTATCACAATACTCAGTAGAGTTTGAATATAATGGATTGAAATATGAAAATGTAATAGCAAAACTATCAAATGATAATGGCTCAAAAGCAAGTGAAAAGCCAAATGATAGAGAAAATTTCCATAGGAATTTCTATAATATTACTGGAAACACAGACAAAAATAGTGGAAATAGAGGAAAAACTGGAACTAATATAACATTACAATATACAAGTGGAGATAATTATGATTCTAAATTAGTGCAAAATACATCTTATACATCAGATACATTACAAAATAGTGTAATTCCACCTGTACATGCTAAGATGTTAGCAGATACTAAAACAGCAGGCTACGAAATTAGATGGAATGCAGGGGTACGTGTAATTAAAAACATCAATTTTGGTATGTATGAAAGAGCACAACCTGATTTAGCTGTATCTACAGATATTGAAAATATAGAACTTACAATAAATGGAGATTATAGCCATAAATATGAATATAAAAACAGAGCACCATATATGAATAGTGGACTTCCAGATGTTGATATAAATCCAGGATACAATGCAATTTTAGATGGTTTCTCAGTTAATGTAAAAAATGGAAATGGCACATATAGAAATTGTAGTTATGTTAGAAGCATATATGATTCATATATAGCTTATACAAAAAATGATCCATCTAATAACAACAGATTAAAAGTGTATGTTACATATAAAATTTTGGTAAAGAATGAAAGTGGAAGTTTAGTTTCAAGAGTAAGTTTAAAGAACTATGTGGATACAAGATTAGATTATGTTGAATCCGTGTTTGTTAATGAAAATGGAACATATTCACAATTAAACTGGACGAGAAATGGTGGAGTAATGCAAACAGATTTAATACCTAAAGATATTCCATCTACAGAATGTATGACAATATACCTAAAATATGAATTAAATACTAATACAATAGTAAGTCTAGCAAATTTACATGAACAAGAGGAATTACATATTGATAGAAACGTTACAGAGATAGCATCATATTCAACATGGGATAAAAACGGAAATATGTATGGAGGAATTGACAAAGATTCAGCACCAAATAATATTGTATACAGTGATATAAATACATATGAAGATGATACAGATGCTGCACCAGACTTGAAGTTTAAAAGAAAAGAATCTAAAGCCATTTCAGGTCTAGTATTTGAAGATAAAACCGCAAGTAATGAGTTAAGAACTGGACAAGAAAGAAAAGGAAATGGCAGATATGAAGAAACAGAGAATAAAGTTGAAAATGTAGATGTGCAAGTAATAAGTTATCCTCAAAATGCAATTGCAAAATTATATAATTTAGACAGTAATGGAAATGTAGTAATAACAAATGCTCAATATTTAACAGGAAAAGATGGTAGATATAAAGTTTCAGGATTAATTCCAGGAACATATTATATACAATATACTTATGGATTATATAATCGTTTGGATACTAATAACTCAACAAGAACTGATGTACAGACTAAAATTGGTTCTATAAATGTTACAACAGAAAGCTATAAATCTACGATTGTAGATACAGGTAGATTTAAAACAATAATAGATAATTGTATTGAAAATAGTGCAGGATATTCTAATATGACAAATGACTATAATGCACATTATGCAGCAGGAAATGCTCAGAATGCTTTATGGTATTGGTATGAAAACCCAAATAATTTACAATACTCTTCTGCAGTTGATGATTATGCAAAAAGACAAAAAATAAATTCAGCATTATCAAATATTACTTATGATGTAAAAAATAATTATGATAATGCAAAAGATGATGCAAATATTCATTTTATGAATGCATATACAGGATTTTTAGATTTGGCAATAGAAGATACTAGAGTCCAAACAACAGATAATACTTATGTTGAAGGCTCACGTGATTATACAATTAAATTTGGAATAGTAGAAAGACCAAGACAAAGTTTACAAGTATATAAAGAAATAAGCTATGTTAGAGTAACTTTACCAAATGGACAAGTATTAATAGAAGGAGATCCAAGAAATACGGTAATAGACTATGTAATATATCCAGAAGGTGGAACTTTAAAGATAGAAATAGACAATGAAATTATTGAAGGAGCAACATTAGATGTAAGCTATGTAATGTCAGTTACTAATAAATCTGAAGTTGACTATAATAATATTAAGTATTATAGATATGGAGATTCATCAGGATTAACACCAGAAAAAATGAAGATTAGTGCTTTGGTAGATTATCTAGATGAAAAATTGTCAGTAACACATAATATTGGTCAGCCAAATAGTGAGATTGTATATTATGACTCATCTGCTAATAAGATATTTAATAAATGGCAGTTGGTAGACAAACCATCTAGTGAAGTTAATAAACTAGCTGGAATACCAGTAGATAGTCAAGTATATGATATACTTAAAAGCAGAAGAAATGTACTTGTTATGAATTTAGACAAAGAACTTGCAATAAATGAAACTGCTAATATGACTTTAAATACACCACAAAAATTATTAACAGATTTAGTTAATAAAGATCAGTTATTTAACAACTATGTGGAAGTTCTAGGAGTTACTAATGTTTTTGGAAGATTCTATGGTGAAATGAAAACAGATAAAAGTTGGGAATTAGGTACACCAGGTAACTTCAATGTAAATAAGACATCAGATACTGATGAGGCAGATAATAATAAGTATATTAGATCTCAACTTACGATTGTGCCTCCAACAGGTATGAACACAAAGATAACTTATATTTCAATTGGAATAATATGTTTAGTAATTTTATCAACAGGAATTATCTTTATAAAGAAAAAAATATTAGACTAAAATAAAAGTCAAAAGGATTTTCCTTTTGGCTTTTTAAAATTCTATTTACAAAGTCTCAAAAATTTGTTATAGTATAAATATGTATTTGTGCTCATAGCTCAGCAGGATAGAGCAGTAGCCTCCTAAGCTACCGATGGTGGTTCGAGTCCGCCTGGGCACACCAATTTTAAGGAGGAAAACTTGAATAATAAACTTGAACAACTTATAAATACAAAACAATTTCATATATGCGTAGTAGGATTTATAATTTTTATGATATTATTTGTAGTAGGAGTTATTTCTTTAAAATATACTTTAGAAGGAGAAGATAATTTACCATTTAACTTATCTAGAATATCAATTATTAGCACAGTAGAAGGTAAAGATATTGAAGATAATACAAATAAGTGGAATCTGGAGATTTGTCAAAATAATGATGTTTATTTATATATAAGTAAAAATGAAAATTATAAAGAGACAGAAGCAATCAAAAGTATTAAATTAGATAATTTTGAAATAAACAAGTATTCAAATGTAGGAAAAATAAAACTATTTAATTCTGATAATAATTCTGATAATGTAATATTCAAAAATATTGATGATAATGAAACACAGTATATTGAATATAATGGTGACATAAATTCAGATATAAAGGCAAAGAAAATATCTAATCAAGGAGGATTATTAACTTTTAGATATGCCATTACAGAAATTCAAAATTATATTTCTAATGAAGATAAAGAAATAAACCATAGTGAATTATTAAACAAGTTGAATATTAACAATGATGATTTAAAATTTAACTCAACATTTGATATATACATTAACTTGGTTTCAGGAAAATCATATAAAGCAACAATAAATTTAGATTTTCCTATAAATGATGTAGTTAAAGATGGAACTCAAAGTGTAGAGCATACTGAGTTAAGTGATATTATTTTTAAAAGGATTTAAAATTTTATTATATAATTTATTTAAAATTAAAAAAATACTTGCTAATTTAATAAAGTCATTATATAATAACTAATGTATAAAATTTAATCTTTGTATAGAGGGTAGTCCAATAGAGACCTATGAACCTTGTCAGATCCGGAAGGAAGCAGCAATAAATAGAAAATCTTTATGTGGAATGCTCTCTATAGAGAGATTGAATTTTATGCTATAAGGGACAATCATATATATAAAGGATGTGAAAATATGGGGTACACAGCTCTTTATAGAAAATTTAGGCCAATGACATTTGCTGAACTTGTTGGTCAAGAACATATAACAAGAACATTAAAAAACCAGATTATAGCTGATAGAGTGGGACATGCATATTTATTTAATGGAGGAAGAGGAACAGGAAAAACATCTTCTGCCAAAATTTTAGCAAGAGCCATAAATTGCTTAAATCCAAAAGATGGAGAGCCTTGTAACGAATGCGAAATTTGTAAAGGTGCTATTAATGGTTCACTTACAGACATTGTCGAGATGGACGCTGCTTCAAATAACAGTGTAGAAGACATTAGAAGTATACGTGAGGAGGTAAATTTTTTACCAACAAAAGCGAAATATAGAGTATATATTATAGATGAGGTTCATATGTTGTCATCAGGGGCATTTAATGCATTATTAAAAACATTAGAAGAACCACCAGAACATGTTAAATTTATTTTAGCAACAACTGAACCACAAAAATTACCAGCAACAATACTTTCAAGATGTCAAAGATTTGATTTTAAAAGAATATCAAATGAAGATATAACAAAAAGACTAAAAATTGTGTGTGATGAAAGTAATATAGAAATTACAGAAGGAGCTCTAAATATCATTTCTGTTCTAGCAGAAGGAGCAATGAGAGATGCTTTATCAATATTAGAAAGATGTATTCAAGACGGAGATAATAAAATTGATGAAGATAAAATTAGAGACTTAGTAGGGATTCCTAAAATAACATTTGTACATAGTATTACTCAAGCAATTATAGAATATGATATAGAAAAGGCACTAACTAATACAGAAGATATATTAAACCAAGGCAAAGATTTGAACAATTTTTTATGGGAAATTATAAAATATATAAAAGATGTATTAATATATAAATCATCTGGAAAATTAGATTTATATAGTGAAGAAGAAATAAATGGTATAAAAAATATAGCAGATAAGGTAACTAAAGATAGATTAGTATATTTAATTTATGAATTATCTGACTTAGAAAATAGCATTAAATGGTCAACACAAAAAACTATAATGTTCCAAGCTGGAATTATAAAATTATGTAATAAAGAAGAAAAAGCTGCCATACAACCAGCTAGCAATAGCAAATCTAGTGTTATTAATGTGAATACCAATAATGCAGTTCATACTAATTATAATGAGCCAATAAGAAATAACTTAAATACTTCTACAAGTATTCCTAAAGCAAGTACAGCAATTAAAAACGATAAAATTTATTCAAGTGATTTAAATAAAAGTTGGCCTAAAATGGTAAATGATTTAAGACAAAGTGGAAAAATTGTATTATACACTAATTTGGTAAATACTAAAGCAGAACAGATAGACGATAATACTGTTGAAATTAAATTTCAAAAAGGAATAACTGCATTTGGAAAAACTGTTTTAGAAAAACAAGAGAATATTAATGAAATATCAAACTTAGTTTCACAAGCATGTGGTAAAGATATTAGAATAAAATATGTGTCAAATGCACAAAATCAAATTTCAAATTATACGCCACAAGATGATATACAAAAATTGGCACAAGATTCTGAAATACCATTTAACATTATAGAATAAAAAGGAGGAAAATTAAAAATGTCAAAAAGAGGTGGATTCCCAGGAGGAATGGGAGGATTTGGCGGAATGAATATAAATAATTTAATGAAAGAAGCCAAAAAAATGCAAGCAGAAATGCAAAAGTCACAAGAAGAATTAGCAACAAAAGAATTTGAAAGTACAGCTGGTGGAGGAGCTATAAGTGTAAAAGTAACAGGAGAGAAAGTTTTAAAAGAAATAAAAATAAAACCAGATGTAGTTGATCCGGAGGATGTAGAAATGTTAGAAGATTTAATTTTAACAGCAGTAAATGAAGCTTTAAGAAAAGTAGATTCTGCTCAAAGTCAAGAACTTGGAAAGTTTAATATTCCTGGATTAATGTAAGGAGAATCAAAATGTCATTATATTCGCCATCAATAGAAAAATTGATAGAAAGTTTTGAAAAGCTACCTAGCATAGGACATAAAACCGCAGCTAGGCTTGCTTTTTATATTTTAAATTGTTCTGAAAATGAAACAAATGAATTTATAAAATCAATAGTAGATGCAAAGCAAAATTTAAAGTATTGTAGTAAATGCTATAATATATCAGACACAGACCCTTGCCCAATATGTTCAAGCCCTAAAAGACAACAAGAATCAATATGTGTTGTAGAAGATGTAAGAGATATTGTTGCAATGGAAAAAACTCACGAATTTAAAGGGGTGTATCATGTTCTACATGGTTCGATATCACCTATGAATGGAGTAGGCCCAGATGATATTAAAATAAAAGAACTGCTTTCTAGACTTATGGATGGACAAGTTAAAGAAGTTATAATTGCCACAAATCCAAGGGTAGAAGGAGAAGCAACAGCAATGTACTTATCAAAATTAATAAAGCCATTAGGAATTAAAGTTACTAGAATAGCACATGGAATTCCTGTTGGAGGAGATTTGGAATATACTGATGAAATTACATTGACCAAAGCATTAGAAGGTAGAAGAGAAATATAACTAATATTTTCAAATTAAAAAGAGGGGTTTAAGATATAGTCTTATAATCCCTCTACATTTTTTCAATGGTTTCCCAATAAAATGTACTTATATAAGTATTTTACAAATTTCTTCAGTTGAGTATTTTTTTGACAATTTTTTAGTATTTTCCTTCATTTCATTTAGCTTGTTTTCATTTGATAAGATATTATTAAAAGTTTCATAAATTGAATCATTCTTTTGTAGCCATATACCTACATTATTTTTCTCTAAAAATTCTGCATTTTCTTCTTCTTGACCAGGTATAGGGTTTATTACTACCATAGGTATATTTGAGGCTAGGCTTTCGGAAGTTGTTAATCCTCCTGGTTTAGAAATTACTAAGTCTGATATTGACATTAATTCAGGAATTTTATCTGTATATTCTAATATTTTTACAGAATTTTTTTTATGGTGTTCTCGTACAATATTTTCAAAATTGCTTTTCATTTTTGCGTTCTTACCAGAAATTGCGATTATTTGGATATTATTGAAGTCATTTATTAGTGTATCAAAAATTTCAATAGTTCTGCTTTTTCCTAATCCATATTCACCGCCACCAAAGAATAATATTGTTTTCATATTTTTATTTAAGTTAAATTCATCTAAAATTTCTTGTGTGTTATAAGTTTTCCAAAATCTTGGTGAAATAGGAATACCAGTTGCAAAAATTTTTTCTTTAGATATATTTTTAGATATCAAATAATTTTTCATTTCAGTATGTGCTACAAAAAAGTAATCTGTATATTCATGACCTACAAGCCATTGTTCGTGAGGAGAGAAATCTGTCATTATTGTTGCTACTTTTGACGTAATTTTATTTTTTCTTTTTAAATAGCTACACATCTGACTTCCAAATGCATGTGTTGAAATTATTAAATCTGGTTGCTTTTTTCTTAAGAGTTTTAAAAGTTTTATTGCAAATATCATATTAGACCTTGAAGAAATATGAGCTAATGCGCCTTTTTTTGAATCTGCATAAATTTTCCCCCATGCCCATGGCAATTTTTTTGCCATTTCTTTATACGCAGTGGTTGTTATTTTTTCAATAGGTTTATTAACATATTTCATACAATCTATTAATTCAGAATCACAATCTTTATAATTGTTGTCTATATATTCTTTTATTGATTTTGCAGCATTTAAATGTCCACCACCATATGAAGCATAAAATATTAAAATTTTTTTCATTATATAACCTCTTTAAATTTAATTTTAGTTTATTTTAACATAATTATATTTTTATTTTCAACTAAAAAGGAATATTTTTTCAAAAACGGTAAAAAATATAGTTACAAGTCAGCTAAATTTGAAATATATATTAAATTCCTTCCAAATTGAGTATCATTCTATTTTAATATATATTAGAAATTTAGATAGCCTGTAGTAAGAAATTTATAAAGGGGATATCATGAAAAATTTTTTTAAGTTAGTTTTAATTATATTTTTAATAGTATTGTCCACAATTTGTATATTTATTGTGGATAATGAACATTCAAATACAGTTAGTTTAGCAAAAACTAGTAATACATCAGATATTCAATTAATGGCAAGGGCTATAAATGGAGAAGCAAGAGGTGAGCCATATGAAGGTCAAGTTGCTGTTGGGGCTGTAATTTTAAACAGAGTAAAAGATTCAAGATTTCCGAATAGTATTTCAGGTGTAATATATCAATCTGGGGCTTTTACAGCAGTTGCTGATGGTCAAATTAATGCAGCGATTTCTGAAGGGTCCACAGTTTATAAAGCAGCACAAGATGCTATGAATGGATGGGATCCAACATCTGGTTGTGTTTATTATTTTAATCCTAATACAGCAACTAATAAATGGATTTGGTCTAGACCATTAGTAAAAACTATAGGAAAGCATAGATTCTGTAAATAATTGAAAGGAAGAGTTTTTAATGAGAGATTGGATAAAAAGATTAAAAAAAGTTCATATGCTAAGCATAATTACAATATTTTTAGTTATAATATTATGTTTAATAGCTGTTCTTATAAATAAACAAAAGGTAGCAAAACAAGCTTCAGAAAATTCATATAATATGGCGTTTTACGAGTTAGTAGATTATGTTCAAAATGTAGAAACATATTTAGCTAAATCGTTAATATCAAGCACACCAGAGCATGGAGCAGAAACTTTAACAAATGTATGGAGAGAAGCAAATTTGGCTCAAGCATATCTTGCACAATTACCAATTGGAAGTCAAGAAATGGAAAATACAGAGAAATTTTTGAATCAAGTTAGTGATTATAGTTATTCACTATCAAGAAAAAATATTTATAATGAAAGTTTAACAGATGAAGATTTAAAAAATTTAAAAGATTTACATTCATATAGTGTTGAATTAGAGAATACATTAAAACAATTGTCAGATGATATAAATTCAGGAAGGATTAAATGGAATGAGCTCATAGATAAAGGTAAAGTTGCATTTGCACAACAAGTAAGTACTGAGGCCTTAGATGGATTTAGTAGCTTAGAAGAAAACTTTCATGAATATTCAGGTTTAATATATGATGGAGCATTTTCCGAGCATTTAGTAGGAGCTCAAAAAAAGGGTTTAACTGGTGAAGATATTGAAGAAGAAGCCGCAAAACAGAAAGTAATTCAATTTATAGGAAATGATAATATTAATGAAATACAGAATTTGGGATATTCCGAAAATGCAGTAATTCCAGAATATAATTTTTCTATAAAAACAAAAAATGATGATAATATAAGTATTTCTGTTTCAAAAAAGGGTGGACATGTTGTATATATGAATTCTAATAGGGATGTTAATTCAGAAATAATATCTCAAGAGGAAGCAAATCTAAAGGGAAAAGAATTTTTGAGTAGTCATGGATTTATAGATATGAAAGAAACGTATTACTTAAAACAAGATGGTATTGTTACTATAAATTATGCATATACTCAAAATGATGTGGTTATTTATTCAGATTTGATTAAGGTAAAAGTTGCTTTAGATAATGGAGAAGTTTTAGGTATTGAGACTACAGGATATTTAAATAATCATACTAAAAGAGAAATTTCTTCTCCTAAGATATCAAAGGAAAAGGCAAAAGAAACTTTAAATAAAGATTTAAATATAATTTCTGAAGGTTTGGCAATTATACCAACAAAATTTCAAACTGAAATTTTCTGCTATGAATTTAAAGGGAGAGTTGAAGAAAAAGAATTTTTAGTTTATATAAATGCAGAAAATGGTAGAGAAGAAGATATTTTAATTATTAATAACACTCCAAATGGAACTTTAGCCATGTAAAATAATATATAAAAAGAGAAGCCCTATTAGGGCTTCTTTGAAATTCAAATCTTGTACGAAAAAGGAAGCTGTACCTTTACTTTTGTGTAATTGTCGCCGTTTAAGAACTGCGGCTTCCATCCTTCGGACTGGAGGCACACGTAGAGCTTTTCCTTTGCGTTCTCAGGTATCTTGCTGGAAACGTCGTGAGGAATTCCTATTGCGTCTAAAGATTTTATCAGATAGGACTGAGCGTTGATAGAGAGCTCTTCGCTGAGGTCGACTTCAATGCAGCCTCTTTGAAGATACTCATCAATACCAGCGTTAATTTTAGAATCAACAATCTGGTAAAGATGGTCACTCATCCGCTCTGATAAGGTGTTTGCCAGTTGCGCAATGAATTCTTTTGCTACCATAATAACTCCTCCTTAATCATTTTGCTACGTCAATTGATGTATTTAGTATAACATAATTAACATAAAGTGTCAAGACGCTATTATTTTTAAGTTTCTGTTTTTGTAGGTTATATCCAGCATTCTTCTGAATACTAACTAAGATAAAAAAAGATTGCTTGATTGGAATGAAAAATAGAATTTGTTGAATAAAAAAATAAGTAATGTTCATAGGTAAAAAGTATTAATATATCTTTTTAAGCCTAAGTGAAAGCTCCTTATTTTTTTATATTACAAATTCTTTTTGAATGAATTGAACAAAATCTTTTTTTATCTTAGTTAGTATTCAGAAGAATGCTGGATATAACCTACAAAAACAGAAACTTAAAGATATTATTAATGCCTTTTATATGTATCTTTAGATAGTATTTTAGTATTTATAACATTTCCATTTTTCTTTAAAGTTTTGTATGCTTCTGAATATATGTAAGAAGAGGTTGTTTTTGTTATTTTTGAACTCAACTGTACTTCATAATCATTTTCTGTTTTGATACCAAAAATTTTAAAATTAGCTATTCCATTAGATACAAAGCAAATTATTTTAATAGGATAGTCTCTATTATTTTTAAATTTAAAATCAATAGCACCATATACAACAGTTGCATCAAGGCTTGCTTTTGAATATGATGGAATGAATTGATGATTACTTCTTTCTATTATGTCTAAATTAGCATACAATGCAGCATTATAAAGTGTAGTTGTTATTTGGCAGATACCACCACCTAGACCGTCTTCTACTTTGCCATTTACATATATTGGCGCTTCTTTGTATCCAGCGGCAATAGTTCTTTCTCCGACTACTTTGTTATAAGAAAATGTATCTCCAGGCATTAATACTGTTCCATTTATTTTATTTGATGCCAAAATTAAATTTGTAGTACGATTTCTATTACTTGCATCATAGTTTGTAGAAAATTCAGATAGTAAATCTGGGAAAGCTTCTGTTCCAATCATATTTGTAGTTACATTTGGATATAATACTTTTAATGGTATTGAATATTGTTCTTTTTCTTCATTTAACAAATTTTTTGCTTCATCTATTGAGATTGCAAAATCTAATCCATTTTCACTTGGATGAATTTTGTATGGATTTTGAGTATAATAAGCATCTATAGGATTTTTATGTAATTCGTTATAAATTTTTTCTATATTTATTTTAGAAGGATATTGCTTTTCAAGAATTAGTTGTAAAGGATTATTTAATATTGTTAAATTGTTTATATTATCTATTATATAGTTAG
The DNA here is from genome assembly GCA_947573555.1 of uncultured Clostridium sp. Classification (GTDB taxonomy): domain Bacteria; phylum Bacillota; class Clostridia; order TANB77; family CAG-508; genus CAG-269. Next base: position 4,866 of record CANPFO010000020.1, on the reverse strand, counting down.
CACATTCCTCAATTTTTATTGAATATCCTTCAGATCCACTTGTTAATATTAAATTATTATCTTCAATGTAATAGTTGCTATCTATCAATTTATTAGGCAATTTGTTTGAAATGTCTTTTAAACTATTTATTAGCTGTTCCTTGTTAATTGAAAATGCAGGATTTATAAAAATTTTAGAAAATAGAGCTTCTAAAATTGTATAATTATTTTCAAATATATTTCCAGTTCTTCCAAATTTATATGCTATTTCCACTGCTTCATCTGCATCAAACTTAATTTCAAGTTGTGATGTTGAGATAGATGTTTCAAAATCTTGGCAGACTAGTTTTATTTCTTCTGGAATTGAAGAATTTATATATTCAGATATTTTTTGTTTTGCTTGTTCTTTTGTAAGTCCAGATATGTTTAAATTTTTTACATAAATTCCATTTATTATATTTTTATTATTTGCGTTCATTATTGTAATAATTGAAAAGATAATAGTTAAAACTATAATAAAAAGAATTGAAAAGATTGTAAATACTTTTAGTATGTCAAATTTGCTATTAGTAATATTTGAAATTGTAAGTTCATTTGTTTGATTATTAATTTGTTTTTCTAATTTTTCTTTTAAAATTTCCATTTTTTTCTCCTTAAATTTAATTATAGCACTTTTTGGAAATTATTAAAGTATCTAATAAGTAAAATTGTAATAGATTGTGATTGTCACTGTTATTTATAATATATATTACATTGGTTATTAATAAAAATTGCCAAAATATTATAAAGTTTTTTGTTAATAATAATATTGATAAGCTTAAATAAGTTTATCAGTTAAGGGGGATGTTATGTCTAGGAATAGTAAGTTAATATCTGAAAATTTAAGAGAAGAAATTGCTAAGGAATTAGGTGTTTATGAACAAGTAAAAAAAGACGGAGGAAGTTGGGCTAGCGTATCTTCTAAGGATTGCGGAAATATAGTTTCTAAAGCTATAGAAATAGCAAACCGTTCAGTCGAAAATAAGTAGTTTCTTTATAGTAAAATTTATATTATAAAAGACCAGAGATTTCTGGTCTTTTTATATTAAATGTGCCATTTTTATTGTGAAAAATGATAAGTTTTATTGCCAAAATAATAAAAAAAGCATATAATCTATAAGATAAAATAGAGGTGATAAAATGAAAATAGAAGAGATACTAAAAGAAACTAATGGAGAACTTATAATAGGAAATATACAAAATGAAATAGGAAATTTCTGTACAGATACAAGAATAATAAAACATGGAGAAACATATATAGGGATAAAAGGAGAAAACTTTGATGGAAATGGTCTATGGAAAGAAGCATTAGAAAATGGAGCAACAACAGCAATAGTACAAGGAATAAATTTCGAGATGGAAAATTTAACAAAATTCAAAGAGTGTAATATTATAGTAGTAGAAGATACATTAAAAGCAATAGCTACAATAGCAAAATACAAAAGAAGCTTATATGGAGAAAAGTTTCCACTTGTTGGAATAACAGGAAGTGTAGGAAAAACAAGTACAAAAGATATTGTTGCAAGTGTAGTTTCTCAAAAATATAAAACATTAAAAACAGAAGGAAATAAAAATAATGAAATAGGCCTTCCATTTACAATATTTAATTTAGGTGAACATGAAGCTGCTGTTATAGAAATGGGAATGAACCACTTTGGAGAAATAAGTAAATTAACTAAAATTGCTCAACCTAAAATAGCAGTTATAACTAATATAGGAACATCACATATTGGAAATCTTGGTTCAAGGGAGAATATATTAAAAGCTAAACTAGAAATATTAGAAGGAATGAAAGATAAAATATTAGTTATAAATAATGATAATGATTTATTACATAATTTATATTTAAATAATAAAGATATACAAATATATACATATGGTATAGAAAATAAATCAGATATAATGGCAGAACAAATTAGTTTAAATGAAAATAGTAGTGAATTTATTTGCGATTTAGATGGAAGAAAATTTAAAATAAAGGTTCCTGTTGGAGGAATACATTTTATATATAATGCGCTATGTGCTGTAACTGTTGGAAGAATTTTAAATTTAGATATTCAAGATATAATAAATGGAATAGGAAGTTTTGAGTTAACTAAAAAAAGAATGGATATAACTGAATTAGAAAATGGTGTAAAGATAATAAATGATAGTTATAACGCAAGTTTTGAATCAATGCAGGCATCACTTAGATATTTGCAAAGTTTAAAAGCTACTAGAAAAATTGCAGTTCTAGGGGATATGTTTGAATTAGGAGAATTTTCTAAGGAGTTACATGAAAAAGTAGGAAAAGAGGTTGCACAAAATAGTATAGATATTTTAATTTGCAATGGACAAAATGCAAAGTATATTGCTAAGGCGGCTGAAAGATTTGGTATGGATAATAAACATATTTATTATTTTGAAGATAAACTTCAATTAGAGGAATTTGTAAAGTCTAATTGGCAAGGTGGAGATACTATATTATTTAAGGCATCAAATGGAATGAAGTTTTTTAAAATAGTTGAGAATCTATTAAGTGTAACTAAATAATAAAATTGAGAGGAATGAGTACAAAATGGGAAAGTTAAAATTAGGTATTATATTTGGTGGTATGTCAACAGAACACGAAGTATCATGCGTTTCAGCAGAGTCTGTAATAAAAAATCTTGATAAAGAAAAATATGATATTTATCCAATATATATAGATAAATTAGGAAATTGGTTCGAAAGTATAAAAAATGAAAATGTTCCTATTAATAATGTTATCCAATTTTTAAAAGGGTTTGATGTTATTTTTCCAGTTTTACATGGATTATATGGTGAAGACGGAACAATTCAAGGATTGTTAGAAATATTAAGAGTACCATATGTGGGGTGTAAGGTATTAGCGTCAAGTGTAGGGATGGATAAAGTATATTCTAAAATAATATTTGATAAAGCAAAACTGGAACAAGCAAAGTATATTTATATAAAGAAGTATGAAAAAAATTATATTTATATTGATAATAATTTTGATGAAAAAATATTAACAATAGAACAAGCTTGTGATGAGATAGTAAATAAAATAAAATTTCCTATGTTTGTAAAACCTTCTAACTCAGGGTCAAGTGTGGGAATAAGCAAAGTTGATAATAAAGAAGAATTAGAAAAAGCAATAGTAGAAGCATCAGAATTTGATAAAAAAATATTGATAGAAGAGGGAATTGTTGGAAGAGAAGTAGAATGTGCAGTATTAGGGAATGAAGACGTAATTAGTTCTTGTGTTGGTGAGGTAAAATCTGCCGATGAATTTTACAGTTATGATGCAAAGTATAATAATAAAGAATCGAAAACAATAATACCTGCTGAAATTTCTACTGAAAAATCATTAGAAATACAAGAGCTAGCTATAAAAGCTTTCAAAGCTATTGATGGTAAAGGACTATCTAGAGTTGATTTCTTTATAGAAAATGATACAAATAAAATATATATAAATGAAATAAATACATTACCAGGATTTACAAATATTAGTATGTATCCAAAGTTATTTGAACAAGTCGGATTAAATTATTCAGAATTATTAGATAGACTGATAAACTTAGCTGTGTAAATTAGTAAAACCGGCGATCTTATTTAAAATTCGCCGGTTTTATTAAAATTAATAACTATAAAGCATGCGTTTTCGCAAGGTTATGATTCCTATATTTTGGATCATTAGTAACCTCTTTTAATACAGTAATAAAATTTGGTAAATTTACAATACCATTTTCGCTTGTAAGTTCAATTTCCATTAAAGCGTGATTATCAGAAAAATTGAAAATATCAAGCTCAAAATATTGCGATTCAAAAACAAAACAAATACGCTTTTTCACAATAGGAGTAAGTATTGGATCCATTTGAGCCAAAAGTTTTAAATATTGTTTTTCTGAAATTTTTCTTTCGGACTCAATTCGCTTTAGTCCATTAATCTCCTGCTTTTCAGCAGAATAGTATGAAAAGTTACCATTTTGACCGCGTTGACGGATACGACGCTCAATACCATTAGAAGAACTTAGATATGTTTGAACTATATCTATTACTGTAAAATGTACATAGCTAGAAAGAATGTCTAAATCTGGCTTCTTGATTAAATATCTTCTTTCCATTTCAATTGGAATAGGGGTTCCGAGGCAAGAGTAGACCTCCTGGAGAACCCTAGAAATTTTACTTCTGAAATTTGTCGAATTGTCAATTATTCGTAAATGAGAGTGACCAGTCCAATTTTCGATTCCCTTTGTATCTAACGCTATTGCTTGCTCAGGCGTTTCTGTGCGTGCATTATTATTAGCTAAAGTATAAAATTCTTCAGCACCATTAGCTGCTGTGACAAGATGAAAAACAGCATCATAACGATCCCGCAACTCTACTTCATTCATATTGAGCTGAGAAAGAAGAGTTTTGAATTGCTCATCAGTAATGTAACTCTTGTTATCAATAATTCCACGGTCATGAAGAATTACAATTTTATCTGATGGAATGTATTGCTTGGATATCTTACGATATAATGCTTCTTTAAATAATTGTTTTTCAAAAATAACTTTTTGAAAGTCAAAGATGTTTAAAGAATTGCCAAAAGGTCTAATTCCAGATGAAATAAGCTCTGTGGCTGTTTCTGGAACTATTAATACATAATACCCCCGACTGCTTAGTTCTTGCTCAATAGTAGACAAAGCTGTTGTCTTTCCAGAGCAAGGACCACCTGTAAGTACAAAATTCCAAATTTGCTTCATAGTATATACCTCCTTAAAATAAAACGATTTATAACTACAAAATTCCATTAGTATTATATCACGAATTAGGAAAAAATCAAGAGACACTTGGGACAGGAATTGTTTGTCTCACTTTTTC
>CANPFO010000019.1 GCA_947573555.1 uncultured Clostridium sp. | reverse complement strand
GATTTACTGTTTACTTTTCAATGTACTTTTTGTTCCTTTTTGTGTGGAACGATTTGTATTATACAATATGTTTTTTTCTTTGTCAACCTTTTTTTGAAATTTTTTTTATTTTTTTTTATAATATTGTATTTACTATTTTTTTACCTTAAAAAACTCAAGGTCTAAATAAAATATTAACACCTTTTTTTCTTAAAGTCAATACTTTTTTATATTTAAGTTTTGGTAATTTTTACAATTGGTTTCTTGAAATTCTTCCTAATAGTAGCTAAAATTAATAAAGATTGCTTAATTGGAACGAAAAATAGAAGTTGTAAAATAAAAAAATAAGTAACGTTCACGTAAAAAAATTATTAATGTATCTTTTTCAAAAACTTTTCGGCTCAATACATAAATCAAAATCTTTATTAATTTTAGCTACTATTAGGAAGAATTTCAAGAAACTAATTGAAAAAATACCATAACTTAAATTTTTTATATGCATTTTTTGTAATTTGTTATAGTTATTACTTTCTATATAAATATAAAAGCGCTTCATTATGAAACGCTTTTGTTAAAAGATTATAATACAGAACTAATAGAATACATAACAACTATAATATTTATAACTGCTGTTATATATATACACATATATGGAATTAATGTTTCAGTACTGTCAAACTCTTCTTTTATAAAGTCAATTAAAAAAGAAATATGCGAGTACCACTTTATATGTTGAGTACTATAAGTTCGAGAAATTGTAATAATTGGGTTTAATATATATTCCAATATAGCCATTATTGATATAAGAAACATTTTAGAAAAAAATAATAGCACCAATTGTATACAAAATCTTATTATCAATGCAATTGTTATAGCAAAATCAAAATTCCCACTGTCTCTTCTGAAGTTTTGTACAGTCCACATACAATAGGCACAGTAAAAATACATTGCTATATATGCTTGAATTAATATTTGTGAAAATACATTCATCTCATCTATTAGTTTCTTTTTAAATAATATCTCTTTATCTAATAGTCCCTTATTAAATATTAAGTATATTGTTGATATTGTTAAAATGCTATAAATTATTAACCGTATCCAATTTTTATTTTTTAAATGAAACACAGCATTTACTAAACAATACACTAAAATAGTCATTGTATTATCCTCCTTTATTTTTTACATATACTAGTTTTCAATCAAGACTATTCTAATTTTATCATCTTTACATAATTTGTCAAGCTATTTTGTTTTTATTTTATTCTTGTACTTTAACTCTAATTAATCTAGTTAATCCGATGTCATCATATTGAATATTTACATTATACTTATTGATGGTACTTGCTTCTAAAAGTTTAATAACATCTTGTTTCTTAGTATTATTATAAGTATTTCTTTTTATAAAAAACAAGATTTCAGAAATATTCTTAATATACTCTTGTGATTCTTTTAGTTTCTCTATATCTAAATCTTGTATTTCTTCTGTTTTTAATAAAACTTTTATATCTTCTAAATTGTCTTCTGTAGCATTCACTAATTCTTTGATATTGTCTACTGTTAAATTTTCACTTACAAAAAATTCAAACTGAGAATTAAATCTTTTCTTTTCTATTTCTGAAACTTCTACTTGTGTAGGAATTTCAACATAATTTATATTTTTAGTAAACCCTAAACTTTGTAATATTTTATTAAAATCTTGAAGTTTAATTATTGATGATAAGTTTTCTAATTGTTTTTCTAATGTTTGTTTTAATAATTCCAAAACTATTTTCAGTTTTTCTTCATTTAAATCTTTGATATTTACATTATCAGTATCCAATGTTATTCTATCAGAAATTTCTTCTACTATATTAATATTATTCACTATATTAATTTTTCCTTTATTTTTCAGGTTAGATGTTTCTATATTTATATTTTTAATAATTTGATTATTATTTAGTTTTTCATCACAATTAATTTTAAGTTCATTTATAATTTCTTCATTTTGTATTTTTTCATAATTGAATATAACCTCTTTATAAAACTCATCTTTTTGTTTCTGTAATTCAATTAATATTTCTTCTTGATTTTCATTTGTTTCTATTTTATGTATTCTTAATGATACATTATTATATAATTCTATTGATGTTTTTTCTGTTCCGTTTTCTATTATTGTTCTTACATTTTTGTTATTATTTTCATATACTGTAATTCTAACCTCATCATTTCCTATATTATTATTTTGGATATCTGTTATTTTGTTATTTATTTTCTCTATACATTTAGTTCTTAAATTTTCATCTGCATTATATTTAGAGTATCTTGCTTTTATCTCATTTTCTATTAAGTCTATCCTTGATAAAATTATCTCATCTTTTGTAAGTTGTGTTAATATGTCAATAATAATATTATTAAATTCTTCTCTTGTTATTTTTATATAGTATGCATTTGTGTTAACATCTTTGTTATTTACTGTTATTAAGGAATTGTTTTGTTTATGATATTTGTCTTTAGCTATTCTTTTTTGAACTATTTGCATATATGTGTTCATCAATTGCTGTTTTTCTTCTTCACTAAAGTTTAGAATTGATTTTATATTTATTTTTGATATTAAAATGTCTAGATTTTCTATTTCAAGATATTTTAATATATCTTTTTCATCATTTTCTTCGTTAGAAACAAATTGTTGTATTCCTTCTAATCTTATCCCCTGCTTTTGTTGTTGTTTTAAATATTCGAATTTTAGTAAGTTTTCTTGATTGTTTTTTATAGCGATATCTCTATATTGGTAGTTATTTAAATTATCTATATTACTTTGTATTTCTAATTTTAAACTATTAATTGGATTATTTTTGTTTTCATCACTAGTTCCTATATTTTCTGTGTATTCAATATTTCCTTCAACCTTTGATGTATATGGATTTTCTTCTAGTTTTTTCTGTATTTCTAAAGTATCTTCACTTTTTAATAATTCAATAATATCAAAATTTTGAACAAAATATTTTGCAAATAGAGTCTCATTTGTTTTGAATGCATCTGTTTTAAAATATAAAATTCCTACAATTGCTAGTCCTATTATTATTGTTAGAATTATAGAAATAATTATAAATGTTATTTTTCTTTTCCTTAGTACCATATATATCCTCCTACTTTTGTAAAATTATTTTGAGATTCTTTGTTTTACTGCTTCGTATACAATTATACCTGTTGATACAGATGCATTTAATGATGTTATTTTCCCTTTCATAGGGATTTTAACATTGAAATCGCAATTTTTTCTAACCTTTTCGCTCATTCCTGAGCCTTCATTTCCTATTACTATTCCAATTGCTCCTGTTAAATCTTGATTATAATAGTATTTATCTGTATTTATATCTGTACCACATATCCATAGTCCTGCATCTTTTAATTTTTGAATCGAGTCTGATATGTTTGTTACTCTTGCTATTTTCATATGTTCTACTGCTCCTGCTGATACTTTATTTACTGTACTGTTAACTGCTGCTGCTCTCCTTTTTGGTATTATTATTCCGTGTACTCCTGCTGTTTCTGCTGTTCTAATTATTGAACCTAAATTATGTGGGTCTTCTATTCCATCTAAAATTAAAACAAAAGGTTCTTCATTTTTTTGCTTTGCATTTTCTAGTATATCTTCTATTTCACAGTATTCAAATGGTGGAACTATTGCTATTACCCCTTGATAGTTTGAGTTCTGTGCCATTTCATCCATTTTTCTTTTATCTTTTTCTACTATTATTATGTTCTTTTCTTTCGCCATAGCTATTATTTTATTTATTGAGCCATGTTTTTCTCCTTTTGTTACAAATATTTTATTTATATCTCTCTCACTTTCTAATAATTCAAGTACTGAATTTCTACCTTCTACTTGATCATCATAATTTCTTTCTTCTTTTGGTTCATACTTTTGTTTTTGTATATTGCTTTTATTTTTGTTTTTTGACTGATAATTATTTTTCATTTTTTATAATTCCTTTACTTTTTTATTCATCATCTAATTTAAGTACTGATAAGAATGCTTCTTGTGGTACTTCAACATTTCCAATTTCACGCATTTTCTTTTTTCCTCTTTTTTGCTTTTCTAGTAGTTTTTTCTTTCTTGTAACATCTCCTCCATAGCATTTTGCTAGTACATCTTTTCTCATAGCTGAAATTGTTTCTCTTGCTATAACTTGGCCTCCTACTACTGCTTGAATTGGTATTGTAAATAGTTTTCTTGGTATTTCAGTTTTTAGTTTTTCTACCATTTTCTTTCCTCTATTATATGAGCTATCTTTATGAACTATAAATGAAAGTGCGTCTACTGGCTCTCCATTTATATGTATGTCTAATTTTACTAATTTTGATTCTTTATATTCTTTGAATTCATAATCGAATGATGCATATCCTTTTGTTTTTGATTTTAAATTATCAAAAAAATCATATATTATTTCATTTAATGGCATTTCATATATAAGAGTTACTCTATTTTCATCTAAGTATTTCATATCTATGTATATGCCTCTTCTTTTTTGGCATATATCCATTATATTTCCAACATATTCCTTCGGAGTTAAAATATTTGCAGTTACAAATGGTTCTTCTATATATGATATCTCTTGTGGTGTTGGTAAATCTGTTGGATTATATATATCTTCTACTTCCCCTGTTACTTTATGTACTTTATATATAACTGATGGAGCTGTTGTTATTAAGCCTAAGTCAAATTCTCTATCTAACCTTTCTTCTATTATTTCTAAATGTAATAGTCCTAAAAATCCACATCTAAATCCAAATCCAAGTGCAGCTGATGTTTCTGGTTCATATTCCAATGCAGCATCATTTAATTGCAATTTTTCTAATGCAACCTTTAAGTTTTCATATTCACTTCCATCTATAGGATATAATCCACAATATACCATTGGTGTTACTTTTTTGTATCCTTTTAATGGTTCTGTTGCAGGATTGTTTTCTATTGTTACTGTATCTCCTACATGTATGTCAGATAGGCTTTTTATACTCGCCGCTATATACCCTACTTCTCCTGCTTTTATTTCTTCTGTTGGTATATATGCTCCTGGTGCAAAATATCCTACTTCTGCAACTGTATATGTTTTGTTTGTTGCCATTAAAATTATTTCATCTCCAGCTTTTACCTTGCCATCAACTACTCTTACATATGCGACTGCACCTTTATAATTATCATAATATGAATCAAAAATTAAACACTTTGTTTTTTCATTTTCATCTCCTTTAGGTGCTGGTAAATCAGTTACTATTTTCTCTAAAACCTGTTCTACATTCAATCCAGATTTTGCTGATATACAAGGTGCATCTTCAGCTGGTATTCCTATTATATCTTCAATTTCCTTTTTTACTTCATCTGGTCTTGCATTTGGTAAATCTATCTTATTTATTACTGGCAGTATTTCCAAATTATTATCTATTGCTAAATATACATTTGCAAGTGTTTGTGCCTCAACTCCTTGGCTTGAATCTACAACTAGAATTGCTCCATCACATGCAGCTAAGCTTCTTGATACTTCATAATTAAAATCCACATGCCCTGGAGTGTCTATTAAATTAAATATGTATTCTTGTCCATCTTTTGCTTTATATACCATTCTTACAGCCTGTGACTTTATAGTTATTCCTCTTTCTTTCTCTATTTCCATGTTATCTAACACTTGACTTTCCATCTCTCTTTTAGAAAGTACTCCTGTCATTTCTATTAGTCTATCTGCTAGTGTTGATTTTCCATGGTCTATATGCGCAATTATGCTAAAATTTCTGATGTGTTCTTGTCTTTTATTCATTCTATTCTTCACTCCATTTTTTGTGCCAATGGGGGCGTCCCTTTTTGGCACACTTTTTCCTTATTTTAACATATTAAGTGAAAAATCACAATATAAAATTTTTTTAAGTTCGGTATTTTATGAAAATGGTGTTACAATTCACAGCTAAAATAATTTTTTTGATTTCCTATATTGTTGGTGCTTTCATTGGTATTTCAATTGGTATTATTACTTCTGAGATAATTTATAAACATTATCGTCGTATATTCTACTGATTTTTACTTGCAATTTTTAAATGAGGGGGTCCTAGAATAGGACACTCTCATATTATTATTCCATCATAAACATTATAAACATTTGTATATCCCATATTTTCTAGTATATGTTGTGCAGATTGACTTCTATGGCCTGTTGAACAATATACTACTATAATTTCTTCTTTATTTTGAACATATTTTTGTATTAGTTTTTTTATTTGATAATCTGGAATTGAAATTGCTCCATTTATATGACCTTCTTTGTATTCTTGTGGACTTCTCACATCTATTATTGTTGCTCCCTCTCTTATATATGAGTCTAAATCTTCTTTTGATATATCCTTTTGGTTATTAAAATCTCTCTTTAAACTTATATTTTTTTGTATTATATATGCAAATCTTCTAAACATTTCCTTCACCTTTCACAAAATACTTTTATATATTATATTAAAAATATTTAGTTTTTGATATAAATCTATTTTTTTATTACAATAATTTTAAAATATTATTACAATTAAATTACAATTATGTTACTTTTGTCAAATTATGTCTTCTATTTTGTTTACCAAGTTTACATTATATATTTTTGTGGAAACTGTGGATAACTTTGTGAATAACTCATTTTTGGTCATTTGTCTTTATAAGTTATGCACAAGTAAAATCCTTTTTTTATTTTTTACAGTTATTTACATTTCTTTTCTAATTTTATGTGCACTTTATATATGTTTTTTTATTAAAAATTAAAAAGCTACATTTCTTGATTTATCAAGCTTATGCAACTTTATTTATTTCTATTATTATACATAATGTTTTAAAAAACTGTATAGTATATTATTGCTATAATTTCTATTATAGTTATTAATGGAAAGCCTATTACAAATGCTATTTTTTGAGTTTTGTGCCTTAATGTATACATTCCAACTATTGTTCCTATTCCCCCTCCTAATGCTGTTATAATAAATAATGTTTTTTCTGGTATTCTCCATCTTCCTTTTTTGGCTTTTTGTTTATCTACCCACATTATTAAGAATCCTATTATATTTATAATTATGAAATATAATATTATATTTTTTGTTGTAAATATTTCTTGTATTGTCATATTTTTCCTCCTTTTATTTATATATAATAGCGAAGAAAGGCTCCCCCCTTTTCTTCGCCATTTAAATTAAAATCCCTTAAAATTATGTTATTTTACTAGCACCAAAAATAATTATTATTAATAAGAAAATCCCAGTTACAAAGCCAAGTATTTTTCTGTCCTGACTAACTATGTAATAGCTTACATCTAATATTTCTATTTGTTTTTTAGAAATATCATAAGTTATAGTTATGTAATTACCTTCTTCATTTACTACTTTTGATATTTCTAAAGTTTTCTTATTCATCTCTTTGTATTTTATTTCATAGTTTTTTGGAACTATATATCCTTTTGTGTTTAAGAAGTCGTTTACTATTTTTTCAGTCTCTTTTATTTCTTCATTAGTTATAGTATACAATTGAATTTTAATCGAAAAAATTTGGGGATTATTTTCTGAAGAAATATCAAATACTATTTCTTCATTGTCATATGTTATAGCAAGTTTGTCCCGTGTTTCGGTTAAATAGCTTAGAGTGTATCTGTATGGTACTTCATATCCTTTAGTATTTAAAAAATCTTTTGCTATTTGTTGGAATTCATTTAAATCTTTTGTAAGAGATTGCTCACAACCTAAAAATATCATGGTTGTTAAAACTACAAGAACTAATGAAATAAAAAATTTTTTCATTTTCATTGTCATTCTCCTTTCAACGCTATTCTTTATGTCTACTCAATCACTATTTTAGTATATTTTTGTAGTTTTGTCAATACTTGTAAATTTTTAAGTTCTGTTAAAGTTTTTGAATAGGAAGAAAAGTTTTATCCAAACAAACTCATTTGATTACTCTGGCTCATTCCATCTAAGCATCCAAATTGTTTTAGCATTTCTGCTCCAGATGTACCTATTTTGGCCCTTACCTTTAAATCATCTATTGACATAAATTTCCCATCTTTTCTTGCTCTTTCAACTCCTTGTGCTGCTACTGTTCCAAATCCTGGGATACTATTTAATGGTGGTCTTAATTTATTTTCTTGTATTTTAAATTTTGTACTATCTGACTCATATAAATCAACTGGCAAGAATTCTAATCCTCTTTCATACATTTCTAATACTATTTCTAAGTCGTCGTACATCTCCAATTCAGCATTTGTTGCCTCTTTCTTTTGATTTTTTATTTCTATTTCCTTCATTTTATTTTTTACTTTTTCTTTTCCAAATATCATATATTGTGCATCAAATGCTTTTGATCTAATTGAATAATATGCTGCATAATATGCTAATGGAATATGAACTTTGAACCAAGCTATTCTAAATGCATTTGTTACATATGCTGCCGCATGTGCTTTAGGAAACATATATTTTATCTTCTCGCATGACTTCATATACCAATCTGGTACTCCATGTTCTTTCATTAGTTCAACATATTCTGGCCATTTTGCTTCTTTACCCTTTGCAACTTTCCCCTTACGCACAGATTCCATTATTTTAAATGCTTTATCTGGCGGAAGTCCTTTTTTTATTAAATATATCATTATATCATCACGACAACATATTGCTTCTTGCAGAGTTACAATTCCCTGTTCTATTAGTGTTTGTGCATTTCCAAGCCATACGTCTGTACCATGTGATAATCCCGATAAACGTATTAATTCATCAAAAGTTGTTGGATGTGTGTCCAAGAGCATTCCTCTTGCAAATTTTGTTCCATATTCTGGTATTCCATATGTTCCTACTTGTGAATGTATTTGCTCTGGTGTTACTCCGAAGGGCTTCTGTTGAATTGAATATTGACATTGTTTCTTTATCATCTAGTGGTATTTCTGTAGGTGCTATTCCTGTTAGGTCTTGTAACATACGAATTACTGTCGGATCGTCGTGTCCTAGTATGTCTAATTTTAATAAGTTTGCATCTATTGAGTGATAGTCAAAATGTGTTGTTACTATGTCTGAATTTGGGTCATCTGCAGGGTGTTGTACTGGTGTAAATTCAAATATTTCTCTTCCTTTTGGTACTACTATAATTCCCCCTGGATGCTGTCCTGTTGTTCTTTTTATTCCTGTACACCCAACTGATAGTCTTTCAATTTCGGCTTTATTCATTGGTATTCCACGTTCTTCAAAATAGTTTTTTACATATCCATATGCTGTTTTATCTGCAACAGTACCAACTGTTCCAGCTTTAAATGTTGTGCCTTTTCCAAATATTACTTCTGTATATTTATGTGCTTTTGCTTGATATTCTCCAGAAAAGTTTAAGTCAATATCTGGTTCTTTGTCTCCGGTTAAACCCTAAGAATGTTTCAAATGGTATATCCATTCCATCTTTTACTAATTTATTTCCACAATTTGGACATATTTTATCTGGTAAGTCAAATCCGTTTTGAACTCCATAATCAGTAAAATCTGAATATTTACAATTTGAGCATCTATAATGTGGAGGTAATGAGTTTACTTCTGTTATTCCTGTCATAAATGCAGCTAATGATGAACCAACAGATCCTCTTGAACCTACTATATATCCATCTTCATTAGATTTCCATACTAGTTTTTGCGCAATTATGTACATAACTGAATATCCATTACTTATTATTGAGTTTAATTCTTTTTCTAGTCTTGTTTCAACTATTTCTGGTAGTGTATCGCCATATAATTCATGTGCTTTTTCATAGGCAATATTCTTGATATCTTCTTCACATCCTGGAATGTGTGGTGGACATTTTTCTGGTGATATTGGACTTATTTGTTCACACATATCTGCAATCTTGTTAGTATTTGTTACTACTACTTCATATGCTTTTTCCTCTCCTAAATATTTAAATTCTTCAAGCATTTCTTCAGTTGTTCTTAAATATAATGGAGCTTGATTATCTGCATCTTCGTATTTTTGTCCCGCTTCTAATATTCTTCTATATATTTCATCTTGTGGATCCATAAAATGTACATCACAAGTTGCAACTACTGGTTTATTTAATTTCTCGCCAAGTGCTACTATTTTTCTATTAATATCCCTTAAATCTTCTTCATCTCTTACTATACCATTTCTTATTAAGAATTGGTTATTCCCAATTGGCTGAATTTCTAAATAATCATAATCATTTGCAATTTCTTCTATTTCTTCGTCTGGCTTTCCTTGCTCTATTGCTTGATATAACTCTCCAGCTTCACAAGCACTTCCTAAAATCAATCCTTCAGAATATTTTTTCAGCATACTTTTTAGAATACGTGGTTTTCTATAAAAATAGTCTAAATGTGAATATGATACTAGTTTATATAAATTTTTTAATCCTACATAGTTTTTAGCTAAAATTATTGCATGATATGTTTTTAGTTTTTTGTATTCTTCTGCTTTAGTTTGAGCATCAGCTGCTACTAAGTCAATATCTTCTATTCTTTTAGCTCCTTTTTCTTTTAGCATATCTATCATTATATTAAATACTTTTACTGTTGTATCTACATCGTCTAATGCTCTATGTGCTACTTCTACTTTTATTCCTAAATTTTCTGCTATTTTTCCTAATTTGTATTTTTTATAGTCTGGAAATAAATCTTTTGCCAAACTTAATGTATCTAAATATGAATAGTCAAAATCATATCCTAACGCTTTCGCATTTTGTTTTAAAAATCCAACATCAAAATTAGCATTGTGTGCAACAATTACTGTATTTTTACTATCTCCTAGAAATTCTAAAACTTTAGGGAATACTTTTTCTATTGTTTCGCTATCCTTTACCATATCATCTGTTATATTGGTAACTTCTGAAACTCTTTCTGGTATATGTCTTTCTGGATTTACAAAACAACTAAATTCTTCTATTACTTCTTTATTTTTGACTTTCATAATTCCGATTTCAGTTATTTTATCATTAGTTGCAGAAAATCCTGTTGTCTCTAAATCTAATACACAATATGTTGCATCTATTGGTTGTCCTTTTGCATTATATATAGATTTAGTATTATCTGGGGCTAAATATGCTTCTACACCATATATTACTTTTATATTAGAATTGTCATCTCCTACTAAGTGATATGCCTCTGGGAAGCTTTGAACAACTCCATGGTCTGTAATTGCTATTGATTTCATTCCCCACTTTATAGCTCTTTTTATTAAGTCTTCTGCTGATGTTACTGCATCCATTTGACTCATTTTTGTATGCATATGTAATTCTACTCTTTTTGTTTCGCTATTATCTTGTCTTGATTCTTTTTTTACCCCTGTACTTTCAACTATCGTATTTGCCATTACAGTAAGCTCTCCTGAAAATGAGTCTAGTTGAGCAGTTCCTGCAACTTTTACACCTTTTGTTCTGCTTAACCTTTTTATTATTCTTTTAGATGATTCCTTAGGTAAAAATGCCTTACATGTCATTGAACTTGAACCATCATAAATATTAAAACTTACAAGAGTTTTTCCGCTTTTTAATTCTCTTGGTTCAATTTCTCCAAATATTTCTCCATCTATAGATACATTTCCATCTTCTGCTCCTAATTCAGATATTTTTGTTAATGTCTCTGTTATATTCATAGATTTGCCTAGTATTAATGGTGTATCTTCTTGTTCTTCTTCTGTAGGTAACTCTGGTAAATTATTCCCTTCTATTTCTACAATTGTATTTGTAATTACAGTTATGTCTCCTGCATATGCATCTAGACCAGCTTTTCCTGATATTTTTATCCCTGGTACATTCTTTATTTTCTCTGCAATTTCATTTCCTTCTTTGCCATCTTTTGCAAATGATTTACAAGTAATTGTGCCAGTTCCATCATATAAGTCTATTATAATCATTCCTTTTCCGGTTTTAGTCTCTCTACATTCACAATTTATAACTCGTCCTTCTAATGTAACCCTTGTATCATTTGCTGTTATCTCTGCTATTTTTATTATCTTTTCTCTTGCTCTACTTGGCTTTCCAATTATATATTTAGAAATATCTATTCTTTCTTCTGGTATATCTTGTGGCATCATTTCTTCTGGTGGAACATCTTGAACATATCCATCTGGTATATCTTGTGGAGGAATATAATCTGGGTCATTATATTCTAATTCTTGATTTTCCTTTTCTTTCTCAATAATATTTGTCTCAATTAAATCTAATTCCTTTTCTTCTATTTGTCTAATCTTTCTTATACGTTCTATTTCATCCTCTTCTTTTATAACTTCTTCTAGCTCAACTTTATATTCTTTTCCATATAATTTTTTAATTACACTCTCAAGCTCTTTATCAGTCTTTTTTAATCTTAAAAAATCTGCACCTCTTATATGCATTTTAACATTTATTATATTATCATTAATTTCTACATCACTTTTTAGTAATAACATTGGTTTCATTAATGGATATTTGTGTGCCATATAGCAAATGATATTTCTCCATTCATCTTTTATAGATTTTACATACGTGTCTTTTTGATATTTTATTGTCATATCTATATTTGAAAATTTGAATCTTTCTATTAAGAATTTTTCGAAATACCATATTTCTTTTATTTCTATATATTCGTCTATTTCTAGCACAATTCCTAATGTATTTGTTTTCTTAATTACATTTAATGATATAATGTAACACTCTTTTATATTTGCTTTTGTCTCGTAATCACTAAATATTTCTTTTACTTTTTTTGCTTTATTTTCTGCCATTCCTGTTGCTCCTTTCAAAAAAGGGACGGTTCTATTTGGACAAAATGTCCAAATAGAACCGTCCCTTTTAGACATTGACCTTTTCTATTTTTATATTTTCTAGGTCTAAGTTATTTATTTTATATCCATATCCACCTAAAAAGTATTTGCATTCTTTATAATTCTGTGAATCTTCTAAATTATTATTTTCTAAGTTTATAACATCTATTCCCTCTTGTTTATTATATAAATATGCTTTTTTATTTATAATATATTTTAATTCGACTTCTGAATTAAATAGTTTGCCAATTTTTATAATTGTTCCATCTTCTTTTATTTCAAATAATGTATAGTCATTTTCTATTGAGCCTCCATCTAGTCTGTTTCTACTGTTTATATATTTTTTTCCTTGAAATTCACTAATATTTGAATAGTATCCTATTATTTTGTCTTCATTATTTTCTAAGTTTAGTATATGAGCTGCTTCTTGATTTGCATAGTCTACATATATTAAATATTTTTCTAATAAAGCTATTGTAAATTTTCTACCTTGGGCTAAGTTTACTATATTTTCTCCGTTTTTGTCTATACTATTTAATTTTCTATCTTGTGTTGTATAATATATTTTATCATTTTGAAAATAGAAATAATTTTTTACATTTTTAGCTATCTCTTGTACATTTTTTCCTTCTTTATCCATAACACAAATAGTGCCTTGTGGATTTTTGTTAAAGTCATCATATCCTATTTGGTTTACAAAATATATCTCGTTGTCTGTTATATATAATTGTAAAGATGCTCCTTCGTAAATTTTTGTTATTTCTCCATCTAAATTTATTTTATATATTCCTTTTTGGCTGTAATAGTCTGGCAATGAATAAATATTTTCACCATCAAAATATATTTTGTTTAATATATAATCAATTGTTGCTATTTTTTTTATTTTATTGTTTTCTGTATTATATAAGTATATGGTTTTGTTCTTTTCTTCGTAGTATACAATTTTGTTATTTATTTTGCAAAATGTTCCTCCTTGTTGCATACTAAATCTTTTTTCTTCTTGCTCGTTTTCTTTATTTGAATTTTTATCAGTTTTATTTATTTCTTCATTTATATTTTTGCCTACTTCCACTGTTTCTTCTAATTTATTGGGATTTATTATTACGATTGCTATTGCTATTATCATTAGAATAAATAAAATAATTACTAATAATATGTTTCCATTTTTTTCTTCCATTTTATCACCTGTTTTACTATGTTTTTAAAAAATTCTTAAAATATCATTATATGTTATATAGAGAGATAATCCTATTAAAATAGAAAATCCTATTAGTTGTATATTTATTTCTGTTTTTTCTTTTAATGGTTTTCTACGAATTGCTTCAATCAATAATATTAATATTTTTCCGCCATCTAATGCTGGTATTGGTAGTAAATTTGTTACTCCTAATGATAGTGATATTAATGCTAGCATATATATAAATTCTTTAATTCCACTTGTCTTTGCTACAACTTCTGATATTCCTACTGGCCCCATCATTTGGTCTATACTAACTCCTCCTGTAAAAATCATTTTTATATTCTCTATTATTGATAGTGAAAATGTCTTTGTTTCTATTCCTCCATATACTATATGATTTATAAATGTGTTTTCTGCTTGTTTTAAATTTACTCCTAAATAATAGCTAGAAATATATTCTGGTTCTAGTTCAATGTTTATCTCTTCGTTTCCTCTTTTTATAGTAATAAGTAGTGCATTTATACCTTTTTGTTGAATAATTTCTATTACTTTTTCTATATCTCCATTAATTTCTATATTATTTATTTTTATGATTTCATCATTTGCTTTTAGTCCTTGCTTTTCTGCGCTGCTTCCTTTTTCTACTGTTAATATTTTGCAATTCTCTCCTAAGTATATTCCTGTACTTTTATTTTTTACCTCTGTAGGTTTTATATTATATTCCAGAATTTGGCCATTTCTATCTATTTTTATTTTTATATTTTCACCATTAGATTTTTTTATTACTTTATCTAAGTCATATTTATTTCTTATTTTTTTATTATTTAATTCAATTATTTTGTCATTTTGTTGTAGCCCTATTTGTTGTGCAGCATATCCGTCAATTGTGCTTTCAATTTTGTTTGTTATATATGTGTTTGATGAAGCCATTAGAATAAAGTAAACAAGTAATCCAAATATAATATTTACTGTTGCTCCAGCAACTACTATTGCCATTCTTTTTGGTATGCTTGCTTTTGAAAAAGAGCCTTTGCTTTCTGACCTTTCCTCTTCTCCTTCCATACTGCAGAATCCTCCGTAATGGTATTAGTCTTATTGCGTATTTTGTTTCTTTTCCTTGTTTTTTCCATATTGTTGGGCCAAATCCTATTGCAAATTCATTTACTTTGACTTTACACAATTTGGCTACTATTAAGTGTCCAGCTTCATGTATCATTATTAAAAATCCAAGTAAAAATATTATTTTTATAATTGATACTATAATTGTCAACTTTATTCCTCCTTAAAAAGAGATTATGGGACCAGGTCTCAAAATCCCTCTATATCATATATTTTTTGTAGTTATATATATATCTATAAAATTATAAATAATTTTGAAGGGATTTTGATACTTAGTCCCCTCCCCCTTCTTTATAGCATAGTAAATAATATATAAGCAAATGGAGCTATAAAAAGTACACTGTCTATTCTATCTAAGATTCCTCCATGTCCTGGCAATAAATTTCCATAGTCTTTTATATCAACATATCTTTTTATGCATGATGCAGAAAAGTCTCCTATCTGTCCTATCAAACTTAATACTAATGCCATTATTCCTACATAAATGTATGAATATGTAAATGAAAAATATTTATTTAATATAAATGTGAATATTAACATTACTGCTATTGCTCCTATTGTTCCAGAAACACATCCTTCTATAGACTTTTTAGGACTTACTTTACTAAATTTATGTTTTCCAATTCTTTTTCCTATACAGTATGCAACTGTATCTGTTATCCAAGCTGCTATAAAAGTATATACTAATAATATTTTCCCGTTTTCCATTCCATTTATTAATGATAAATACATTAAAAATCCTGGAATATAGCATATTCCTAGTAATGTATATGCCATATCTTTAAATGTTATTCGCATTTCTGTTATTATAACTTGTAAAAATAATAATATTATTATTGTTGGAATTCCTCCCATTAACACTAATTTTATATATTGCTCTGGCACATAATTTATAATTGCAACTATTATACAGCTTAAATAGGCTATCCATTTTATTGGTTTACATACTTTAGAAATTGCTTTTAAATATTCATACATAGCAATTAATGTAATTATAGTTAATAGAATTCCTGTTACAAATATATTAGGAATTAATATTATTATAATTAATGCCAATAATGCTATTACTCCTGAAGATATTCTTTTAAAATCCATTTATCTATCCCTTCTTTATTTATTTTGATCCAAATTTTCTGTTTCTATTTTTATATTTTTCTATTGCTTCATCTAAATCTTCTTCACTAAATTCTGGCCAGTTTTTTTCTATAAATAAAAATTCTGTATACACTAACTGCCATGGCAAAAAATTGCTTAATCTTACTTCTCCACTTGTTCTTATTAATAAGTCTGGGTCAGGTTGATTTTTAGTATATAGATTATCTGATATATATTGTTCATTTATATCTTCAATCTTTATTTTATCTTCTTTTACTTGATTAGCTATATTTTTTACTGCATTTACTATTTCATCTCTTCCACCATAATTTAAGGCGATATTAAATGTTATTCCTGTATTGTTTTTTGTTCTTTCCATGCATTTTTCTATACTTTTCTTCATTTTTTCAGATAGGCCTTGTTGGCTTCCTAATATTTTTACTTTTATATTTTCAGAATCTGCTCTTTTGCTATAATCATCCAAATAACTTTGAAATAAATTCATTAATGTTGAAACTTCTTCTTCTGTTCTTTTCCAGTTTTCTGTTGAGAATGCATATACTGTTATGTGTTTTATTCCTATATTATTTGCATATCTTACTATTTTTTCTAATGTTTTTGCTCCTTCTTTATGTCCGTAACTAACTGGTAATCCTTTGTTTTTTGCCCATCTTCTATTTCCATCCATTATAATTGCAATATGTTTTGGTAAATTTTCATTTTCCATATTTAAACTCATCCCTTCTAAATGTGCAAGTCTATTTATTTCTATCTTTTATATATACTGCTAGTTGTATTAAAAATTCTGCATTTTCTCCATAGTCTTTTAATATTGAAATTGCTTCTTCTGTTATTCTATTTAATTCTTGTTTTGCACCTTCTAGTCCATAATAAGATACATATGTACATTTTCCTAGTCGTTTGTCATTTCCAACTGGTTTTCCTATTACTTCTGGATTTCCTTCTTCTGATAAAATATCATCTTTTATTTGAAATGCCAATCCTATCTTATCTGCATAAATAGATA
This sequence comes from uncultured Clostridium sp., assembly GCA_947573555.1. Lineage (GTDB taxonomy): Bacteria > Bacillota > Clostridia > TANB77 > CAG-508 > CAG-269. Next base: position 7,824 of record CANPFO010000019.1, on the reverse strand, counting down.
ATTTTTTAATATCATTTTCTGTTGCTCCTGCTAGAATTGCTCCCATTCTTACACACAATTTTAACAATGCTCCTGTTTTATTTTTATGTATGTATTCTAACATTTCTTTTGATATTTGTTTTCCCTCTAATTCTGTGTCTAAATATTCTCCTGCTATCATTCTGTCTACTGCTTTTGTAAATTCATTAAATGCTTTTACTTTATTTTTATAGCATTCTTTAAATTCATTTTCAGCAGAATATTCTAGTTCATCACTTATTGTAATATATGCTTGATTCAAAAGTCCATCACCTGCAAGTAATGCTATGGCATGATTAAATTTTTTATGGTTGGTTGGTTTTCCATGTCTTATGTCATCATTATCTATTTCTGGTAAATCATCATGAATTAATGAAAAATTATGTATCATTTCTATTGCAACTGCAAATGGCATACAAGTTTCATAATCTTCTTTAAATAATTCATATGTTGCTATTACTAATATTGGTCTTAATCTTTTTCCTCCAGCCATTAAACTATATTCCATAGAATTATTTAATATTTCTTCTGGTACTTCTTCTTTTCTTAAATATTTTTCTAGCTCTTTATTTACTATTTGCTGATATTCTTTTAATTTTTCTTTAAATTCCATTTTTACCTCTCTATAATTCTTATTATATTTTATTATTAACTTTATACTGACATTACTTCTTTTTCTTTATTTTCTAATATTTTGTCTATTTCTTCTACGCTTTTATCTGTCATTTTTTGAATTTGGTCTTCTGCTTGTTTTAATTCGTCTTCTGTCATGTTTCCTTCTTTTTGGTTTGTTTTTGCTTCTTCTATTCCATCTCTTCTTACTGCCCTAATAGCAATTTTTGCTTCTTCCGCCATCTTTTTGATATCTTTTACTAATTCTTTTCTTCTTTCTTCTGTTAATTCTGGGAATGATAGTCTTATTACTTTTCCATCATTATTTGGATTAATTCCTATATCTGATGCTATTATTGCTTTTTCAATTTCTTTTAATATACTCATATCCCATGGTTGAATAACTATTAGCCTTGCTTCTGGTACAGATACTCCTGCTACTTGATTTATTGGTGTTGGTGTTCCATAGTAATCAATTCTTACTTTATTTAATATTGTAGGGTTTGCTCTTCCTGCTCTTACCTCTGATAATTTTTCATTGTAAACATTTATTGTTTTATCCATTTTTTCTTTTATATTTGTAAAATCCATAATTTTATTTTGTACTAATTTTAGTACAGCTCCTTCCTTTTATTTTTTTGATTTTCCTAGTATTTTTGTAATATCAGTAACAAAAGCAATTATTAAGACTAATATTGTGTATACCCAGAATATTCCATCTCCTGTTAATGATATTGTTATTTTTTGTAATATAATGCCAACTAATATAATTATACTTAATAATATCAATATTTGAAATAGTGCTTTTTTAGATATCTTTGTAGCATTTCTTATCATTTCATTATTTATAAATATTTTTTTAGCTTCTGTGCTTATATGTAAAACAAGAGAATTTGCAAATTTTTTTTCAAGCATTATTTGACTTACTGTCTGTTTATCTAATAAATATTCTTGATTTTCTATTTCTGTTTTATAGTTGATTATATCATTTCTTAATATTTCACCTTTGTCTGTATAATTACTCGCATTCAATAATAATATATTGGCAATCATTTTTTCTAATACATATATTGCAATATATATTAAAGATATTTGTTTAAATATAAATGTTTTTAATATAAATATCATAATTATTAATATTATTGAAGTTCTTTTATATATTTTAGAAATTTTATTTAATTCATCTATTTTATCTTTGTCTATAACAAATTGTTTTTCTAATTCTTCTTGTAGTACTTCTTTTAGAGAATTATATTGAACATTATATGTATTAAATGTATTTATTAATTTTTCTTCTAAATCTTTTTTAGAAATTTCTGTCTTTTCTGAAAATAAGAAATTTAATATTATTAATTCATATTTTTTTACATTGTCTGTTTCTATGTCAAATTTTTGTTTTATTATATAATTATTTGAATTTATATCATATTCAATTTCTAGATATCCTTTTATGTTTAAATCAATTATTTCTGCTAACATTAAGTCAAAATTATTGCTAAGGCCTCTATCATATATATATCCTATTATTATAGGATCCATTTTTTCTATTTCTTCTTTTGTTTTTTCTACATTTTTAGGTATATTATAATATTTTAAGTATATATACCCAATAATTATTATATTTATAAATATTAATATTAACATTTATTCTCCCTATTTTACTAATGTTCCTATTTCTTCCCCTTTTACTGCTCTAACTATATTTTCTGGGTCTGCTATTCCAAATACTAATAGTGGTATATTATTGTCTCTACATAATGCTGTTGCTGTTGAGTCCATAACCTTTAAATCTTTTTCTAATACTTCTAAATATGAAATTTTGTCATACTTTTCTGCATTTTTGTCTATTTTTGGATCTGCTGAGTACACTGCATCTATCGCTTTTCCTAATAGAATTATATCTGCATTTATTTCTGTTGCTCTTAATACTGCTGCTGTGTCTGTTGTGAAGTATGGATGTCCTGTTCCACATGAGAATATTACAACTCTTCCTCTTTGTAAGTGTTTTTCTGCTTTTCTAATTATAAATGGTTCTGCTATTTCTCTCATTTCTATTGCTGTTTGTACTCTAGAATGTACTCCTCTTTCTTCTAGTGCATCTTGAAGTGCTAATCCATTCATTGCTGTTGCAAGCATTCCCATATAATCTGCTGTTGCTCTTTCCATTTGATGTCCATTTCTTCCTCTCCAGAAATTTCCTCCTCCTACTACTATTCCTACTTCGACACCCATTTCTGTTATTTCTTTTATTTTATCACATATTTTTCCTACTGTTTCTACATCTATTCCTGTTTTATTTTGTCCAGCTAGTGCCTCTCCACTTAATTTTAATAAGATTCTTTTATATTTCGCTTCCTCCATTTTTTTCACTCTCCTTATTTTTTATTATAATGCATTCTATCATATTTCTTTTTAAATTCCTACCCTTTATATAAAAAAATATTAATTTAGGTTTCTGCATTTTTTGAAATATCATATTTGCAGTAACATCCTAATAGTATAAAAATTATTGCTTACATATTTAGCTTGAGTCAAAGCGGTAAAACTTGAATCTAATGTAAAAATATGCTATAATGTTGAGTAATTATTTTTAGACCCCAAAAGTAAATCTTGGAGGGTAACCCCTCCAAACACTAAAGGAGGTATTTGATATGAAAATTGGTTTTTATGCTGGTAGCTTTGATCCGTTTACAAATGGTCATCTACACGTAATTCAAAAATCAGCTCAACTTTTCGACAAAATTATTGTTGGAATAGGTGTCCATCCAAATAAGACACGAAGATTTGATAAAGAATCAATGCAAAAAGCAATTGAACATATTCTTATTCGTGAAAATTTGGATAATGTTACAGTTATATCATATGATAATTTATCAGTGGATACTGCTTTACAATTTAATGCTACTTTTTTGGTTAGAGGTATAAGAAATGGCATAGATTACGACTACGAAGAAAATATAGCATCTATTAATGAAGAAATTTCAGGTCTTGATACAGTGTATATTAGAGCAGGAAAATTAGGAACTCTTAGCTCTAGTATGGTAATGGAATTACTTAGAAATGACAAAGATGTTTCTAAGTATTTGCCTCAAGAGATATTAGCGTTAGTAAAGTAATGGCCACCTAAAAAAGCATGAGGACTTTTTGTCTCATGCTTTTTTCTATTTTTGTTTACTAGATAATTTTTTCAATTAGTTTATCAATTGTCTCTAAGTTATAATCGTTTTCTAATATATAATCAAATTTGAAAGATGTATGCTCAATACTTGCGGAGTCTCTTTTATTAAAATACTCTTCTGTTATATGGTCTCTTTCTATTATTTTATTTTTTCTTTTTGTGTCATTTGATGTTACTAAAATTTTACAATTGCATTTTTCCCAATATTTACTGTGTGGTAATAGAATCCATTCTAAAACTATAATATCATTATGCTGTGATAATATGTTGTCCAATGCTTTTTCCATATAACTCCAAGTTATGTTTGATAATTGTTCCATTTTTTGTTTTTGGGAAAATACAATATTTCCAAGCTTTTTTCTGTCTATTTCTGCTTTTTCATCTAATATTTCATTTCCAAATGTATTACATATCTTATATATAATTTCTGGCTGTAATAATGCTTGATGTCCAATTTTATCTATGTCTATATGATTACATTCTAATTTTTTAGATAGTAAAGAAGCAAAAGTTGTTTTTCCGCTTCCTGATTTTCCAGTTATTCCTATTATTTTCATAATTTTACCTTCTGAATGTATTATATATGAATCCTATCAAATTTCAATGTTTGTTTTTATTGTATACTTATAACTAGACAAAAGACATTACTGATGATGTAACTATTGAGATTTAATAAGCCTTTGGAGCGAATCACATACAAGTTACGAACTCTCTTGTTCTCTTTCTAAGGGTATTATATATAATTTATTATTGAATTTCAATATAAGTATAGAAAAAATTATCTGAATATAGTAAAATTATAATGAAAAATAAATTTTCTAAATTTATAGGAGGTCTTAGCATGAATAAAAATTATGTAGTAATAATGTTATTTAATAAAAATAAGAATAAATTATTATTAGTAAAAAGAAACAAAAAACCTTATAAAGATTGTTGGAATGGAATTGGTGGAAAAATCGAAGAAAATGAAACTCCTCTTGAAGCTGCCAAAAGAGAATGTATGGAAGAAACAAATATCACTATGCAAAATCCAAAACTTTTAGTAACATATGTATATCCTAAAACAAATATAATGAATAGTAATACAAAATTAAATGTTATATATGATTTTGTTCAAGAAGTAGCAGTTAACGATAATGATGAAGGACATTATGAGTGGAAAGATATTGAATTTGTTATGGATGCTAATAATAAAGAAATTGCAGGACTATCAAATTTAAATCAATTTGTTAAAGAAATTTTTGATTTAGAAAATATTAAAAAATTTTATTAATAGGAGATGATTTTTTGAATAATAAAAATATTACTATTGTAATAGATGGGCAAGCAGGAAGTTGTGGGAAAGGTAAGATTTGTGGTTATTTAGCCCAAAAAGATAAATTTTCTTTGTCTACAAATAATTGGTCTAGTAATGCTGGACATACTTATGTAACTGATAATGAAGAAAAAATTGTTGTTAGCCATTTACCGATTGCAATGATAGAACCAAATTGCAAATTAGTTTTAAATGCAGGTTGTATTATAACTCCAGAAATACTATTTGAAGAAATAAGAAAATACAGAAAAATAATTGGAGATAGAAAAATATATATCAATCCACGAGCAATGATTATTTTAGAAAAACATCGTGAAGAAGAAAAAAGAATAATTAGAAGTGGGTCAACATTCAAGGGTTGTGGTTCCGCACAAGCAGAAAAGATTATGCGAAATCCTAATATTATTTTAGCAAATGAATATTTTAGAGATCTTCCTAATGATTTAAAAGATATTATTGAAATAACAGATACTGCAAAAATGCTAAATGAGTGGAATGATAACATTTTAATAGAAGGTGCCCAAGGTCAAGACTTAGATATTAACTATGGTCTTGATTATCCTAATGTTACAAGTAGAATGTGTAGTAGCAGTCAACTAATTGCAGATGCTGGCTTAAGTCCTTTTAAAGTAAATGATATTTATATGATTATAAGACCATATCCTATTAGAATAAGTAATAAAACTAACATTGGAGAATACATTTATAGTGGTGATTATGCAGGAAGTACAGAAATTACTTGGAATGAAGTTAAGGATAGATGTGGATGCAATATTGATTTAGAAGAATATACAACTGTAACTAAAAAAATAAGACGTGTTTTTGAAATGAATTGGGATAGACTCAAATATAATGTAATGATAAATCAGCCAACTCAAATTGTTTTGAATTTTGCTCAATACATCGATTGGAAAGCATATAGATGTAACAATTATGATGAATTACCATCTAAAGTTAAGGATTTTATTGAAAAAATAGAAGAAACAACTAATACACCTGTTACAATGATTGGCACTGGTGAAAGAAATGGTGATATTATAGATTTAAGAAAAGAAAAATAGTTTTAATTGATAGTGAAAACCTAATGCCAATATAAAACAATACTAATGAGAGTCTAGTATTGTTTTTACTTTTATTATAAGTTAATAATTTTTTCTATAATTTCCATATCTTCTATCTTGTTAATACCAAAGCATTTTTTTCCTAAATCCTTTATTGAAGCTCCTAAATGATACATTTCCTTATTATCTATAACAATAAATCTATCATGGAATTTATTTGTTTTAGCAACTTTAAGAATCGGATATTCTTTATTGAATTTTTTAACATCTAAATTTTCAATATTACTTTTATCAGATGTTAAAATAACTACTTCCACATTATTTTTCTTTTTAGATAACATTTTCAAAACACTATCATCAATATAATTGTCTATAATTAAAATTTTGCTATTTGCCTTTTTTATGATATCTATAATCAAGCTATATGCATCATATATTTGACCATCAAAAAATATTCTCTGTTTGATATTTTCTTCTAACTGAAGCTGATTAAATACTTCATCAAATTTTTTATCATGTTCTAATAATTTATGTTCTACACTAGTTAGTCTTTCAAATACTTGTCCATTAATCATTAAAAATTTTCGCATTTCGATAAATGCTTTCATAATATTTACACTAACACTTACTGCAATATCACTTTTTAACAAAGCTGATAACATTGCTATACCTTGTTCAGTAAATACATAAGGTAAATATTTTCTATGCTGTCCTCTTCCATTTTCGTTTAAGGTGACAAATTGGCACCTTAAAGATTCAAATTCATTTTCATTCAATTGAAAACAAAATTCTTCTGGAAATCGCTCTATATTTCTTTTTACCACACGATTTACATATTTGGTCTCACAATGGTATATATTTGCCACATCACTATCTAGCATAACTTGTTTTCCTCTTATTGTGTATATTAAGTTTTTTATATCTTCGATAGTCAATTTATTTTGAATTGCTAATTTATTTTCTTCCATGATTTCACATCCTTTTCTTACTCTATACATCCTAAAACATTTGTTCTTTATTGTCAAGGCTTTTGTTATTTTTAATTTTAAAATTTATACTATTGAAAAGATACAATGCAACTTTATTTTGTTGTGCTGAATCCATTTCCATAATTTTGCTTGATACAAAAATTATATAAGGGTAATTCACAAAGTTGACAGTAGTTGTTCTGTATTCTATATTAATTTCTTTTAGCAGATTATCAAAATATTTACATATTTCTTTTTTATCATATTCTAAATTAGTATGGCTATAATTGTCACACATACATATTGCTAATCTTAATTTGTTTTCTAAGTCCATTTCTTTTATCATTTCTATTACATAATTTAATTTTTCATCGTTCATAATTTCTTAATTCCTTTCAATTTTTATTTTTGGGGTATGGGGTATAAAACCCATTGTTGAATTTGTGCGGGAGTACAAATTCATTGCTTGCTGGGACAGCAATTTGCATTTGCGGGAGTACAAATGCAGTGCTTGCTAGGACAAGAATTTTTAAGTTCTAAAAAATTGCATTTTTTCTTATACTATTTTTCACTTTATTTTTTATAAAATTTTTAATTAACTTTATGCAATTTCTGACGGAATTCTTGGTATTAATGTTAAATAATCTACTATATTTTCGTTTTCAATATAAG
>CANPFO010000018.1 GCA_947573555.1 uncultured Clostridium sp. | reverse complement strand
TTCTACATATGTCCATATTCCTGAGTTTACTGCACTATTGTATAATCTATTTCTTTGTGTTGTACTTAGTGTTTGCCCTACATCAAATGCTACTCCTGCATAATGTTGACTTTGATTTCCGTGACCACCTTCATATGGTCTTTTAAATGCAAATCCTACTGGTATAGGTGCACCATATACATATCTTTGACTATTCCAGCTTTGCATTGTTCTTTTTGTTGTCCATAATATATTGCTTTTACTTGAACCACGAAATTCTCTTACTTTTAGTGTTCCATTTGTATTATATGGCATTGGTTCTGCTTCGCCTCTATAATATGTTTCCATTCGATCAGTATCATTATTAAAAATTAATATTTTTGCCAAAAAAATCCCCCCATATAATTTTTACTTTATTATATGAAGGTTTTATTTATTTGTTACTATTTTACTTCCTTACATTTTACAACAATTCTTGCTTGCGAATCATCAGTACAAGTTATTAAAGTTACTTCCTTTTTTCCTCCTGTTAATTGAGTTGTGTCTCTAGTATCGCTAGGATCAACTGTATGTTTATCATACACTGAATATGTAATAGTTCTACCTGTTAAGTCTGTTAGTTGAATTGTATCTCCAACTACTAATGTCTTTACTTTACTAAAAAATCTCGAGTTTCTGTAATTGTGTGCTACTATACAGAAATTTCCTACTTCATTTGGATCATATCCATGATATTTAACTGGCGAGTTTCTTAATAATGCTTCTGTCTCTTCTGCGCTTCCTGTTTCTCCTTGTAATACTGGATAATCCACTCCTATCTTTGGAATAACAATTCTTGCTATTGTTCTATATTGATATCCACTTGGGGATGTTTCTACTTTACTTTGTAAAATTGCTTCTGATATGCTTGTCTCATTTTTCCCTAATCCTTCTATTGAGTCATAGTCTTTTTGTGTTCCATTTAAAACTACTAAAAGTATATCATTTTTTGCTATTGTTGTATCCTCTTGTGTAGCATTTGCAATTTTCTCATTCATTTCTTCTAGTATTTCTTGTGATACTGCTTCACTTTTATTTCTATCATATTCTGCGTAAATGTACATTGATGTTAGAATGCAAACTAAAAATACTGATAATATGAAGTGAAATTTATATACTTTCTTTTTTCTTTTTAATTCTGGCGTTATATATAATTTTTCTGTTACTAATATTTGATTCATTCTAACCTCCTTACATTATACTCCTTTTTTATTATAACACATATAATATTCTTTTTAAAGTTTTTTTATAAAATATCTGAAATTTTTGCAAACTGTTCTAAAGACAACTCTTCTGGCCTTATATTTTCACTTATTTGTAATGAATTTAATATTTCTATTCCATCTTGCTTACTTTTAAAAGTTTTGCTATTTGTTAGTGAATTTAATAATGTTTTTCTTTTTTGCATAAAAGCATTTTTTATTATTTTAAACATTTTTTCTTTATCTTTTAAATTAACAGCTTTACCTTTTCTTATAGCCAATTTTATAACCTTTGATGTTACTTCTGGTTCTGGAATAAATGAATTATTTGGTACTTCTAATATTCCTTCTGATATAGCATAATAATACACTGAATATGTTATTGCTCCTGTATTCTTTTCTCCTGGTGTTGCTATTAATCTATCTGCTACTTCTTTTTGTATCATAACAGTAATACTTTCTAGCTCTAGCTCTTCTTCTAATAGTTTCATTATTATTGGTGTAGTTATATAATATGGTAAATTTGCTACAATTTTTACATTTTGTATTTGTCCATTTGATTTTTCTTTACTTATTATATTTTTTAAGTCTACTTTTAATACATCATCATTTATTATTTCAAAATTATTATATAATGAAAATCTGTCTTTTAATATACTTATCATCTTATTATCAAGTTCGATGCATATTACTTTTCCTGCTTTTTCTAATAAAAATTTTGTTAAAGTTCCTAATCCTGGTCCTATTTCTATTACAAGGTCTTCTTTTTTTATTTGGCTGCTTTCAACTATTGTGTTTACAACTTCTTCACTTATTAAAAAATTTTGCCCTAAGCTTTTATTTGCTTTTATATTATATTTTTTCATTATAAATTTTGTTTCTTCTAAAATATTATTCATTTTTATAATAATTCCTTTCGCTTTGCTCATCATAAAATTTACAATTTTTATTTTTCAGCCTTCTACTCTTTTTATCTTATTTATACCAGCTAATTATAACAATACTATATTAAATTTTCAAGTTAAATATATTTTTTACCTGTGACTTTAAGTTCATATAATCTGTTTTATATGATTTATATTAACTTTTCCATTACTTATTATAATTTCAATAACGTCAAATCTAATGTCTTTTTTCAAATATTGATTTTTATACATAAAATATTGGGCAGTTTTATAAATGTGTGTTTTTTTAATATAATTTACTGCTTCTGATGGTCTGCCGAAATTGCGTATTACTTCTAGTTTTTACTTCAACAAAAATAATCTCATTTTTATTCTGTGCTATTATATCGATTTCTCCTTGTTTAGAGAAAAAATTTCTTTTCACTATTTTGTAATTATTCTTTTCTAAATAAGATACTGCTATGTCTTCTCCTATACTTCCTAATCGTTTTCTATATTTATTTTTTTCTATAATTATTTCCAGGAAGTGATATTACTTTATCTTCTAATTCAAGCAACATTAGCTTATAACTAACTTCATTAATGTTTAGTTTAGCCTTTTTACATACTTCGTTTATATGTAGCACATTTTCTTTATCTAAAATATCATAAATTTCCTTATGTTCTTCACTTATTTGTTCAATGTCCATTTGTTTTATTGGTGTTTCTATTTTTTTTAGATTTAAATTTGGATATTCTTTTATAATATCTTCTACATTTATTACTATATGTGCACCTTCTTTTATTAATTTATTAGGTGTAATTCCTTTTGGGTTTTCTAGACTAGATGGTATGCAAAAAATTGGCTTTTGTTGTATTTCTGCTAATCTTGCTGTTACACTAGTACCACTTCTATATCCTCCTTCTATAACTAATATTCCTATAGATAGTCCACTTACTATTCTATTTCTTTCTAAAAATTTGTTTGAATCTGCTTTTATGTCTTCACTATATTCTGTGATTATTAAACCTTTATTTTCTATTATTTTTTGATATAGTTTTTTATTTTCTTTAGGATATATATTTTTTATTCCACATGGTAAAACTGCTATTGTCTTCTCTATATTTCCTAAATGTGCACAAGTATCTATGCCTTTAGCTAGTCCACTTATTGTTATTATTCCATATTCACCTAACTCTTTAGAAAACTTTTGTGCCATTCTTTCTCCATACTTTGTACAAGCTCGTGACCCAATTATTGCTATACTAGGCTTTTTTAAGAGTTGTATATTGCCTTCTAAATATAATTGTTGAGGTGAGTCTTTTATATTTTTTAATTTTTGTGGATATCTTAAATCGTTTATATCTATTTTTATCAAAATTTATCACCATATTTTCTGTCTAAATTTCTATATTGTATTGCTTCAGCTAAATGTTTCTTTTCTATATTTTGCTTTGTATCTAAATCTGCAATTGTTCTCGCTACTTTTAAAATCCTTACATATGCTCTTGCACTTAATCTCAATTTATTAAATGCTAATTCTAATAATTGTCTACATTCTTTATTTAAGTTACAATATTTTTCTATCATTTTAGGTGTTAACTCTGAATTTGAAAATATATCTAAGTTTTTATATCTTAAATACTGTATTCTTCTTGCACTATTTACTCTTTGTTTTATCTGTTTTGATGTTTCTTCTTTATCTTCCAAGTTTAATTTTTTATACTTTACTGGTTTTACTTCTACGTGTAAATCAATTCTATCTAATAGTGGCCCACTAATTCTATTTAGGTATTTTTCTATTGATATTTTAGAACATTTACATTCTTTTTCTGTACTACCATAGTATCCGCATGGACATGGATTCATACTTGCTATTAGCATAAAATTTGATGGATATGTTGTTTTTGAATATAATCTTGATATTGTTATATCCCTATTTTCTAATGGATTTCTTAATACCTCAAGAGTATTTCTATTAAACTCTGGTAATTCATCTAAAAATAGTACTCCATTATGTGCTAAGCTTATTTCTCCTGGTCTAGGTATTTTTCCCCCTCCTATCATTGATATTGGAGATATTGTATGATGTGGACTTCTAAATGGCCTTTTGGTTATTATTCCTACATTACTATCTAAGATTCCAGATATGCTATGAATTTTTGTCACTTCTATTGCTTCTTCAAATGTTAAGTCTGGCAATATTGTTATTATTCTTTGTGCAAGCATTGTTTTTCCAGAGCCTGGTGTTCCAATTAATATACAATTATGTCCTCCTGCTGCAGCTATTTCTAATGCTCTTTTTACATTTTCTTGTCCTTTAACTTCACTAAAGTCTATATCATATTTATAATTTCTATTGAATTGCTTTAGTATATCTACTTTTGTTCTTGTTATTATAATATTACCATTTAGGTATTCAATAAGTTCTGTTATATTACTTATTCCTATTATTTCTAATTCTTCTATTACAGCTGCTTCTATCGCATTTGCTTTTGGCAAAATAATTCTTTTTATTCCTAAATTAAGTGCTTCTATGCACATTGGTAATACTCCATTTATTTGATTAAGTTTTCCGTCTAAAGATAATTCTCCTATAAATATTGTATTTTCTAAGTTTTCATTTTTTATTTGATTTAATTCTATTAATATTCCAATAGCAATTGGCAAGTCATAACTTGTTCCTTCCTTTTTTGTACTTGCTGGTGCCAAATTTATTATAATTTTTCTACTTGGGAACTCTATTTTGGAGTTTTTTATAGCAGACCTGATTCTTTCTTTAGATTCTCTAACACTTGTTCCAGGAAGTCCTACAATTTCAAAATTTGGAAGTCCACTTGTAATATCTGTTTGAACTTCTACTAAGTTTCCTTCTATACCATTTAAAGATATTGTTTTAACACTTGATATCATTGTTTTCCTTTCTTTTAAGTTCTATATTTTTATATAATTGTCACAAACAGAATGTAAATTTTGTTTTTAGCAATTATTCTTGGAAAATCAGACTTAAATTTTGCAAATTTGTTGCTTTTTGATATTGTTTAATATAAAATATTAATGTAAAATTTAACTAAAGAGTGGTGAAAATATTGAAAAATACTAAAAATTCGAATAGTACGAATAATAAATTGATAAAAATAAATGAAGATTTTAAATCACAAAATTTTATTTATATAAAAAAATTAAAAAATGCATTTATAGTAGTTCTTATAATTCTATCTCTATTAACAGCTCGACTTGCTTATCTGCAATTTATACGTGGAGCTGATTTAAAAGAGAGAGCTTATAAGCAGCAATCTATTAATCAAATTATAAGTCCTAAAAGAGGTTCTATTTATGCTTCAACTGGACAAATTTTGGCTACAAGTGCTTCTGTTGATACAATAACTATTAATCCAACAAAAATAAAAGATTCCAAAGACAATGATAAAACTAAAATTTTAAAGGAAAAAGTTGCAAAAGCTTTTTCTGACATTTTTGGACTTGATTATGAGGAAATTTTAAAAAAGGTTTATAGTGAAGCTGAACTTGAAACTATAATTAAAAAAGTAGAAAAGAATAAAGTTGATGAACTTAGAGCTTGGATGAAAGAAAATAAAATTTATGTTGGCATTAATATTGATGAAGACTCTAAAAGGTATTATCCTTATGGTTCTGTTTTGTCTCATGTTATAGGAGCTTGTGGAACCGATAATCAAGGATTATCTGGTATAGAATATGAGTGGAAATCAGTATTATCTGGTACTCCCGGGAAAATAGTAAGTGCTCAAAGTGCTCGTCAACAAGAAATTCCTAATGCAGAAGAAACTTATATTGCTGCTGAAAATGGTAGCGATTTAACTCTTACTATTGACTTCAACGTTCAAAAAATAGTTGAAAAATATTTAAAACAAGCTATTGATAATAGTAATGTAGAAAATGGTGGTAGTTGTATTGTCATGAATCCTAAAACTGGTGATATTTTAGCAATGGCTACATATCCTGATTATGACTTAAATAATCCTCTTAGTCCAAATGAACATTTGGCAAAAACTTATAATTCTTTATCTGCTGAAGAAAAGAATAGTGCTATATATAAAATGTGGTCTAATAAATCTGTATCTGAATTATATGAACCTGGTTCTGTTTTCAAATTGATTACATCTTCTATTGCTTTGGAAGAAAATATTACAGGTACTGATATTTATCATGACTTTTATTGTAGCTTAGTTGAAAAAGTTGATGACACTTCTATAAGATGTTGGGCGTCAACTCCTCACCATTATCAAACATTGACAAATGCTTTAGAGAATTCTTGTAACCCTGCTTTTATACAACTAGGTCAGAGAATTGGGACTCAAACCTTGTACAAATATTATAGGTCTTTTGGTTTCTTTGATAAGACTAATATAGATTTACCTGGTGAAGCTCCTTCTTTATTTATTGCTGAGGAAAAAGTATTGCCTGTTGAAAGAGCGTCTATGTCTTTTGGTCAAGCTTTTAGTATTACACCTTTACAAATGATTACTGCTATTTCAGCAATAGCTAATGATGGTATATTAATGAAACCTAGAATTGTGAAATCTGTTACTAATGTTGATACTGGCGCTATAACAACAATTAATACAGAAGAAGTTAGACAAGTTATATCTGCTGAAACTGCATCTAAAGTAAAAAATATGATGCAATCTGTTGTAGAATTTGGTACTGCTGGAAAAGGTGCTGTAACTGGTTATACTATAGGTGCTAAAACAGGTACTTCTGAAGACCTTTCTGCAAAAGGAGATGAAGATAGGTATATAGCTTCTTATGTAGCAATATCTCCTATTGAAGATACTCAAGTAGTATTATTACTTACTTTATATAATCCTCCAAAAGGTAATCATCATGGTGGTACTTTAGCTGGTCCTGTTGTATCTCAAATGTTAACAGAAATATTGCCTTATTTGGGAATTGCATCTGACGAGGAAATTCAAGAAGATGTTGATTTGATTACAGTCCCTAATATAACAAATAAAACAATTGCTGAAGCAGAAAAAATATTGAAAGAAAAAGGATTTACTACAAAAATTACAACTTCCAATGATAAAAATAGTACAGTTGTTATAGAACAAGTCCCAAAACCTGGTGTTGCACTATCAAATGGTTCTATAATAATGTTATATGATCAAGATACTAGAACTTCTACAACTGTTCCAGACCTTTTGGGAAAATCTAAATATACTTCAACAATGGAATTGAAAAATGCTAATTTAAATATAAGTATTGATGGTTCTGGTACAGCTGTTTCTCAAGATCCTCCTAAGGGTTCTATTGTAGATGCTGGAACTGTTGTAAAAGTATTTTTTAAATAAAATATTATTTCATGGAATAAGAATTTTTCTTATTCCATTTTTTCTTCACGCCAATATTTCTCTACCATACTGTCCAATAATTCTATGTTTTTGTTTTTTGTTTTTATTTTTTCTAATGTTTCTTCGTCTTCTCCCTTTAAATATGATATCCATTCTTCCTTTTTGCTCATATTATTTATATTTCTCATTTGAAATTTAGGTAATTCAATTACATGCATTACTAATTCTTCAAGCTTTATATTTTCTTCATTTGACTGTATTTTTATGACATTACTATATTCTGGAGAGCTAAAATAGCTACAGTCTAATAAGTTTATTGTAACCGTTTTAGCAAATTCTCTATTCTTGCTATGATATAATTGATTTAAGTGTATTTGTGAATAATATAACAGCATTTTTGTTTGTATATAATATATTCCATCAATAAATTGTATTCCTATATTTATTTCTTCATTTTTGTTTGTTATTATTCTAACATCTGCTATTCCAAAATTTTCCTCTCTAGGTAGATATTTGCTTCGTTCACTTAGATATGGATTTAAATGAATTTCTTTTATTTTTATATTTATTATTGCTTCTATAAAATCTTTTAAAATGTCTAAACAATTTATCGAATTTAAAACTTTTCTAAAAACATAATTACTGTTTGCTATAAATTTTTTATTCATATTATATTATGTCTTTCACCTCCGCTCTTTTATTTATAAATGGTGAATTTATTAGAATTAATTTAACATTGATTAAAATATATTTGAATTAAAATTAATATTTATTATAATTACTTATTTTATTTATGTCAATAAAATTTTGAAATTTGTAAAAAATTCGACCGCAAATTTCGACTTTTTTCAACTATTTTAAGAGCTTTGGATAAAAAATGTCACAACATATTAGTATATAAAAACTGTGACTAAAAAACACATCTCTACCTAGATGTTAGAGATGTATCTTTCATAAATATTTTTTAGAACTCACCATATTACTGTAGTTGCTTTTCTTCTATAGTTATTATACTAAATTTGAAAAAGACGTATTATATCATCTATGCTATTTTGAGGAGTAGAAGCTCCTGCCATAATGCCAATTTTATTTATTCCATTATATTGTTCCTTATTTATTTCGTCTTTAGTTTCTATACATATTGTATTTTTGCAATTCTCTAATGCAACTTCATATAATTTTTTTGTATTTGAACTATTTTTTCCACCAATTATAATCATTGCATCTACTTTTTTAGCTAATTCTCCTGTTTCTTTTTGTCTCATCTCTGTTGCTAAGCAAATTGTATTTTTTATTACCAAATTTATGTCATCTGGTAACTTTTGTTGTAATAATTCCTTCACTATTTGAAATTTTTTGGTACTATAAGTTGTTTGTGATATTAGCAATAATTTTTTTATACTAGTTCTTTTTAAATCTTCTATTGCTATTTCTATATCCTCTTCATTCGTTATAACTTTGTAATTTTTTCCACAATAACTTATTGTTCCTATCACTTCTGGATGGTTTTGTGTTCCTGTTAAAAATATATAATACCCTTGCTTTTGATATTCATCTACTAATTTATGTATTTTTAAAACATTTGGGCATGTATAGTTAATTAAATCTATTTTATTTATTTTCGCTTGTTGATATACTTTTTCTTCAACTCCATGTGCCCTTACTATAACTTTTGAGTTTTCTTCTTTAACTTCATTTATATTTTCTATAAATATTATTCCATTTTTTTCTAGACTTTCTACAACTTGCTTATTATGCACTATCTCTCCTAAGCAATATATTTTTGATGTTTTGCTATTTTCTAATTGCATAATACTTCCATCAACTGCTCTTTTTACTCCATAGCAAAATCCGGCTGTTTTTCCTACTATTATTTCCATAATTATTCTACCACCATTTTTTTGAATCTAAATATTTTACTATAAAATTAACACATAAGTCTAATTGTTCTTTTAGTTCATTTTGTGTAAAAATTTTATATTCCTTAGTATCTTCTTTTATTATCTTCTCTTTTCCTTGTATATGTAAATTTATATATTTTATTGTATTTAATATATCATTTTCTTTTATACTTATTTCTTCAATTATGTCATTTACTAATAAAATTTCATTGTCATATTTTAACTCATCTATTTTGTTATTTTCATAAATATAATTAGCATATATTTTAAAGTCATTAGTCTTTAGTATTCTTGCTTCTTCTTTAGTACATATTTTATCTTTGCCTGAATTTAATTTTATTCCTATAAATTTTCCTTCACCATTATATAGTCCTTTTTTTGAATATGTTAAATCATTAAAATAGAAATCTGTTAATAAATGTGTTAAATATCCTATAACCAATGGATTTTTTATGTTTTCTTTGTATTTATTATAAAATGTTTCATAATTTCCAAAGTCTTTATCTACACTGAAATGCGTTATAATATGACTCACTGTTTTACTTATTTCTTTTATTACATATCCATTATTTATATCTGGTAGTATATTTCCAAATATAAATTTATTTTTATCCATATTTTTTGTTCTTTTATATAATAAATTAGCAGCTTGTAAATGTATTGCCCAAGATGGCATTTATATCACCTCTATTTATTTATTATTTTTAATATTTTTTCAGTCTTTTATATTATAGGAAGTTGAAATAACTTTCCTATAATATAAAAAGAGGGGTTTTAAGGAACGTCCCTCTTTCCCTTCTCTTTTTTTTATTTTTTTGTTGCTATATAGTATCCTACTCCTCTTTTTGTAATCAATATTTTAGGATTTGATGTGTCTTTTTCTATTTTTTCTCTTATTCTTCTTACTGTTACATCAACTGTTCTTATATCTCCATAGTACTCATATCCCCAAACTTTTTCAAGTAAAGTCTCTCTTGTAACAACTTGTCCTGGTTGAGCTGCTAAAAATTTTAGCACTTCAAATTCTCTTAATGTTAAGTCTATTATCTCTCCTCTAACTTTTACTTCAAATCTATCTAAATCTAGTTCTAATTCATTTACTATTATAACATTTTCTTTTTTCTCTTCAACTTCTTCTATTTCTTGTATTACTTCTCTTTTTACATTTGACATTTCATTTTTTCTTAAATTAGCCTTCACTCTTGCCATTAGTTCTCTTACACTAAAAGGTTTTGTGATATAATCATCTGCGCCTAATTCTAGCCCTACTATTTTATCTATTTCTGCATCTTTTGCTGTTAGCATTAATATTGGTATATTTAGATGATTTTTTACTCTTTTGCATACAGATAATCCATCTAGTTTTGGCAACATTATATCTAATAACATTAAATCTGGTTTTTGTTCTAATGCTATGTTTACTGCTGTTATTCCATCGCTTGCTTCTAGCGTTTCATATCCTTCTTTTCTTAAATTATATACTAATACATCTCTTATTGCTTGTTCATCATCTACTACTAATACTTTCTTAATTTCTTTTTCTAAGTTTTCTTCCACAAAAATTCCGCCTTTCTTAGGGTTATTTTTATAGTATATATATATCACACTTTTTCTAATTGTACAAGTGCTACCGTAATTTTTTAAATTTTTGTTATTAAATAAGTGTTACTTGTCAGCCTTGGCATAAAATAACCTATAAAAAGTATAAATATATAATAAAAATATTTTTTCTTCGGTTCAATACGAGCTCAAAGAAAATCTAAAATTGCACGTTTGAGCCTCTCCGACTTTTGCGCACCCTCAAACGTACAATTTGAGATTTTCTAAGATACTCTCCAATCACATTCATCAAAAATAATTTTTATTATATATTTATACTTTTTATTACTCTATATATTTAAGGCTGACAAGTAACAAATAAGTTAAAATTCACAACCATATTTAAAATAGTAGAGTAGCAAAAGAGTCATAATATATTATAACTCTTTTGCGATATAAATTTTAGTTGTGAATTGCAACGTTATTAAATAATAACCTCTACATTGTAAACTCCATTATCTTGCAATTTAATACAATTCTCCACTTTTTCTCCATTTAGTAGCACTTGCTCTACTCCATTATTCTTATTATTAGGGTTTTTAACTATAATATTATAAAAACTATTTTTCCATCTGTACTTTATAGTATATTCCTTCCATTCTTTTGGAATACAAGGGTTTATGCTCATTATACCATTTTTTATTTTTAATCCTAAAATATATTCAATTCCGGCTTTGTAATACCAGCTGGCAGAACCTGTATACCAAGTCCATCCTCCACGTCCAACTAGATTATTTGCTCCATAAATGTCTGCTGGTATTACATATGGTTCTACTTTATATTTTTTTGAACTTTCTTTTGTTCTAGAATGTTCTATTGGGTTTATCATTCTATAAATTTCAGTTGCTTTATCTCCAAATCCAAGCATTGCTTCTGCAATTACTACCCATACTGCTGCATGTGTGTATTGTCCTCCATTTTCTCTTACACCAGGCAAATATGATTTTATATATCCTGGGTTTAATTTTCCATTTTCAAATGGAGGGTCTAATAATTTTACAATTCCATTTTCTTTATCTAATAAATGATTTTCTAAGCTTTCTATTGATATATATTTTTTGTCGTTGTCTCCAGCATTTGAAATTATACTCCAACTTTGTGCAATACTATCTATTCTACATTCATCATTTTCCATACTTCCAAGAGTATTTCCATCATCCATAAATGCTCTTTTAAACCATCTTCCATCCCATCCATTTGTATTAAGAGCCTTTTTTAATCTTTCTTTTATTTGCTTATATTTTTCTATTAATTCTATATCATTTTTGTTTTCACATATTGGTATAAATCTTTCTAAGATATCATATAAGAAGAATCCAAGCCATACACTTTCTCCAATTCCCTTTGTTCCAACATTACTTAATCCATCGTTCCAGTCTCCACTTCCAATTTTAGGGAGTCCATTTTTTCCAAAGTTCAATGCTTTTTCTATAGCTTTTTTACAATGTTCATAAATACTGCCATTTTCTTTGCTTGGTTCAAATTTGTCATACTTCTCATCTTCGTTTTCATTTAAAATATTTCCTGTTAAATATGAAGTTGTTTCATCTAATATAGAGTAATCTCCTGTAAATTCTATATATTCACAAGTTAAATATACAAGCCATAGTAAGTCATCCGAGAATTTTGTTCTTATTCCTCTTCCTGTTTCATCATGCCACCAATGTTCTACATCTCCTTCTATAAATTGATGTCTACTATGTTTTATAATTTGTTGTTTTAAATCTTCTGGATTTAAATATTTTAATCCTAGGGTATCTTGCAATTGGTCTCTAAATCCAAATGCTCCTCCTGATTGATAATATCCTGTTCTTCCTTGTAGTCTACTTTGGATAATTTGGTATACACACCATCCATTTAAAATTATATTTATTGATTCTATTGGTGTGTATACTTGTATTCTTCCTAGTAAATCTCTCCAATAGTTTTTTGTTTTATCTAGCTCTTGATTGCAATTTTGAATTTTATTATATTTATAAGCCATATTTTTACTATCAATTACACTTTCTTCTGCTCCTAAAGTAAATATTATTTCTTTTTCAGATAAACTTTCTAATTCTACTTCTATTTCATAAGCTATACATGGTTCTTTTCCTAAACTATTTTCGTTGTTTAAATTTGCTTTTCTCAATGCATCTGGGTTAGCTAATGTACTTTCCCCTATAAAAAAGTTTTTGTCTCCTGTATAACTTTTTATTTTTTCACTATTTGACACATATACTATATCATTTTTAAATTCTGTGTTATACAAGTTTGTGGCGCAAATTATATTATTGTTTTTATCATAATCTAAGTTTATATATGCTTTTGATTTGATTTCATCTTCTCCTAGAACTGGTTTCATATAGTAAATTATCTTTAGCTTTTTTCTACTTAAGTTCATATTTTTTAATTTTAAAATTTGAACTTTTACACTATCTTCTTGTGGTACAAAAACTTTTAGTTCTTGCTCAATTCCATTACACTTGTGAATATATTTTGCATATCCAAATCCATATACAATATTGTAATTTTTATTATCTGGCATTGGATTTAGTCCCATGGACCAACAGTTTTTCTCATCTAAGTCTTTTAAATATATTATTTCTGAAGGAATATCTCTGTTTGGATAATTCTCCCATGATGTTATTCTGTTTAGCCTACTGTTTTTATACCATGTATATCCTCCCATATTTTCTGTTACTAAAGTTCCAAATTTTTTATTAGACATGATGTGAGACCACACTGTTGGTAATCTGTTTTCACTATTTATTCTAATTAAATATTCTTTTCCATCTTCTGAAAATGCTCCATATTCATTATAATATTTTTTTGAGTCTATATTTTGTATTATATCTACATTGTCATTTTCTTCTTTTTGAATTACTATATCTTCTTTTTCATTTGAAATATCTTTATATTTTTCTAAATATTCTTCTTCTAGATCTTTAATTGCATTTTCTATTCCACCTTTGCTTGAATCAATTACTATTCCTGCTACAAATTTTAATAGTTCCAAGTCTTCTTTACTTACTTCATTTATAGATAATTCGAATATTCCTCCTCTTATATTTTTTAAATATGCCATTTGACTATTTAAAATTATTGTTTCTATTTCTTCTCTTAGATAATTTTCATAACTATGTTTTTCTTCATCTATTATTACAAGTTCTATTTCTATATTCTTTGTTCTACAAAATTCATAAGCTTTTAATACTTCTTTTATTACATAAGAATCATTTAAATCTTTTATTCTTACTAGAATTAATGGAATATCTCCTGAAATCCCATATTTCCAAAGCTCACTTTGTTCATATTTTTTCTTTGGTAGTTTTTCTATATTGACTTTTTTTATTGGATTATTGAATATTATATATGATAATATTTTTTGATAATTTCTTATATCTGTTCCTTTTATTCTCAAATATCTTGATTGTGCTTCGTTTTTTGCTTTAGATAGTTCAAAAGCTTTTTCTATATTTCCTTCTATTTTATATTTTTTAATGTTTTCTATGGTTTTTATTCTATCTTCTCCTACTGATATAATTAAATTTATACTTACTTTTTCTTTAGGTTTTATTCTTATACTTCTTTTAAGAGCAACTATTGGTTCTGTTACTAATCCCATTTTTTTAGATAATGGATTTGAGTTTTTTACCATTTTTGGAATTCCAATATTTCCTCTTCCGTATAAACTTTTCACTATCTATTTCATATTCTAAATCCCCAATTGTTTCACTATTTGTGTATAAGTTAACACTCATATAAATTTCTTCTTGATTTGTGTTTCTTTGTTTTCTTCTAACTACAATACTATTTGTTTCACTATCATAATCAAATATTAAAAATAGATTATTAAAAGCTGGATGTGCATAATCTTGTTCTTTACTTGATAATACTGGTTCAAAATGTGATGTTATTTCTAGTATTTCATCTTCATTTCCTAAATTTTCTAGTGTTACTTTTCTTATTTCTACTGGTTCGTCTGGAGCTACAATTGTCTCTATATTTGTTTTTATATTTTCATTTATCATTTCTTGTTCTATTTTATCTGGCATAAAACTTATTTGATATTTATTATTTTCCTTATAATTTGAACCCCATATTTTTTTAGATTTTATATTTTTTATGTTAAAAAATATTCCTTGTGAATAGTCATCTGTATTCTTAAATCTATTTATATATTGTCCCTTATATCTACTTACTCCTTCTCCTTTTTGGTTCATTGCAACTATATAGTCTCCACTAGAAATAACATTTCCTATTACTAATTTTTCATCTATTTTTTTAAATGTGTCTTTTATATAATCTTCATAGTCTATATATTTTAGTTTTTCTACTTTTTCTTTATTTTCTTTTGTTATAATTGCTGTTTCTGGCATTCTTTCTTGTAATAGTACATTTATAGCATTAATTTCTGGATTTTCAATAAATCTTTTTTGCAAAATATTATTATTAAATAAATTGTTTATTGATAATAATATTAAACTTTGATGGTGTGCCATATATGTTTTTACAACACTTGCTCTTTTTCCTTTTTCTATTCTTTCTGGTGTAAAATCTATAGATTCATAAAATCCAAATTTACCATACATTCCAAGTTCTTCAAGTTGTTTTAAGTTTTGATATACTTCTTGTGGATAATCTGTTATTGCTAAAATACTTCCATATGATGATACAACCATTTCATCAGCTAGTCCTCTTTTTAGTCCCAGCCATGGAATTCCAAATGCTTTATATTGATAATTTGAGTATAAATCTTTTAAGTTAAATGCCGCTTCTGATATTCCCCATGGTATTTGCAATTTTTTTGCATATTCCATTTGGCTCATAATCATAAATTTACAAGATTCGTCTAATAAGCTTCCTTTATATTTTGGAATATTTATATTAGGCATTAAATATTCAAATGAAGTTCCAGACCATGAAATAAGTCCCTTATATTTTCCTAAGTTTGTTAATGTTCTACTTAATGAATTCCAATGTTTTGTAGGAATATCTTTTTTGGCTATTGCAACTAAGCTTGCTTGCCTTGCTTCTGATGCTAATAAGTCATAATATGAATTTGTTAGTTTATTTTCTTCTATATTAAAACCTATTGAGAATAATCTGTGTTCTTTGCTATATAAGTGTGAGAAATCTGTTTTTTCAATAGTTTTCGTTATAATTTCTAGTAATATTTTAATTTCTTCATTATTTTCCTTGTTTTTTTCTAGCCACGATTTTACAACATATAAATATCCTACAAAGTTTCCACTGTCAACAGTTGATATATATCTTGGAATTAATGGTTCTTTTGTTTCTATATTGTACCAATTGTATAAATGCCCATTCCATTTTTGCAAATTATCTACTGTATAAATTACATTTTTTAGTAGTTCTATTGTTTTTTCATATGTTATATAGCCTAAATCGTTTGCAGAAATTATAGCAAGCATTGATAGACCTATATTAGTAGATGATGTTCTTTTTACAATTTTATTTTTTCTTCCTTCTTGATAATTATCTGATATTAAATAATTGTTTTCTTCATTTAAATAGTTCTCAAAATATTCCCATGTTTTTCTTCCTATTTCTAAAATATATTCTTGCTGTTTTTTGTCTAACAATTCAATTGTTTTCTTTTCTTCTTTTTCTTTACTTATATACCACATTATACTTGGAGTTATTATCCATAGAGCTCCCAAAACGACTAATAATAAATTATTAAACATAAGTGCTACTATACCTAGTACAATATTTGCCATCATATTTTTGTTATATGATAATAAATCTGTTTTTGCTTGTTTTTCTGCTTCTTCTGAAGTTGTCCATTCTAGTAAATTTTTCTTGCTTATTATCAATCTGTATAATGTTTTACAAATTGCTTTTAAGCTAATATATGATTTATATGGTAAACATCCTATTGTTATTATTGTTCTTAATAAAATCCCCTTTAATCCAGATATTTTTGGAGTAAATGTTTTTTGTTTCTCTTCTCCCTCTTTTTTTCCAATTAAATAATTAAATAGTTCTAATATATATGGAAATATCAAAATTGCTGACAGTATAAATGATAATTCTAAGTTTTTAACATTATTTCCTATTTTTAGTATGTTTGTATATATTAAAGCTATTAAAATTGTAATTTCAAAAATACTTCTTCTTAAATTGTCAAATATTTTGTATTTAGATAATAAATTTAGTGGACTTTTAAACCCTAACCATTTTATAATTTGCCAGTCTCCTCTAATCCATCTAGAAAGTCTATTCATAAAACTTGTGTATTTTGTTGGGTATCCATCCATAAGCATAATGTCTGATACTAACCCACACCTCAAGTAGCATCCTTCTAATAAGTCATGACTTAATACTGTGTTTTCTGGTATTGCATTTTTCAAAACCTTTGAAAAAACTTTTAAATCATATATTCCTTTTCCTGTAAATATTCCTTCTTTAAAATTATCTTGATATATATCAGATATTGCATTTGTATAACTGTCTATACCTCCAGCTCCAGCAAATATTTTTGTAAATAGTGTTTTATAGCTAATATCTAAATTTATTCCTACTCTAGGTTGCATTATTGCATGTCCTTGTACAACTATGTTTTTCTCTTCATTTATTATTGGTTTATTCAAAATATGTGACATTGCGCCTACTAGTTCATATGCAGAGTTTAATATTAAGTCTGTATCTGCATCTAATGTTATTACATATTTTATTTCTTTTAATATTTGTTTGTTTTTTATATTTTCTTCTATTGTATTTATTTTAAATGGATTTTTTTCACATAGTAAATATTCATTAAATTGATTTAATAGCCCTCTTTTTCTTTCCCATCCTAGATAGCAATTTTCTTTTTCGTTCCAAATTCTTTCTCTATATATAAAGTTAAACTTTGATAATTTTTCATCTGGGTATTTGTTATTCAGTCTTTCTGCTTGTTTTTTTCCTTCTATAATTACCTCTTGGTCAAATTTTTCTTCTTTAACACTACTTTCTGAACAATCTCCTAATAAAGTAAAATATAAGTTTTTAGATTTATTTGCTAAATAATATCTTTCTAAATTTTGGAACATCTCTTCTACTTTTTCTTTATTTTTTAATATTGTTGGAATTACTACTATACAAGAATTTTCTTTGTCTATTCCTTTTTCAAAATCTATTTTAGGTATTAGTTTTGGTTTAACTGTTTTGCTTAATATATACTGTGTTAATTGAATAATAACTTCACTAGAAGGAACTAAAAATATTATGAAGCTTAATATTGTTAATGCAATATTTTGCATTTTAATGTGTAAGAAATATGTTAATCCTATTGATAATAATACACTTAAAATACTTGTTATGCATATATATCTTTTTGCTTTTGTTTTGGGTGTATTCTCCTTTTTTGATACATAGTCTAATTTATTATATAGTTTATTTATTCCTTGGTCTATTAAATAAAATCCTATATGAGCTTCTCTATTTTCTCCATTTTTCTTGAAATTTTCATCTGCTAATTCTAGCATTTTTTTTGCTATATACATTTCTGATATTTTTGTTTTTTTGCTTATTTCTTTTATTTTTCCTCTATAATACTCTTTAGTTTTATAGTCCATTTTACTATATACTTTTACTGGATCTTGTTTTAAAATTTCTTCTACTCCATTTATTTTTTCAAAAATTTCTAAAAAGTTTATTCTTTGTATTTCTTTTATGCTTGTTATACTATTTCCAATTAGTACCTTTTGAATTGCTATTTCAAAATGCTCTCTTTTTATTACTTCTGATACTGTTGTTCCTAATTTTTCTACAACTTCTTCTAATATATTTAAATATGCATTTGCTTTTTTTCCATATCTTTTTAATATATATGACATATATTCTATAAATGGATATCTCATATCTTGCAATGCATTTTTTTGAATTTTTATATTATTAATTTTAAATTTTGATTTTTCTTTATTTTCTATCAATCTTTCTGTTATATTTTCTGCTTTTTGTTTTTGCATTTGACTACTATAAATTTTGCAACATATTTCTGCTATATTTTGTATTATAGCAATTTGTAAAAATATTCCTATGTTCCAGATTTCATCCATACTTAGTGTTTTTTTGTTTTGATAACTTGTCAAATAGTCTTCTAAGTCTGTTCTTTCTATTTTGTTTTCTGAATATGCAATTATTTCTGAAGCTAATACATATATTCTAGCAAATCCTTTATATTCTCCATTTGCTATTCCTACAAAATTTATATATTTATTTAGTGGTAGTTCTTTTTGAATTTGTTTTACTGTTTCTTCTATTATATAAAAATTGTCTAATAACCATTCTCCTGCTGGATGTATATTTATTCCTAATTTTAAGTGCTCATTTAATAAATTATATACTTCTTGTATTATTTTAAAATTTTCTACCATTTGTTGTATTGGATATGTGTCTTTTTGTGATTTTGATATTATATTATGGCTTGAAGCTATTTTTTCTAAATAGCTTTGCAATTGTCTCTTTTCTAATATTGTTCCTGTTATTTTTAGTTTTCTATTTTCTTTCAAAAAAATTCCACTCCTTGCAATACAATTTTTGTTTTATTGTTTGCTAAAGAGTGGTAATTTATACATTTTTTAATTATTTGTTAGAGTTTGAATTGATTACAATGATTTGTAGCATAATATATATTATTTTTTTATACCTTGTGTGTCGCAACTTTCAAAATTAAAAATACAAGTTTGTAAGTTGCTCCAATCGCACTCGCTTTAGCTCGTTTGGTCGCTTACGCAGTATTTCAAAAAGAATATATATTATGCTACAAATTATTGTAATAACTTTAAACTCTACTATAGTAGTAAATTTTAAAGTTCATTCTCTTCTATTGTATTCTTAGGTGAATTTTGTTCTTGTTTCATCGCTATAGCCCAGTCTATTCCAGCATCTACTATTTGTGCCATATTTGCTAAAAGATTATCTTCATATTTATCAACTTGCTCATTATATGAATATACAGTTTTCTACTTGTTTTTTTGATTCTTCTCCTAATGTCAAAAGTGTATGTCCTCCTACTCCTATTGTTCTTCCCATACTATATTCCCCTTATTTATATATTAACCTAAATATATTTTGTTAAAAAAATTAATTTATTTTCGACAATTTTTTTGGTTTTCTAACATATTATATATTAATCAAACAAAATGTTTGAAAAAAGAAAGGAAGTATATTATTTATGGAAATGGAAAATAAGAAATTTTGTCCAGATATAGATGTTGATGGTGTTATATCTGGTGGTAAACAATTTGACTTAGATATAACTTTACCAGAAGATAACAGAGATGTTATATATGGAGTTATAAAAAATTGCTTCAAAGAGCCAGTTCGTGATGCAGTTGTAAAATTAACAGAAGTTGTATGTGAAAACGGAAGAGAAGAGAGAAGACCTATCGGCCATACTTTTACTGATTGTGAAGGTGAATTTGTTTTTGGTCCTCTTTGTCCTGATAGACACTATGCAATTCAAATTTGGGCAAATGCTACAAGAAAAATAAAAGTTTGCGCTAAATGTCATCATGAAGGAAAATGCTTAAAAGGTGATAAATGCGATAAATGTGACTGTTTTGTAGAAACTAATAAAGATTGCAAAGAATGTAAAGAATGCAAAGATTTTAAAGACGAAATGTTTGAAACTCTATAATTAGAACAAGAGAGAAATATAGATATTTTCTATACAAGAAAAAGATGTCAAAGGCTATTGCCTTTGGCATTCTTACATTATTCCCATTTTTTTAGCTATTTTTCTACCTTTTTTCATCATAGATTTTTTATTTAGCATATTTGTATCATTATACATCATTATTATTCCTGTTGTAATTAATCCACCTATTAATAAACCTTTAGTAAATTTCATATTATCAGTCCTTTCATTTTTTATTTATTTTGTCTATTTTTTTCATTTTTATACTCTTTTATTATGGTATATATTTCATGAATGATAATTATTATTAAAAATGCCCCAAAACACTTTCTAAGTAAAGTTACATCTGTTTGTACAGATAAATTTGCTCCTATTATTGCCCCTAATACGCCAAATATAGATACTAATATGGCTACTTTTAAATTTATATTTTTATTTTTTATATTTACTATTATTGCAACTATTGATGTTGGTATAAAAAATATTAAGTTTGTTGCTTGTGCTATGTGCTGTTCTATTCCTATTATATATGTTAATAAGAATATTAATATGGTTCCTCCACCCATTCCAGTTCCACTTACTGTCCCTGAAATAATTCCTATTATAATTTCTTTCATTTATTTTAACTCCATATAATTTCAAAAATTTTTAAAACTTAATTTAAGTAAATAACATTTTATAAGATACATATATTAGAAAACATGTAAAAATTATTTTTAGCACTCTTTCATTTATTTTTTTTAAAAGTTTTGCTCCTATATATCCCCCTATTGCTCCACCTATTGCACAAAGTATAGATATCTTCCAATCTATAAAATCTTGCTTATAATAGAAAAAGCTACTTGCTATTACCATTGGTAATATACCAAATACCGAAGTTCCTCTTGATATTCGTGGCTCTATTTTTAGTAAATATATAAAAGCTGGAACTAATATTAGGCCTCCTCCTGTTGAAAAAAAACCGACTTATTATTCCTGCTAAAAATCCTATTATCATAATTTTTATAAAATATTTTAAATTTTCAAACATAAAAACTCCACTTCTATTGCATAAGTAATTTATGCTCTTTTAGTAGAGTTTCCATTTTCTATTATTTTAATCAATATTTTCATCTTTTATATAATATTTTGTTCCTAGCATTTTATCTGGAAGGTATTGCTGTTCTATCCAATGCCCTGGAAAGTTATGTGGATATAAATATCCTTCGTGATATCCTAATTTTTTCATATCTTCTACTGGAGCATTTAATATATGCATTGGTATTGTTCCAGTGTCTTTATTTTGAACATCTTCTAATGCTTTATTAATCGCTAAATAGCTTGCATTTGATTTTTTAGATGTTGCCACATATAATGCTGCTTCTGAAAGTAGTATTCTTGCTTCTGGCATTCCTACCATATGTACCGCTTGCATTGCTGCATTTGCTACTACAAGTGCGTTTGGATTTGCCATTCCTACATCTTCTGATGCACAAATTACAATCCTTCTTGCTAAAAACATTGGGTCTTCTCCTCCATTTAAAGCTCTAGCTAGATAGAATACAGTCGCATCTGCATCTGAGCCTCTCATTGATTTTATAAATGCACTTATATTATCATAATGTGAGTCTCCATTTTTATCAAATATAGATTTTCTTGTTTGTACACTGTTTTTTATTACTTCATCTGTTATATGTATATAACCATCACTTTCCATATTTGTTGTAAGTACTGCTATTTCTAATCCGTTTAATGCTGTCCTTACATCTCCATTTGATATTGATGCAAGTTTTTTCAATGTTTCATCTTCTATTTTTATGTTATATTCTCCTAATCCGTCTTTTCTTTCAATTGCATTTTTTAATATTTTATAAACATTGTCTTCTGTTAGTGGCTCTAGCTTTATTACCATTGATCTTGATATTAAAGCTTTGTTTACTTCGAAATATGGATTTTCAGTTGTGGCTCCTATTAATATTATTAATCCATTTTCTACATATGGTAATAATGCATCTTGTTGCAATTTATTAAATCTGTGAATTTCATCTATAAATAATATACTTTTTCCTATTGGATTTACCATAAAGTTCTTGGTTTCTTCTATTACTCTTTTTATATCAGCAACTCCTGCTGTTACTGCATTTATTTTGTAGAATTTGTATTTTGTAGTTTCACTTATTACTTTTGCTAATGATGTTTTTCCGCATCCAGGAGGTCCAAATAGTATTATACTTGATAACCTATCTGCTTTTATTGTTCTATATAATATTTTGTCTTTTCCTAATACGTGTTCTTGTCCTACATATTCTTCTAGTGTTCGTGGTCTTATTCTATATGCTAATGGTTCATTATTGTTCATATATTTTTCTCCTAATAAATCTGCCCTGATAATCTCTTTTAACATTTTTATTTTCCTAAAATGGTTAATCCTTTTCTTATTAAGTCTTCTGTTGTTAGTTCTTCTTTCTCTATTTTTTCAAGTGCTTTTTCTATTTCCTTTTTGTTGTATCCTAATACTTGAAGTGCTGCAATCGCTTCATCTATTTTTTGTTCGTTTTCTATTGCTGTTTCTACTTTTGTTTTTGTTCCATTTGTTGCTTTTGTTAGTTCTTGTATTTGTTCTTCTTTCTTTATTTTATCTTTTAATTCTAATATTATTCTTTGTGCTGATTTTAATCCGATTCCTGGTATTTGTTTTAGTGTATTAATATCTTCTGTAATTACAGCTAGGGCAAATTCTGTTGGCTCGCAAGTTGCAAGCATTGTTAATGCTGTTTTCGCTCCTACTCCACTTACTGATATTAGTAGTTCGAACATTTTTAGTTCTTCTAATGTGTTAAATCCAAATATGCTTATGTCATCTTCTCTTACTTTGTAATATGTATGTACTTTTACTGTTTCTCCTATGTTTCCTAATTTTTCAATTCCAGAGTCTGACATATATATTTTATATCCTAATCCTCCTATGTCAATTACTATATATCCTGTCATTTTCATTTCTAGTGTTCCTTTTATATATGCTAACATTGTTTTTCCCCTTTCATTGGTTTATTTCTTATATGTTGTAAAAGTATGTTGCTTCTAAATCTGCTTCATGCATTAATAATGCTAGTGGATATTTTTGATATGCAGCTCCTATTGTATTGTATAATTCTTTTGGTTCTGTATATCCCATATGCCAACGTATTGCATATTTTTCTTCTGGTGTTAATTTTATGTATTCTGTTATCATCATTACTGATTTTTCTCCATGTCCATATGGTATCGTATCTTCTATTGTATAATATGGTACTTTTTCCCATACTCCTAATGCATTTTTTGCGTTTCTATAGTCTATTTTATAAAAGTTTGTTTTGCATAAGTCATGTAGTAATGGTACTAATATTAATGTTTCTGGGTTTACATTTATTGGTTCTATGTTTGTTTCTACTTTGTGTTTTAATATTTCGTATACTTTCATACTATGTTCTACTAGTCCACCTTCATGGTCTCCGTGAAATCTTGTGCTTGCAGGAGCTGTGAAAAAGTCTGTTTTTTCTATAAATGATATTAGTTCTTCTATTCCATCTCTTTTTACTTGTTTTAATAATTCTAAAAATTGTTCTTTCATTTCTACCACCTTATTGATTTTTATTTTGTCTTATTATATAAGTATATTTTTAAAATGTCAATAGTTATACAAATTTTTGTTTGCTAATTTTGTTAAAGCTTCTCATAAAAATAACAATTTTTATTGTTGTCCATCTTTTTCTTTTCTTTTTTGTTCACTTTTTATTATAATTTGAATTTTTATTCCAATAAAGTCATTTTATTTTTTTATCTAATATATGCTACTTGCATATATTATTTTTTCTTATAACTATTTTAAAATTTAGTTCTTGCTTTTTTGGCAATTTATTATATAATGTAATTATTATAAACGAAAGGTAAAAAAAATATGAAATTTATAAGAAAACTGTTTATTGCACTTATAATTCTAATGATTATAGTCTTTTCAATTATTTTTTTAGTTGGTAATTCTTATTATACTAGAGCATTAAAAGAGAAGCCTTTGATAACAAGAGTTGAGGAGATTACAAGCAAAGAGAATTTTGTTAAGTTCGAAGAAATGTCATCTTATTATAGAAATGCTGTTATTAGTATTGAAGACCATAGATATTATAGTCATGGCCCTATAGATTTTATTGCTATAGGAAGAGCTATTTTTACTAATATAAAGAGGAGAGCTTTTAGAGAGGGTGGCAGTACAATAACTCAACAGGTTGCTAAAAATGTTATCTTATCTCAAGAACGTTCTTGGGTAAGGAAAATTGCAGAAGTTTTTGCTGCTTTTGATTTAGAAAAAAATTATTCGAAAAGAGAAATCTTTGAATTATATGTTAATACTTCATACTTTGGAGATGGTTATTATGGTATTTATGATGCTAGTTATGGATATTATAATAAGTCTCCTTTGGACTTAAGTTTAGATGAATCTTCTATGCTAGCTGGTATTCCAAATGCACCTTCTGTATATGCTCCAACAGTAAATCCTACTTTAGCTAAGCAACGTCAATATCAAGTTATAAATTCTATGCTTGAATATGGCTATATCTCTAAAGATGAAGCTTTATCAATTAAATAGTCTTTTTTGAAAACTACTATTCTTAGTAGTTTTTTTCTTTTTAATGCTAATACTTAGTTTGTTGTGTTTTAGATATTCATTTGATATTTTGTTTTCATTATTCCCAATTGGTTAACTTTTTTTACAAGTTATAACTTTGGTAAATATTCCTAAACATATTAGTTATAGCTCTATAATATTTCATATATATAATATTTGATATAGGAGGTTTCTATGGATTTTAATGTAGAGAAGTTTAGTTATAGATTAACTGTTTTATTGGATGAAAATAATATGTCTCAAACTCAATTGGCTAAAAAGATTGGAACTTCAAATGTTACTATTTGTAGATATTTAACTTGTGAGCGCGTTCCTAGACTTGATGTTGTTACAAAAATAGCTTCTGTTTTTAATGTGTCTTTAGATTATTTACTTGGTTTGTCTAATGATAAATCTATTGATGCTCCAAATGAAAATTTAGATGTGAATTTTGCACTTTTAATAAATAAGTTATATTGTTTAGAGGAGAATTCTCATTTGTCAAAAAGTCAAATTGAGTTGTTAAAGAAAATATTATTGGCAAATAAGGATTTTATTCTTTCTGCTTAAAAAATATTAGTGGACTATTAGTATCTGTAGCTTTTAATATATAGTTGGCTCACATTTAATTTTTTGTAAGTATGTTATATTATAGAAGTTTTGAGAATTTTCTTATATTGTAAAAAGTAACATATAAAATGAAGTGAACTTTTTGGGTTCACTTCATTTTATATGTTAGTCTTTTTTTCATTTATTATTTTTTCTAATGCTGCTGCTAATTGGTCTGGACATGATGTTCCTTTGTATCCACATGGTATCCCTTTTAATCTTTTTATTGCTTCTTCTATTTTCATTCCTTCTATTAATTTTGATACTCCTACTGTGTTTCCAGCACATCCACCTATAATTGTTACTTTTTTGACTTTGTCGCCATCTGTTTCTATTATCATTTTTTGTGAACATACTCCTTTGGGTTCATATGTGTATTCCATTGTTATAACCTCCCTTTGTTTGTCGCATATGTTATCCGCAATGCTCGAACTATTCCTTCTCGCTAACGCCTAGTTTTATTGTTTGCGACTTCTCTTCGTTTGTCGCATAAGTTATC
>CANPFO010000017.1 GCA_947573555.1 uncultured Clostridium sp. | reverse complement strand
GTTTTATAGCATTCAAACTGCAAGCCCATTCAATTTTAGAGAGCAATTCTCTTTTTATCTTGTTTTTCTTCTTTACAATGCTAATCATACCACACCATCCTTTCTTTTTCAAGATAAAGGCGACAAAAAAATCAACCTTTACAGTTGATTTATCAATGTTTTCGTCTGGTGCGACGATTTTACTTCTTGGAGCGATATTCTTACAAGTTACGAACTCTCTTGTTCTCTTTCTAAAGACATTATATATTTTTTATAGTTTTATTTCAATATTTTATAACAAGTTCCTTATAAATATTTATTTGAATTTTAAACTCTTATACATTAAACAAAGAGATGGCAAATCCATCTCTTTGTTTGCGTACATGGTGATAATTATCCAAACCAAATACCAGAGCCGTCTATGATACGTTTTCCTTCCTCAGGACTTAGTCTTTTAAGTATATAAGTTCCGTTGATGAAAATGCGGGGATCATAATTTTCAGGTTTTTTGGTAATATAATCACCGTTCAGAGGTACAAGATTGATAGTTAATTCAGTGTCGCCAATACCTGCTTCTATATTTTGAACAATGAAGAAGCCATATTCTTGCGTTTCATCGCAAAGTCTGAATACATCTGTTGGAAGAACGTTTTCTGAAGTCTTGGCAATCAATAAAGAAAGCCTTGTTGGGTAACTATTAACCCGAGCATGAACAATTTTCATAGTGTAACTCCTTTCAATATGTGTGCTATTTAGCTTACACTTATATTATACCATATTATTGTATACTTTTCAATTATTATCATGGCTCTCGTCTAGATATAGCATTGCTTTTTTTATGTATTTACAAATTTATAATTTTTTCTATTATTTCTATATCTTCAATTCTATTAATAGCAAAACACTTTTTGCCTAAATCCTTTATAGAAGCACCTAAATGATACATTTCTTTGTTATCTATTACTATAAACCTATCATGAAATTTATTTGTTTTAGCAACTTTCAGCACAGGATATTCTTTGTTGAATTTCTTAACATCTAAATTTTCAATATTACTTTTATCAGATGTTAAAATAACAACTTCTACATTGTTTTTCTTTTTAGCTAACATTTTTAAAACACTGTCATCAATATAATTGTCTATAATCAAAATCTTGCTATTTGCTCTTTTTACAATATCTACAATGATGCTATATGCATCATATATTTGACCATCAAAAAATATTCTCTGTTTGATATTTTCTTCCAGTTGTAATTGATCAAATATTATATCGAATTTTTTATCTTGCTCAATGAATTTTTTGTCCATTTTATTTTCAATAGTAACTACTTTTTCAAATAAACTCTTATTTGAATTTATGAATTTTCTCATTTCCACAAATGCGTCCATTATTTTAATACTAACTTGTATAGCAACTTCACTCTTTAATATTCCAGACAACATAGCTATTCCTTGCTCTGTAAAAACATATGGCAAATATTTTTTGCTTCTATATTTATTATCTTCTAATTTTGAGGTGGTCACAATTTGTGACCACATAATTTCTAATTCTTTTTCTGTTAATTGAAAACAAAATCTTTCTGGAAATCTATCTATATTTCTTTTTACAGCTTGATTAACTTTTTTAGTTTCATAATTATACAACATTGCAACGTCACTATCTAACATTACTTGTTTTCCTCTTATTGTGTATATTAAATTTTTTATATCTTCATTTGATAATTCATTTTGAATTACTAATTGATTTTCTTCCATAGCTTCACATCCTTTTTTACTCTACATATTCTAAAACATTTGTTCTTTAATGTCAATACTTTTACAATTTTTAATTTTAAAATTTATACTATTAAAAAGATACAATGCTACTCTATTTTGTTCTATTGAATTCATTTCCATAACTTTTGATATAGCAAACATTATGTATGGATAGTTTGCAAAATTAACAGTTGTTGTTCTGTATTCTATATTAATTTCTTTTAGTAAATTATAAAAATATTCACACATTTCTATTTTGTTATATACAATGTTTGTATGGCTATAATTATCACACATACATATTGCAAGTCTTAATTTATTTTCTATATCCATATCTTTTATTATATCAATTAAATAATTTACTTTTTCATCATTCATAATCTTTTAGTTCCTTTCAATTTTATTTTTGGGGATTGGGGACGAAGTTCCCATATTTGAATTTGGCGTATATCCAAATTCAGTGCTTGCTGGGACAAGATTTTTTCCAAATCTCATCTTTCTAATTGATTTTTTGAATGTATTTTTTCATGAAATTCTATTTTTTTAGTTTGTTTATTATATTTAAAATATGCTTGTACTTTATTTTTATCAATTAACTTTATTGTAGTTTTATCATATAAATATAATTCAATTTAATCAAGATTAAATGTGCTTTTTAAATATGAAAGTACTTTAAACTGTTCTATTGTTTCTACTTGATTTTTGTTTATATTTTCTTTATTAAGATGCTTCACAATTTGCTCCCTCCTTAACTTTTTTGCTTTTATTTTTTGGTATTAATGTTAAATTATCTATCATGTTTCCGTTTTCAATATATGGGCAATTTATAACTCCATCTGTATAAAAATGCTCTTGTAATAGTTCTACGTATTTTTCTAATTCTTCTTTTGAATATTCTCCAATTCTTTCATCAGAAAATATAAAATAGTCCTCTTTTAATTTTTCTAATTCTGCATGCTCAATTGCTTCTTTATAAATAAATCCAATGTTATTATTTTTCAAGATTTCATATAAATATTTTATATATTCTTTGCTACTTTTTGGAATAAACTCTTCTGTAAATTTAACATTTGTTATTTCAATATCATAATTTTTGTTTCTTTTTATTTCTATGCAATCAATTAATTTTTTTATTAATTCCTGTTTTGTTTTTCTTTTTAGACTATTAAAAATAAATGTAAATGCAATTTTGTTATTAGCTATAATTTTGCCATTTTCCACGTTACAATCTAACTTTTTTAATAGTTCTATTGTGTATTCTTTAAAATCATTATTTGGATCAATATGCTGTTTTTTCTTGTTTAAAGTTTCAATTTCTTTTTTTATTGCATCATTTTTATGATTAATTATTTCTACATTTAATGTAGAACTTAAATATAAATCCACTAACTTTTTTTCTTGCATTTTTAGTTTTGCAATGGCTTTTTCTATATTTTTAATGTCTTTTGTTTTAGTTGAATTACATACTATAATTTCACTATCCATTTCATACATATATCTTGTTAATTCATTTAAGACTCTAACTAATTTTTGTTCTATTTTATCTGAACTATAATGTAATCCTTTAGATTTGCAATTTGGATTCTTGCAAGTTAAATGATAATAAACTTTTTCTTTTGGTGTTCCACTATATTTAAAAGAATTAGTAGAAGATAGTATTTTCCCACAAGTAGGACATCTCACAATTCCAGTAAATAAATGAATATGCTCTCCATAATTTGAGTGTTTATTTCTTTCTAATACTTTTCTTGTGATATTCCATGTTTCCATATCTATAATTGGCTCACAGTAATTTTCAACTCTTAAAATATCTTGTGGTTTTCTGCAATATTTTCCATATTCAAATATACCAATATAAATAGAATTAGTAAGTATCTTATAAACTCTATCACTTGTCCATTTTCCTATTTTTAAATAAGCATTGCTATCTTTCATAATTGTTGCAATTCCTCTACTTGAATTACCTTGCTTACATAGTTCAAATATTCCTTTAATAACTTGTGCTTCAATTGGCTCTACTTCTAAATGACCTGTTTCTACATTTCTGATATAGCCATAAGGTGCTTTTGCTGGATGTACTTTTTCTAATGCCATTTCTTCCATTGCTCTTTTTGTTCTTGCTCCAATTTCTTTTCTTTCTCTTTGTCCAAATACTAAATTCATACCAAATATCATTTCGCCATTTACAGTAGATACATCATAAGGCTCAAGTATCAGTTCAATTTTGACATCATGTTCTTCACAATAGTTCAAAAACCAGAAACCATCATAATTATTTCTGGTTAATCTATCTACTTTAATAGCAACTATTACTTCGATTTTGTGTGATTTAATATCTTTTAAAAGTCTTTGCATTTCTGGTCGCATTAAATCTTTTCCAGAATGTCCTGCATCATTGTACACATCTACAATATCATAATTGTTCTTTTCACAATATTCCTTTATCATTCGTAGCTGTGAATCAATAGAATAACCATTATCTCTTTGGTCATCTGTTGATACTCTTACATAAACTCCACATCTCATAAAAATATTACCTCCTCTACTTAATAGCTCACTTATAGACGTTTTGTCCCCCCCTCTATTTTTAAAATTTCATGAGAATTTGTTTAATTTCTTTTAAATTATACTTTTGTTTATGTTCTTTAATATAGAACGGTCTATTAACTATTTCATTTACTTTATATTCGTAAATAGTAAGAGTAGAAGGATATGTAATTAAATATTCAGTTGGTTCAATAAATTGTAAATTAGTAGCATTAAAATGCTTAATTTTGCCATTTTTAACTTTGTATTCAAAGGCTTCAATGATTTCTAGTATTTCATCATTTGGCTTTAGTTCTTGTATTACTTCAAACTCAAACATAAAAAATGTCCTCCTTTCTGGAAAGAGAACATTTTTTGTATTTTATATTAAGTTCAATTCATCTTTTCTAAAAATGAAAAAACTTACGAAACTCTTTATAGTTCGTAAGTTGCTATAAATTGGAGCCAATAAGCAGAATCGAACTGCTGACCTACGGGTTACGAATCCGTTGCTCTACCAACTGAGCTATATTGGCATATATTATTTATAATTATATATTTTTTAATTCTTTCTTCTTACTATTACAAGCAGCATAAATTTTATCATAGACTAAAAGCTATTGCAAGACTATTTATATATTTTAGTATTGATCCGAAAAGTTTTTGAAAAAGATACATTAATAATTTTGTAAGAATTTCAAGAAACTTATTGTAAAAAATACCGAAAATCTAATATTTATACATAATATATAAAAAGCTATTGAAAACATCAATAGCTTTTTTGAAGCAATTAAAATAGCTGTTTAAGCAATTCAGTTGCATCTTCTATATATCCATATGCCCCACCTTCAAATTGTTTGCAATCATATGGAATCCATATATAATTTTTTTCATTTGTCTTTAATAAAAAATATATTGAAGAATCATCATAATATTTATACTCTAAGAAACTATTAGGCATATTCTCATCTAATTCTACATATATTTCAAGTTGTTGTAATTCTTCTAATTTTCTATTTTGATTTAGTTCAACAATCTTTTTAAACTCTCTCTCATCTTTATTTATAACTTTTTTATTTTCTCCATTATAATAAATAATTTCATCTGGTGTTCTTATTTCCTCAATATTTTTAACTATATTCTTTTGTCTATCTTCAGTACTATTTTTCATTTGAATATTTCGACTCGTCTCTTTTGGTTCATTTACTTTTATATTATATATAGCAAATAATATTAATAAAATTGCTATAATTATAATAGTAACCATAATTGTTTTCCTATTGTTTTCTATTTTAATCACCTCCTATATATTTTTACCATGCTGTTCCATAATATTTCATATCTCCCCAAAATCCTGGATCGCATTCTCTATATCCTGCTGCTAAAGTTTCATCTCTAGCTGCTACAACAGCATCTATAACAGGCATAGAGCCTAATTTAGAGCAAAATCTTATTATAAATTGATAAGATGTTTCAGTAGGAGTGGAAATATTATATCCAACAAAGCATCTTCCTTCAAATCCTCCAGTTTTAAAAGCTGCTGGGAATGCTGGTGTTGAAGATGAACCACATGCTGCTATAAAAACGAAATGCCAATTCCCAGTTACTTCTGAAGGTGAAAGATACCAACTTCCATCGGCAGTTAATTGGTTAGCAAAATTGTTATTAGCATCATATACTCCGTGACATGATAGGAAAAGGCCATAAAGACTAGAATGATTTAATACCCACATAATATCTTGTTTATTAACCCACCCTGTATATGGTTGGCAAGCATATGGTTGTACATATCCTAACCTTTTAAAGGCATTTGTTGCTGCTGTTGTTCTTTCTTCTGCTTTATAAAAAGTTGGCACTACTGTCATAGCTCTAGCTCCATCAGTTCCTAACATTTGATCTCCTCCAAGAATTTCTCCTGTTTCTGCATCAATCATTATATAAGTATTTCTCTCTACCACAACTTGCCATGCTAATCTTATAAAGTCTGCTTCTTCATAAGGTCCATTCTCTTCCCAATAAAAATTTGGTCTAAATGTTGTAAGTGTTGCTGTAATATTATTAGAAGAATCTAATTTATCTATTATTGGTTTTGCAAAACTAATTGCTTGTTCTTTAGTTATTACTAAATTTGTTGTCTCTGGAATTACAGAATTTCTTATAAAGTTCATAATAGAACCATCTTTTGCATCAATTGTAACACACACTACATCATAAGCATTAACAACATCATCAAACAATATTTTATTCCATACTACACTCCAATTTCCAACTAAATTATTATGGCAATTTACTATTTTATATCCTTCTAAGTTATATGCATTAACTATGTCATTAATAATATATTCAATATCATCTTGTGTTTTTAATTTGTATTCTACAGTTGTTTCAAGAGGCTTGTCCTCTTCATAATCTTTTCTATCTTTATCAACTGTTGAAATGTCCTCATAGTTTACTAATTTAACTATATTTCCTTCTTGGTCAAAATCAATCTGTACCTTTTCAGTCTTAACTCTATTTACAGTTCTATTTAGCATAACATCTTTTACTACATTTATTTCATTAGATTTACTAATATCTTCATATGAAAGATTATGTAGCTTTAATGCTTTCTCCGCTTGAACATTTACTAATTCTTTCTTATCCTTAGAATATTTTTGAATATTTATTTCTAGTTCCTCTTTAGCAGCAAATTTACTTCTTTCCACATTTTGTAAAATTTTTACATTGTTAGTCAAATCGTTTTGCTGTGCTGATAGCACTTTGTCAAAAGAAAAAATAGTAGTTAAAAGTATAATTATTAAAATACCACATACAATCTTGTTTTTTCTTTTCATAAAATTTCTCCTTTATTTTATTGTTTCTTTAGTATTATTAAATTTGCACCTCCTTCTTTTTAAAATAATATATGTAGTAGCTATAAAAGCTATTGTTTAATTAAATATATCATAAACTGGAAAAACATGGTAAAAAGATAAAAAAAAATAAAAAATCCCCCTAATAGACTCATATAAAGCAATTTGTGATATATTTATACTTAATTTTGTATATACATAATTTACCTTATATTAACTTTATGGTATAATATGGGTAAATAACTATTAATAAAGAAAGGTTGCTATATTATGATAAACATATTACTAATAGATGATAATTTGCATTATTCAAAGAATTTAATCAACTACATATCAAAACAATGTGATGAAATTAGATTATATAAAATATTGACAAATGGAAAAGATGCATTAAATACAATTGAGAATGAAAGTGAAAAAATAGACATAATATTATTAGATTTAAAATTACCATCAATTACTGGAATAAATATAATAAATAAATTAGAAGAAGATAATTTTACAAAATTTTATGATTCTATAATTGTAATATCTGGAGAATCTACTATGATAAGAGAAATAATGGATAATAAATATATTCATACATATATTAATAAACTAGAAGGATTTGAAAAAATTGTAAAAGAAATTAATCTCCTTTGTAAAATTAAAGAAAAACAAAAAATACCAATAGAAAAAAAGATTGATTTAGAGCTTGAACATCTGCATTATAATAACAAACTTATTGGAACAAAATATATTAGGGAAGCTTTATTGCTAATAGCATCTAATGAAAGTTTACATACAAAAGACTTAAAAAACAATGTATACAAAATAATTGCTAAAAAATATAGCAAAAATGTAAACAATATTAAATGCAATATAAATAATGCAACAGAAATGATGAACTGTGATTGTAAAAAAGAAGTTCTTATGCAATATTTTAGGAATTATGATTATAGTATGGTAGTAACTCCAAAACAAGTAATTGATGAAATATTAATAAAAATAGCTAAATAAAAATCAAGAGATTAATGGGGCAGTTCAAAAACCTCGAAAAGAGTAGAAATTTGAAGACTTTGCCCCCTAATCTCTACTCTTTTTAATGTCATTAAACAGTTCTTTAATTCCCTACTACTTTTAGTAGCCCTTGTCTTTTTCTATCTCAATTATCTTATTTTATAACTTCAACATCTATATTTAACATCTCTCCATTAATATTTGTTTCTGTATAATCTGTTCTATCTATTCCATATATAATATCTAATGCTAAAGTATCATGTTTAATTAGTTCTGAATTTTCTTTTATTACATTTTCAAGCATTTCATTTCCAAATACATAAAGATTTATTTTATCTAATACTTCAAATCCTTTGTCCTTTCTCATATTCTGTATTTTTGATAATATTTCTCTTACATATCCTTCTTCTTTCAGCTTTTCTGTAATATGTGTATCCATTACTACACCTATTTCTCCCTCTCCTGCAAATGCAAAACCTTCTTTTCCTTGCATTGTTACAAGTAAGTTTTCTGAATTTAACCCAATTTGAATATCATCTATTTCTATATATTCTGTTCCACCATTTTTTACTTTATTTGCTAGGTCCATTTGGTTTTTATTAGCTATTTCTTGCTTTATTTTAGGAATTAATTTTCCATATTCTTTTCCTAATACTGGTAAGTTTGGCTTAATTTCAAAATTTACATATTCTGACATTTCTGCCCCTAATATAACAGCTTTTACATTTAATTCTTCTTTTACTATGTCTGAATAATATTCTGGTAATGTATTAACTGAAATTAACATTTCTGATAATGGCTGTCTATTTTTAATATTTGCTGAATTTCTTGCACTTCTTCCCAATTTTACTATTGAATATGCTAAATCCATTTCTTTTTCTAATTTACTATCTATTGCAGATTCATTAACCTCTGGCCAAATGCATAGATGTATGCTTTCAGATGCAGTTCTGTCTAATCCTACTACTAAATTTTGATATATTTCTTCTGTTATAAATGGTACAAATGGTGCTGATATTTTTGCTAATTTTACTAACACTTCATATAGAGTTACATATGCTCCAATTTTGTCATCGGTTAGCTCTTGGCTCCAAAATCTTTCTCTATTTCTACGTACATACCAGTTTGATAAGCTGTCTGTAAATTCCTCTATTTCAAGAGCTGCACTTGTTATATCATATTTTTCTAATTTTTCATCTACATTTTTAATCAATGTATTCAATTTAGAAATTATCCATCTATCCATTACATTTGTAGATTTAAAATTACTATAGTTTAATGGATTAAATTGGTCAATTTCTGCATATAAAACATAGAATGAATATACATTCCACAAAGTACTTAAAAATCCTCTTTGTGTCTCTTGTACATTGTTTAGTCCTAATCTTGTTGGTAACCATGGAGCTGATACTGTGTAGAAGTGCCATCTTGTTGCATCTGCTCCTACTGTATCTAATAACATCATTGGGTCTACTCCATTACCTTTTGATTTTGACATTTTTTGTCCTTTTTCATCTAATACGTGACCTAATACTATACAGTTTTCAAATGGTGTTTTTCCAAATAATGCTGTTCCAAGTGCTGTTAATGTATAAAACCATCCTCTTGTTTGATCAATTGCTTCTGATATAAATTGTGCTGGGAAATTTGCATCAAATAATTCTTTATTTTCAAATGGATAGTGTAATTGTGCAAATGGCATTGAGCCTGAATCAAACCAACAATCTATAACTTCTTTTGCTCTTGTCATTTTCTTTCCACATTTTGGACATTTTAAATGTACTTCATCTATATATGGTTTGTGTAATTCTATATCTTCTGGACAGTCTATTGCCTTTTCTTTTAAATCTACTATACTTCCTATACACTCTTGATGTCCACAGTGTTCATCTTCACATGTCCATATTGGAAGTGGTGTTCCCCAATATCTATTCCTTGAAATTCCCCAGTCAATTACATTCTCTAGGAACTTTCCAAATCTTCCTGTCCTAATTGTATCAGGATACCAGTTTACTTTATTGTTATTTTCTACTAATTCATCTCTTAGTTTACT
The DNA here is from genome assembly GCA_947573555.1 of uncultured Clostridium sp. Lineage (GTDB taxonomy): Bacteria > Bacillota > Clostridia > TANB77 > CAG-508 > CAG-269. The sequence goes on along the minus strand of CANPFO010000017.1, from coordinate 18,433 downwards.
CATTGCAACAAACCAACTCTCTTTTGGATAATATAAAAGTGGTGTATCACATCTCCAACAATGTGGATATGAGTGTAAATGTTTTTCTTTGCTAAATAGTTTATTTTCATCAGCTAACCATTTACAAATATCCTCATTACAATCTCTAACAAATCTACCTGCCCAAGGTTCTACTTCAGGTACAAATTTTCCTGATTTATCTACTAAGTTTACAAATGTAATTCCATTTTGTTTAGAAACTAGACTATCATCTTCACCATAAGCTGGAGCAATATGAACTATTCCTGTACCATCTTCCAGATTTACATAGTCCCCATGTATTACTTCAAATGCTTTTCCATTTACTTTTGCAAATGGCATTAATTGTTCATATTTTATTCCTAATAATTCTTCCCCTTTAAGCTCTTTAACTATTTCATATGGTGTTTCCTTTAAAACTGATTCTAGTAAATCCTTTGCTAAAATATAATTTTCATATATAGGTTCTTCATCTGTTCCTATATTTACTCTAGTTTCTACATATGTGTAAGATTTATTAATACATAACGCTAAGTTTGAAGGCAATGTCCATGGCGTTGTTGTCCATGCTAAAATATAAGTATTTTCTTTTTCTAAAACTTTAAATTTAGCAATACAAGTTAAATCTTTTACATCTTTATAACCTTGTGCAACTTCGTGTGATGATAATGCTGTTCCACATCTTGGACAATATGGCATTACTTTGTGTCCTTCATATAGAAGACCTTTTTTCCATAATTGGCTTAATGCCCACCATACTGATTCAATATATTCGTTATGATATGTTACATACGGATTATCCATATCAACCCAATATCCTACTTTATTTGTCATTTGTTCCCACATATTAACATATGTAAAAACACTTTCTTTACATTCTTTAACAAACTTTTCTACACCATATTCTTCAATTTGTTGTTTACCTGAAATACCTAATTTCTTTTCGATTTCAAGTTCTACTGGTAGTCCATGTGTGTCCCATCCAGCTTTCCTTATAACTTGATATCCTTTCATAACTTTGTATCTTGGTATAATATCTTTCATTACTCTTGTTTCAATGTGACCAACATGTGGCTTTCCATTTGCTGTTGGTGGTCCATCATAAAATGTAAAATGTCTTTTACCTTTGTTCATGTCAAAATTTTTCTTGATTATATCTTTTTCTTTCCAAGTTTTTGAAACTTCTTTCTCCATTCCCACAAAGCCATCTTTTAATTCTACTTTTTTATACATACTTTCCTCCTTTTGAGACAATAGGGACAGGTAAAATTTGTCTCACATTTTTATCGTTTTTTGTCATATCATAAGAATACTTTAATAACATTTTTCGACTTTTCTTGGCACATTTTGTGAGACAAATTTTACCTGTCCCTATTGTCTCACAAAAACTCGCCCTAATGCTTTTAGCATAAGGGCGAGCTCTACTCACGGTACCACCTTAATTATTATAAATATCTAATATATATTTTTTACTTAGATAATAATAACATCTCAATTTTCTTTAACGCAGATTTACGACTAAACTTACATTTTATTTCAGTTTAATAACAGTATGGTGATAATAAATTATTTTTACTTACCAAATTTTCAGCTTCCTTTGGCTCTCTATAAGTTATTATATAATTTATATTGTCCTTACTTTTGTTTTTAATTTATTTGCTAATTATTATATCATATTTTTTTCTATTTGCAATAGTTTTTATCGTTTTAATTTAATTTTTTTGTATATACTACTATATGTAGGAGATTAAATTATGAATCAAATTTTAGAAACAAAACCTAATAGTAATAATTATAATAAACCAAATATAAGTTCCAAGAAAATATTATTCATTTTAAAAAGTGAATTATATATTTCTATTATCCTTATTATCATTATTATAACCTTTTTTATTAATAATAGTATTAAATTATATGAAAAAGAAAAATATTCTAGTCAAATTTTAGATAATTATAATATAACCAAATTATATTCAAATGTATTTTCTAATGATTCTACTATTTATAATGAAAGTATAGAAAATTTCGCTATTTTAGGAATTATAGAAATACCAAAAATAAATATTTATTATCCTATCTTTTCTACTTACAATGATGAAATTTTGAAAATTTCGCCTTGTAGATTTTATGGACCTATGCCTGGAAATAAAGGAAATTTATGCATTGCTGGCCATAATTATGATAATAATAAATTTTTCAGTAAAATTTCACATTTAAATGTTAATGACGAAATTATTATTTTTAATAATTTTAATAAAAAATTTTCCTACTTTGTTTATAAAATTTATGAGGTAAAATATGATGATGTTTCGCCTATTTATACTTACGATAAAAATTCTAAGGAGCTAACTCTTATTACTTGTAATAATTTGAATAATAATAGGATTATAGTTAAGGCTTTAGAGAACAAAAGCGAGCATTAATAACATTTATATTATAGAAAGTTTAGAAAACTTTTTATAATATAAATAAAGATGGAAACTTTAAATTTCCATCCCTACTTAATGCTTAAATATATATATTTAATGTTATTTAAACCTGTTTCCATAGCCAATTAATACCTTTACTATTAATTGTCTTTTTGTTAAATGCTTTTGCTTCTACTTCATCTGCCCATAAATATGCTAAGAATGTTAGCAATAAAAATATAAAATCTAAAGCCATATTATAGCACAATTTAGAATACAAATAAGCATATTCTTGTGATAATGTTAGCACTTGTATTGTATGTATAATTAAATCAATTACAAACGCAAATAATGGAATTGCCACTACTAAGCTCTTTTTTATTTCTTGTGACAAATAAATAAATAATATAGTAGCTGCTAATACTAATATTAGTGTAAGTATATTTGTTAAATCAAAAACAAACATTTATCTGCCTCCCTACTCTTCTTTTGTTTACAAAAATATAATATCATTTTTTATGCAACTATTCAATATTTTTCATATTACGTTTTTATTACAATTATATTACAATAGTTACTCGTTAGCCTAACTTGTAATTCACAATATTACTTTTATTTAAGTTTTCTTTCTATTAAACTAGCTATTTCCTTTGCTTTTTCAGTAATATATTCTTGTTCTTCTCCTTCTATCATAACTCTAACTAATGGCTCTGTTCCAGAAGGTCTTATTAATACTCTTCCATTTCCAGCAAATTCTCTTTCTAGTTTATCTATTGCTTCTTTTATTTCTATGTCATTTTCATAATCATACTTTTTATCTGAATTAACTTTTGCATTTATTAATACTTGTGGATATAGTTTTATTATTTCAGATGTTTTTGATGTTGCTTCCTTTTCTTCTAAGATTGCTTGTATAAGCATCAATGAAGTTAAAATACCATCACCAGTTGGATTATAATCTAATAAAATTACATGCCCTGATTGTTCTCCTCCTAAATTATATCCTCCTTTTAGCATTTCTTCAAGGACATATCTATCTCCTACTTTAGTTTGAATTAAGTCTAATCCATTATCTCTTGCATATTTATGTAACCCCAAGTTACTCATAACAGTTGCCACAATAGTATCTTTAGACAATCTTCCATTCTTCTTTAAATAATTTGATATGATAGCCATAATTTTATCACCATCTATCTCATTTCCATTTTCATCAACTGCTAAACATCTATCTCCATCACCATCATATGCAACGCCTAGCTTCAACTTATTTTCTACTACAAATTTTTTTAATTGTTCCAAATGTGTTGAACCACAATTTTCATTTATATTTATTCCATCTGGTTTATTATTAATTATTCTATATTTTATTCCTAAAGCTTTAAACACTTTTTCAGCAACAACTGAAGTTGCACCATTCGCAGTATCAATTCCAATAATAAAATCTTCTTTATTTAATCTACCAATATTATCGTCAAAATTTTTCCTAAAGAAATATACATATTCGTCTAGTAAATCTTCTCTATATTCAGATACTCCTATTTTACTACTTATAGCTGTTAGTTCATCTATTTTGCCTGAATCCATAATTTCTTCAATTTCTTCTTCTAAACTATCTGGTATTTTCATACCTTTATTACTAAAATATTTAATTCCATTAAATTCAAATGTATTATGAGATGCAGATATAACAACACTTGCATCAGCGTTTAATTTTCTTGTTAAATATGCTACTGCTGGAGTTGGTATTACACCTAACAGTTTTACATTTGCTCCATAACTTAAAAAACCTGCTACCATTGCACTTTCAATTAAAGTCCCAGATATCCTTGTATCTCTCCCTATTAAAATTGTAGGTGTATGGTCTGTATGTTTTGATAGTACATAAGCTCCTGCTTTGGCAACTTTATATACTAACTCTGGTGTAAGTTCTGTATTGGCAATTCTTCTTATGCCATCTGTTCCAAAATATTTTCTCATAAAAAACTTCCTTTCCAAACAAAAAAGAAAAAGTGAAAAGGGGACGTTCCTTAAATCCCTCGAAAAAGGGATTTAAGGAACGTCCCCTTCTCCCTTTTTTTCTATTATTTTTTTAAATGCATTATTAACTTTTCTTTTAAAGTTAATACCACTTCATCTGGTTCCTCAATTTCTATTTTTTTATTATTTAAAACCAACATTGGGTTTTTTGTAGAAAGTTCATTTAATTTACTTTCTCCTATAATTTCTTGAATAGCTTTTAATGCTTGTGGAACTCTTTTATATATAGTATTCTGTCTATGCACATCTGTTCCTAAAAAATGTATCATATCTGCTTCGAAAAATTTTCTAACTATTATTTGTGCTTTTTCGCCATAAATTCCTAAAATGCTTCCATAGTTTGCTTGCATTAGGACACCTTTTTCTATCAAGTCATATACCAATTCTGGCTCTTTTTGTATAAATTTATATCTTTCTGGATGTGCTAGTATTGGTATAAGTCTATTTTCTTGTAAAGAATATATAACATCATATAAATTCATTGGTTCTACATTTAATGGCATTTCAAATAATACATAACTACTATTATTTATTGTTGAAGCTTTTCCTTCTACTAATAATTTCATCATATTATTTGACATATATATTTCATTTCCTAAATATAAATTTGTGTCTATTCCTTTTGCCTTTAAATTATCACTTATTGCTTTTACCCAAACATCTCTTTCAGGCACGTCTGTTTCATAATAATTTTCTATATAATGTGATGTTAATATAATACCTGTGAATCCAACTTCTTTAGCTTCACTAATTAGCTTAAATGTTTCTTCAATACTTCTTGAGCCATCATCAATATTTGGAATTATATGTGTATGAAAGTCTATCATTGTTGTTTCTCCTCTTTTTACTTAGTTTAAATTGTTCTTCTCTTTGTCTAAAAATGAATTTATTTGATTTAATATATTATTAGATTTTTCTACAGCTGAATTTGGATTACTTACTTTATCTTTTATAAAGCTTGGCCTCTCTAAATCATCAGCGTCACTTTCATTTAAATTTATATTATCATCTTCATATTGTTCTTGTTTATATGTATTAGAATTTTGTTTTAATATGTCACTTGTTTTTCTTTTTATTTCATTAATACTTTCTCTTGCTGCTTGTTGTGAACCTTCTTTTCCATAGTAATAATATTTTTCATTATATTTCTTTGCTGATACTGGCATTTTATTAATAACTACACCTGCTAAATGTCCACCAACATTTTGAATATTTTTAACTATTTTCTCAAGGTTATCTTTTTTAGTTTCTTTATGTGCAGTTACAATAACTGTTGAATCTACAATTCTTGATAAAATGATTGAGTCTGTTACTAATTCACATGGTGTTCCATCTACTATTATAACATCACAAACTTCTTTCAAATCTTCAAGCAATTTAACCATTTGTGGAGAAACTAACAATTCTGATGGATTTGGTGGTACATTTCCAGCTGGCATCAATAGTAAATTTTCTACATCTGTTTTTTGTATGTATTTTGATATATCTATATCATCTGGATTTTCTATATCTATTCCTGATAAGTAATTAGAAAGCCCTGGTCTTGGTGATGCTCCAAAAATTGTATATTGTCTTCCTTTTCTCATATCAGCATCTATTAAAATTACTTTGTTTCCTGCTTGTGCAAATGTTACTGCTAAATTAGATGCTACCCAACTTTTTCCCTCACTTGGGAATGTTGATGTTATCAATAATGTTTGTAGCTTCTTGTTAGTACTCATAAATTGTATGTTTGTTCTTAATGTTCTAAAAATTTCAGATATAGGAGATTTTGGATCTCTTTGTACTATTAATTCTCTTTTTATTTTCATTATTTCTTTCTACCTCCTTTGGCTTTTTCTACGTCAAAACTGTATAAAGGTATAGATACAAGTACTGGTATTTTAAATTGTTTTTCAACTTCTTCTGCTGTTTTTATTGTAGTATCTAACATATTTAAAATTATCACATATAATATTGCAGCAACTAATCCTATAAAAATAAACATTATAATATCTTTTAAGTGATTTACATTTGATGGAATATCATCTACTTCTGCTTTATCTACTACATGTATATTGTTTATATTATATATATCTGCAACTTCTTCAGAAAATACTTTTGCTATTTCATTAGCTATTTTAGCAGAATTTGTTGCATATTCATTTGTTACTGATATTTCTATTACTTCTGTATTCTTTCTTGAAGTTACTGTTATATTTTTTCTTACTTTTTCTACATCTACATCTATTCCTAAGTTAGATATAACTTTTGTTACTACTTTTTTACTTTTCGCTAATTCACTATATGTTGCTACTAGATTTGAGTTTAATGTTATATCAGATGTTGTTATTTTATCTGATGCAGTATTTGCTAATACTAATGTTGTAGATGATGTATACATCGGTGTTACAAAACCTACTGTATATATTACTCCTATTAGCATAAATATTGCTACTATTAATAATATTTTTATTTTTTTATTCCAAAATAATGTTAGTAATTCTTTTAAATCTAGTTCTTCCATCCTTTTATTCCTCTCTTATTTTTATATAATTAATACGAAATTTATTCTATCATATTATTATTTTTGTAGCAAGATATTTTATATAAAAAATTGTTACATTTTTATTACATATTAATAGCACTTTCTTAGCTATCATTTTATACAAATTTATTAATGCCAAAGTCTTATAGTTAAATAAAGAATAAAAAACAAGAAGTGAAATTCAACTTTTATCAAAGTTATATTTTCACTTCTTAGAATTTCGTTTAAATACTTGTTTATAAAGTAATTCCTGCTTTTATTATATCCTTTGCACACAATGAACCTAATAAAAGATTATTTTTTTCAACAACAGGAGCTACAGATACTTTTTTGTCTCCTTGAATCATAATTCTTAAAGCTTCAACAGCTAGCATATCTTTTCTTATAGTAATAGGATTATTAGTTAACATATCTTTTAGATCAATACTATATATATCTATTTTCTCTGCTAATTTTCTCCTTAAATCACCATCTGTAAACAGTCCTACTAATTTTCCATCTTTATCAACTACATTAACTACTCCCAAGCTTGTTCTGCACATTTCTGCTAATGCTGTTTCAAATGTAGCATTTTCATTGACCACAGAATTTTCCTTATCAACACTCATTAAGTCTCCAACTGTGGTAATTAAACTTTTTCCAAGAGAGCCTGCTGGATGAAATAGTGCAAAGTTTTGTTTAGTAAATGCTTTCATTTTTGCACATACTACTGCAATGGCATCACCAAGCGCTAATGCTGCTGTTGTACTTGATGTAGGTGCAAGTTTCATGTAGCAAGCTTCTTCTATTGTTGGAAAAACAAAACTTATTTCTGATTCTTTTACTAGTGTAGATTTACTATTTCCTGATATACCGAATTAATTTTGCTCCAATTTTTTTTATATTTGGTAAAATTCTAGTTATTTCTTCACTTTCCCCACTAAAACTTATTGCAATTACAATATCTTCTTTAGATATCATTCCTAAGTCCCCATGTTGTGCTTCTGCTGGATGTAAATAAAATGATGGTGTTCCTAAACTTGCAAATGTAGCAGCAAGTTTTTTAGCAATATGTCCTGGTTTTCCCATTCCTGTAAAGATTATTTTTCCTGTGCATTTCATAATAGCAACTACAATTTGTTCGAAATTTTTATCTAGCATGTTCTCTATTCTGCTTAAAGAATCTATCTCTATTTTGAAAACTTTCTTTCCTTCTTCAATTATATCAAAATCTTCCATCTAGATCTTTCCTCTCTATAAAACATTTTTTATCTTTATTAATTTTTCTAATAATTCTTCAATTTCTTCTAGTTTAACCATATTAGGTCCATCAGATAGAGCATTATCTGGGTCTGGATGAACTTCCATAAAAAATGCATCCACGCCTATTGCTGCTGCAGCTTTTGCTAAATATTCTACATATTCTCTATTCCCACCAGTCGCATTACCTTTTCCTCCTGGCTTTTGTACACTATGTGTTGCATCAAAAACTATAGGATATCCAAATTTTTTCATTTCAATTAATCCTGTCATATCTACAACTAAATTATTATATCCAAAGCAAGATCCTCTTTCACATAACATTATATTATCATTTCCACTGTCTTTAAGTTTTCCTACTACGTTTTTCATATCCCATGGTGCTAAAAATTGTGCTTTTTTTACGTTAATTAATTTTCCAGTTTTAGCTGCTGCAATAAGTAAATCTGTTTGTCTGCATAAAAATGCTGGTATCTGAATGATATCTACTACTTCTGCAACTTTTTCTGCTTGCCAAGGTTCGTGTATATCTGTAGCTATTTTTAATCCTAATTCATCCTTCACTTTTTTTAATATTTCTAGTCCTCTTTCTATACCTGGTCCTCTATATGAAGTAATAGATGTTCTATTTGCTTTGTCAAAAGATGCTTTAAAATAATAATTAATTTCTAACTTTTCTGTAATTTCTTTCATTTTTTTTGCAATAAGCATTACATTTTCTTCACTTTCAATAACACATGGTCCTGCTATTAATGTAAAATTTTTAGCCTCTCTTATTTCATTTAATTTTTCTCCCATATTTTGATTTCCTCCTCTTTACTATTTTTACTTTTTATTATTGCTTGTGCAAATTTAAAGTCTTCTGGATAGTCAATATCAACAGCTTCTATATCATCAATTTCTTGGAAATAAGGCTTATTCCCAATTCTTCTTTTTCCCATTTCTGTAAATACTTCTTTTTTAAATATAAAGAATGCACTAGTTTCATAAAATATTGGATCTATGTCTTGTGTTCTTGGTATATTTTCTAAATCATAGTTTAAAGTTTTTCCTTTGTACCATATAAAAGTTTGTACTCTTTTTACAGATAATGCTGAATCATATTCTCCACTTATAACCTTGTCCAATGCATTTTGAATTGTTTCTTTTTTTATAAAAGGTGCTGTTGCATGTGCTAAAACATAAATGTCTGCATCAACTTGTTTTATAAAGCTTTCATATATTTCTTGTCCCTTTACTAAATCTCCATCTAAATATGAATCTCTTTTTAAGAATTTTATTTTTTCTGGCATATAATCTTTTATACTCTCATCACTACAATAAACATAACATTCGTCTATTCCTTCTACATTTACTAAATTCTCTGTCATATGGTAGCATAATGGTTTTCCACCTAAATCTAATATATTTTTGTGTGGTAATCTTTGGCTATTAAGCTTAATTGGTACTAAAGCAACTACTTTCATTTTATTTTCCTCCATTCATTTTTACAATATATTCTGCAAACTCTCTAAAAGCTCCCTCTCCGCCTTTCTTTTGTGTAATATAATCAACTTTATTTTTTACTTCTTCTACTGCATTATTAGGGGCTACAGCTAGTCCAACTTGTTCTAATACACACAAATCTTGAATGTCATCTCCCATATATGCAACTTCTTCTTTTTTTAGTTCATATTCTTTTATAATTTCCTCAAATTTTACTAATTTATTTTTTTCTCCTATACAAATAATGTCAAATTTCAAATCTTCCGCTCTATATTTTGTTGCTTGGCTATTGTCAGAAGAAATAATGCCAGTTAATATATTATTTTCTCTTAATATCCTTAAAGCCATTCCATCTTGCATATTAAATTTTTTATATTTTTCATGATTTGGTCCATAATATATAGTTCCATCTGTAAGACATCCATCTACATCAGTCAAAATCATTTTTATTTGCACTTTTAATCACCCCTTAAAAACTCTTTTTTTATTAATTTAATTATCTTTTTTAAGTTTAATAATAACATTATTATAAAAGTCCCAATGATTATATATCTAATAATTAAAAAGTTATATAAAAATATTATTAAAAATGTTAAAACTACTACTATTATTGATATTAATAATATTTTTTTAAAATTATAAATTTCTTTTATCTCTATTTTTTTCATAAATATATAATGTGCAATAGCTAATACTAAATATCCTACTGCAGTTGTATATCCTGCTGCAATAAAACCAAATTTAGGTATAAAAATAGAATTTAATATAATATTTAAAATAGCAGCACAGCTTGTAGCAATTGTAACAAATATATTTTTTTTATAGTAAAATTCTATATTTGCAAATAATGATGATAAAAATGAAAAATATAATCCTAACACAATTGGTGGAATAACCCACACAGCTGCATAATATTCAAATGGTGCTAATATAGTTATAATCTCTGGAGCTAATATTACAAGCAATACTGAAATTGCACCAACAAATGCTAATAACAAATTTGAATAATTTCCAATTTTCTTATAATTTTCTAGTTTTAAAGATTTGTATGTAAATGGTATCCACGCCGCATTTATTCCTACGAAAACCCCTTGTATTACTTGTGACAAATTATATGAAACTCCATATATACCAGCTGCTGAATCTCCTATAATTTTCTGTATCATAATTCTATCAGATTGTGCTAATATAACATTTGACAAATAATGTGGAATTAATGGAATATTAAAAGCTAGTGCATACTTCCAATATTTTCTATTATAAAAGCATTTTCCCTTTTTTAATATATATATCAATAATATTGTATTTACTATAACTGTTGGAATGCCACTAAATATAACCTTTGCAACTGCTTTATTATCTGGAAATAACTTTATTCCTATTATTCCTATTATTGGATTCATTATAAATGTAATTACTGTTATTATTAGCGGTTTTATATATTTATAATCAAATTTTTCTTTAGTTAAGAAAAATCCCCAAGCAGGTGCTGTTAAAAAATTTACAAACATAAAGTCTATAAGATATTCTGATAATCCTAATAATTGTTTTATTGGTTCTTTAAACAAAACATATATTATAAAAGTAATAATTGATAATAGTATACTAATTGATAAAAAAGAAGATGTTGCTTTATCTCTTTCTTTATCAAAATCTATTAAGGCATTATTATAAATTCCTGCACTTAAATTCAAAGTAATAAATATTGTAAAAATATTATACCACGAAGAATATGTACTTGTTATTCCATAGTCTGATGTAGTTAAAATTCTACTAAATATAGGAGTAGTTAGAAGGTTTACTCCACTTTGGAAAAACACTATAATCATATATATAATTGAAGAAATTAATGGTTTTGGTATTTTTTTTATATATTCTTTTATATTTAACACTGTTCCTCTTTCCTTTACAATATAGTTAAAATTAATTTTTTATTATAATCGCTTTTCTCCATTTTTTTTCTCTCTCAATTCTTTAAAAAACTCTTCATTACTATTAGGAATTTTAAAATTGTCAAAATTCAAATTTTTCTTTATTTTTTCTAGATATTTAGAATATTCGTCTGTTACCATATCGGACATTTTATTGGTACAATTAAAAAGTAAATATGTTTCTATATTATCATTAAAATACAATTTTGATGCTAATACACTACCTGATGAAATGGTTAAAAATACTTTATTAGAAAAATCATTATTCATTTGAATTACTTCCCATGGAATTCCAATAGTCTTATTAGTAGTAATTCCATATTCTTTAAATCTGTCAACTTTATTTCTTGGATGTAATTTAACCATCAAATTTTCTTTACCAACTATCTCAGCAATATTAAGAATTAAATCCATATCGTCAATTCCTTTATTATCACAAAAAAATGATTCTTCGAAGAAAATATATTTCTTATCATATATATCATTAATTAAGTCATATTTAAATACTTTATTTACAATATTTCTTAATTCTATATCTTTTCTTTCCAAATTTTCAATTTTTTTAATTGGTGCTTTTGGATTATATATCAATAAGTTTGGATTAAATAAATTATTATATTCAATTTTTTCTTCTATAAATTCTTTGCCTAATATTTTTCTAATTTTTTTATAAGAATTTGATATACCTACATTAATATGTAAGTATGATATATAGCCTTCTTCAAATCTAATTACTTTTACCTTTTTGTTTTTTTTATGTAATGCATCATATAATAGATATGAATATTTGTTAATATTGTAAAATAAATATTCATCATAATATCCAAGTTTCATTTTCTTACTATTTAATGATAAATTTGGAAATAGTAAATAGCAAAAATTTTGTAATATTTTTATTATTTTATTTTTTGCTTCTTTACTCCTAAAATAAAATATTTTATTAAATATTGATATGTTTTTTAAACTTTCGTATATCTTATAAGAATCTACTGAATGATTTGAAATAATTATATCTACGTCATCATTCTTATAAGTAGTCAATTTTAGTTTAATTGCAATAATTATTTGAAAATAAGTATTAACTAGTATAAGTATTTTTTTCTTTTTTATTTCGTCCATAAAACATCTTCCTTTATAACTTTTGCTGGATATCCTCCTATTAATAAATTAGGAGAATTGAACTCTTTTGTTACGCAGCTTCTAGTCGCAACAACTGAATCTTTGCTAATTACTACCCCTTTCAATATATCTACATAAGCTCCAATCCACACGTTGTCCTTTATAATAATAGCTTTTTCATTTTCTTTTTTTTCATTTTTATATATTATAGTATGTCCATCATTATCTCTAAGATTAACATTCCATCCTAATAACACGTTATCTCCTACTTCAGTATTCTTACAACAATAAATAATACAATTTTTGTTACAAGCAAAATTATCTCCTAATGTTATTAAAGCTTTTTTTTCAACCGAAATACAAATTCCTTCACCTAAAAATGCTTTACCTTCAAATTTTACTTTCGCTCCCTTATCAATTTTTATAAAAGATTTTTGAGCAGGTATAAAATCTGTTCCTCCAAAGCCAAATTTTACCATAGCCATTGATATTTTATCTATATTTATATCAATAGAGTTTCTACTAACACTAAGAATTTTAGTATTATATGATATAAACACTGGTAACTTAATTGCTATTTTAAAGTTAAATACTTTGAAATTAAAATAAATAGTTTTAAATATAGAGAAAATATATTTAGCTAAATTATTCATTTTCTATTTCCTTTCTATTTTCTGTATGTAGATCATTAATATAATAAGCTAATGTATAAATTATATATACTAAATATGTGTCAAAAGTATCAGCCAAAGATATAAACAATATTAAAAACATTGAAAATGCAAATATTGCTGAAATTTTCTTGTTCTGACATTTTTTTAACTTTTTATCAATTTCCAAATACATCCAGAATTGAATTAATAAGGATATAACTCCACCTTTTACTAATATATTTAAAAACAAATTATGTGCATGCTGATTTGTTCCATAATATATTGACTGCATAACATCGCCTGTTTGACCACCTATTCCTAGTATTGGATATTGTTTTATAACTTCAATAGCTGCATCCCAAGTGTATACACGTCCTGATAAATTTAAATCTTTATGCAAATAATTTACTATAAAGTTTTCAAAGTAATATTGAACTTGTATAAAAACAAGTAAAATATTTAAAATAATAATTAGTATTAAATAAACTTTAAAAGATATTTTTTGCAGTTTATTTAACTTATTTATCACCAAAGTAAATACCATTAAAATAATAATAGCAAGCATAGCTCCTACAGACCATGTATAAAAGACTTGAAAAGCTGAAATAATAAGCAATAAATATGAAAATTTATTTAATTTATTATATTTTAACAAGCTATATATAATTGAAAACACACACATTGGTAATAAGAAGAATATATATCTATTATCCATACCTAAAAAAGATATTATTTCAGCATTAGTATTTTGTTGTTTTAATAAAGTACTAATATTAATAATTGAATAAATAAATAGTATTCCATATAAAGCTTTTAATACCATTTTTCCTTCTTTATTTCTTATATATATTTCTGTCAACATAACTGTACTTAAAACTGATATAGTTTGTCCAAATAATTCATTATAAGATCCTTTATTTATAAAAGTAGAAATATATAACTCTAATTGGTATAATACTATTATAATCATATACTTCGATAATTTATATTTATTTCTTTTTACATTTGTATAATATATAAGAAAAATAACAAAAAAGTTTATTACTTTTAATATAGAATATAAATTGTCAATCCATTCTATATCTTTAAAACTTAGTGGTTCTATATATGGCAATATTAAAATTATAAATATTAGAAAATTCTTGCTTTTCATATTTCTCCTCATCTGTACTTTAATATAAATTTTTTATAGAAAAATCCATATATTTTATAATTTATTAGTAATAATAAAATCTGATATTTTCTTATATTATTTAAGTACTTGTTTTTTAATATTATTTTTTTATCTTTAATTATCATTTTTTTAATTCTTTTTACAAGCTTTTTATCTATTTTATTTGATATAATCATCTTATTCAAAACAACCATATACCATTGTATTCTAGATACCTTTATATTTTCTAAATGTGGATATTTTTCCAAAACATACTCTAAAACTTGATCACAAGCATTTAATAATCCTAATGTTTTTTCAGAAAAATCAGTTCCACCTATTGAATTTTTTCTTTTACAATAAAAATATTTACTATCAGAATGTAGAGAAATTAATTTAGCTGCATCTATTAGCCTATATGTAGTTAACATATCTTCATATAGCATTCCCTCTGGATATTTTATTTCTTTAAATAAACTTGTCTTATACAATTTATTCCATGCTACTACATCTATATAGCCTGATAGTAAATGAATATCTAATGCTTCTTCTGTAGAAAAAGTCATATCTCCATCTGGTATTGTTACTTTTTCTTTTCTACCATTTTCATAAATATTACTAAACCCACAACATGCAATATCTGATTTATATTCCAATGCCTTTTTATATAAATATGCTAACATATCTGTTTCTATATAATCATCACTATCAATAAAACATATGTACTCTGATTTTGCTATCTTTATACCAGAATTTCTAGCAGCTGACAATCCTAAATTTTTTTGATGTATAACTTTTATTCTATTATCTTTTTTTAAATATTCATCACATATTTCTCCAGATTTATCTGTAGAACCATCGTCTACTAAAATTATTTCTATTTCTTTTAAAGTTTGATTAATAATACTATTAATACATCTATTTAAATAATTTTCTACATTATATACTGGTACCACAACTGTTACTTTATAATCATCCATTTTTACTTCAAAACCCCAAATTTATTTTTTTTGCAATCTCTAATGCCTTTAAAATAATAATATAAAAATTCTTTTTTATTGTCAAATAATAATATAATTTTTAATAATTTATATATTAATATAAATAACATATGTATATTTTTATATTCCTTTATTGTCCAAAGCAAATTTCTTGCTTGGTAATATATTCTATATTTATTACAATATCCATATTTTATTTTTAATATTTTTGTTTGTCTTGTTATCCCAGGACTATGTATAACTTGTATCTGTCCACAAGAAATAATTTTATATCCTTTTTTTACTGCTCTTAGACAATATTCATAATCTACCATGTCTATAAAAAATTCTTCTTTAAATTTACCTATTTCAAAAAAGTTTTCTAAATTTACTAAATTGGCCGATTGCATTACATAATTTACTTCTTTTATGCCTTCAAATTTTTTTGTTTTCACTCTATCAAACTTATATACTGGTGATAATATAACTATTTTCTCATCATAATTTTGTTTGATTACTTTTTTATATTGTTCAATTATATCATTTTCTAAATATGTATCTTGGTCCATTGTTAAAGTCCAATTATATCCTTTTTCTTTTGAATAATTCAGACCACAATTTAGTGCTTTTGCAATTCCAACGTTTCCATTCATGGATATATATGTATATTGTTTCAAAAATTCTTTATATTTTTCAAAATATTCTCTACTATCTGAATTATCAATTAATATAACTTCATCAACAAAGTTTTGATATGTCTTAATATTCTCTAAAACACTTTCATTGAAATTGTATAAAATAGTTACTGATGAAATTTTCATATTAAAAACTTTCCTTTCTAATAAATTACTTGTCATTTATTAAGTTTATATATATTTTTTCCAAATTTCTAACTGCATCTTTTATATAATATCCATTTGAATATACTCGTTTCAAATCAATATTTCTTTGAATACTATTATTTTTTAAGATTTCTTCTTTCCAAATTTCCTTTTTGTTTTCCAAAAATTTGATATTTTCGCTCAATTTCACTTCGCTAGGAACTTTTGTAGAAGCTATACATATTAATCCTGCACACTGAGCCTCTACTGTAACAATTCCTAATCCTTCATATAAACTTGGAAATAAGAATATATCCATTGCTTGCATATATTCATTAACATTATTTTTTGTTCCTAAAAATTTAACTTTTTCTTCTATTTTTAATTGTTTTACTTTTTCTTTTACTTGTTCTTCTAAAGGACCATCTCCTATTAATATTAAAATTATATCTTTTTTTGTTTTATATGTCTCATAAAATGCATCTATCAAAAAATCGTGGTTTTTTTGTTTCATAAATCTTCCTACATGTCCTAAAACCAAGTTATTTTCTATATTTAATTCTTTTCTTATTTTATTTCTAGTTTCTTCATTATATTTGAACTTTTCGACATCAATTGCATTTTTTATTATTGTAATTTCTCCTTTTTTAAACTTTCTATTTCCAAAAAGCCATTTACCTGCATATTCACTACAAGCAAAATAATCAGTTGCAAACACTGTCGAAAAAGGTTTTAATATATTTTTTATTAAATTTTTTTTCCATTCTTTTCTATTAGTTGTAGAATGTGAATGGGCAATTCGTATAGGAATACCCGCCATATATGCAACAAATAATGGAAAAACACTTAATGAATTTAAATTTGAATGAACAATTTTATAATCATTTTCCTTAAAAACTTTTTTTAATGTTCTTAAATATTTTATTAAAAATTTATATGGAGGAACTATTATTATCCTTCCTCCTAATTTTTCTATTTCATTTTTTTGTGGTATTTTTGAACCTTCATTTACAATAAAATCAAATTGAATCATATTTCTATCAATATTTCTATAATAATTCATTATAGAAGATTCAACACCACCAGAATTCATTTCACCCATAATTTGAGCAATTCTAATCACTTTATCTTCTCTCACTTATATAGCCCCTTCTTTTTTTACAACAGAAACTATAGTTTTAAAAAATACTTTCACATCCATTTTCCATGACATATTATCTATATAGTATAGTTCCATATCCATTCTTTGTTCATAAGAAGTATTACTTCTTCCATTAGCAGCCCAATATCCAGTAAGTCCTGGTGTTACACTTAAAAATTTAGATTTGTTTTCTCCATATTTTTCCAACTCTTCTCCAATTACTGGTCTTGGTCCTATTATTGATAGTTCTCCTTTCAAAATATTAATTAGTTGTGGTAATTCGTCTAAACTTGTTTTTCTTAAAAATTTTCCTACTTTTGTTATTCTTGGATCGTTTTCTAATTTAAAATTCTCCTTAAATTCTTTCAATTGTTGTTGTGTAAATTCTTTTATTAATTCTTCTGCATTTGGTACCATTGTTCTAAATTTATACATTTTCATTATTTTTCCATTTTTTCCTATTCTTTTATGTACAAAAAATACTGGTCCTCTTGATTCAATTTTTATGCTTATTGCTATTATCAAAAACACTGGTGATAAAATTATTAATGCAATAAGTGATATAACAATATCCATTATTCTTTTTGTATATCTATTATATATATTTAACTTACTAAATTCTTTTTTCGCATTTCCTTGAGACAACTCTAATATATCATTAAGTTCAACACTATTCATTCTAGTATTCATTACAATCCCCCCAATCTTTCTTGCTATAATTCTACATTATAACATCTATATTCAATTATACAACAACGTATATTCAATTTCAAGTTTTTTCATCCCTATTTTCTATTTTTTTATAAGAAACGCCAAAAAGATAGTAATACCATATTATTTTAATATTGTATTCCTATCTGTATCACTATTTATTGGATCTATGTCAAGTTTTTGGACACTTTTTTTGAGAATTTTTTTATA
>CANPFO010000016.1 GCA_947573555.1 uncultured Clostridium sp. | reverse complement strand
AAAAATATAAAAAAATTCTCAAAAAAAGTGTCCAAAAACTTGACATAGATCCAAGAATTGATTGAACAAAGTTATGAATTAACAAAATAATAACATTCACAAAAGAAGAAAAAACAAATAAGAGAATTGAGGAATGTTATGAAAAAAATATATAAAGAACCAAATAAATCAGAATTAGAAACAACAATAAATGTATTATATAATGAAAATGTACTGTCAATATATACAAATAAAATGAATTTACAAAGAAAATTAAATAAGTTATTAGGAGAGCCAAAGAAAGAATATAAAATAAAACGAAGTATTGTAGGCAGTATATGGGAAATATCATTAGATGATAAAACAAAAATACAAAGAGTAATATTAAGAGCAAATATTTATGAATTGTAAATAATTATTAGAGTATCTAGCCAAATAAATAAGCTAGATACTCTTTATTTTTTTGACAAGAAATGTTATAATCAATGGGAAACATAAAAGAAGAAAGAGGATATAATGATAAACTTAGAAGAAAATAATATTTACTTTTATTTTAATAAAAACAAATTAATACAGAACTTTAATGATTTTAGTAAGTTAGGTAATATATATTATCCATTAAAAACTAATTCAAATGAAGTTATAATAAAAATTTTGCAACCACTAATAGAAAAAGGAAATAACGGTTATTTGATTAGTTCGATATATCATTTTGAAATTCTAAAAAGTGCAAATGTTAATCCATTAAAGATGTGCTTTATAAATGTATTAGCAGAAGATAATACAGTAAAGTATTTATATGATAATGGTGTAAGATTTTTTACATTTGATAACTTAAATACAGTTATTGAATTTTCAAAATATGCAGATTTATCAAAAGTAAAGATAGCAATACGATTAGCAACAACACAAGTATTTAATGATAAATTTACACATTTGGGAGCAGATTTTGAGGAATGCTTAAAAATTTTTTCATTTTTGAAAAATTATAAATGCAATGACTATGGAATCTCATTTTACATACAAAATAATCTGAAAACAGAAGACAATGTTTTAGAAAAAATACTTCAATATATACAAGAAAAATATAATAATTTAAAAATAAATTTTATTAGCATTGGAGGACTAAAACAAAGTAAAGAGATTAGCAAAGATTTATTAGAAAATCTAAAAAATGAATTGCAAATCAGACAAATAATTTTAGAAGTTGGAAGACATCTAGTAGAAGATACTATTGAAATGGAAACTAGAATTATTAGGGAAAAGACCATTAATAATAAAAAAACAGTAATAATTAAAAACGGCATATATAGTGGTTTCTTTGATATTTTGCTTTATAATAAAAAGTTTTCGATATATTTAAAAAGTAAAAATGATGGAGAGATAAAAGTAGAATATGAAAAGTCAGAAGTGAATGATTATGAATTTTTTATGTGTGGAGGATCATCCGATAGTGGAGATAAAATTGGATTAATGTATATTAATTCTAAATATAAAAATGAATTAAAAGCAGGTGCAAAATTTATTGTAAAAGGTGTAGGTGCATATTTTGAGGAATTTTTTATGCCATATAGTAATGATTTAAAAAAGATATTTATAGAGGAGTAATTATGAAATTTAAAATGTTTAGTGTAGTAGTAGGAACTGAAAGCTGTATAGCTTCTTGTCCATTTTGTGTTTCAGGAGTGAAACCAAATAAAGAAAACTTAAAAGAAACAAAAATAAACTGGAGAAATTTAAGAATTGCAGGAAATTTAGCAAACAGAAGTGGTATAGATACTGTAATGCTAACAAGTAGAGGAGAGCCAACACTTTTCCCAGAACAAATATCAGAGTATTTAAAACACTTAAAGGAGTTTAATTTCCCATTTGTTGAATTACAATCTAATTGTATTCCAATTAGTCTTAATAAAGAAAAATACGAAAAATATTTAAAAGAATGGTATGATGAGGGATTAACTACTATAACAATATCAGTAGTTAGCAATAAGCCAGAAGTAAATCAAAAGATATATATGCCAAATAGTGATAAATATATAGATTTACCAGATTTAATAAAATATTTGCATAGTTTTGGCTTTTCACTTCGTCTTACTTGTGTATGTTGCAAGGACATGATGGACACAGTAGATAAAGTAGAAGAATTTATAAAATTTGCTAAAGAGAATAAAGTGGAACAGGTTACTTTAAGACCTGTGAATGATGAATTTAGAAGAAAGTCAGCAGAAGAATGGATAAAATTAAATAGATTGACAGATGAACAAAAAATACAGATAAAACAATTTTTAGGAGAAAAAGGAACTAAGTTATTAGAATTAGAACGAATAGGAACTGTATATGATGTAAATGGACAAAATGTGTGTTTATCATTACCATTAAATAAAAATACAAGAGATACAAATCCAGAGAATGGTAGAAACTTGATATTTTTTCAAGATGGACATATAAGATATGAATGGGAAATGGAAGGTGGAATATTACTATGAAAGTATATAATGAACAATCAGATAAACTATTAAGTAAACAATTAATGAACATACTGGAAGATATAAGAAAAAATAGAAATTTTAATGCAAAAGAATACATAGAGCAAAAATCAAATTTGTTAAATGAGTATATGAATAAATATGGACTAAAAGCATGTGTAGTAGCCATAAGTGGAGGCATTGATTCAGCAATAGTATTAGGAATTATAAAAAAAGCTTTTGAAAAATCAAATTCGCCAATTAAAAGAATAATACCAATGTTATTACCAGTAATGAAATCAACAGGAGTAACTAATCAAAGTGAGGCAACTGAAAGAGGAAAAGAATTATGCGAAAAATTAGAACTTAAACCATATATAGTGGAATTAAGTAAAATAAATACCGAAATAAGAAATACTTTAGAACCAGAAATTGGAATAAAAGGAGAAGATTGGGCAATAGGACAATTAGCTCCTTATAGTAGAACACCAATACTTTATTATACAACAAGTTTATTAAATCAAGCAGGTTTTGGAGCAATTATATGTGGGACAACTAATAAAGATGAAGGGGCTTATTTAGGTTATGTAGGTAAAGCCTCAGATGGAATGGTAGATGTACAAATAATATCAGATATTCATAAATCAGAAGTATATCAAGTTGCAAAAGAATTAGATATTCCTAAAAGTATTATAGAAGTAACACCAAGTGGAGATATGTATGATAATAGAACAGATGAAACTGTTTTTGGAGCATCTTATAATTTTGTAGAGTTATACTTAAATTATTTAAATATGGAAGATATCGAAAAAGAAAAATTAATAGATAGCTTAGATAATAAATCTAAAGAACAATTTAGTTTTTACTCAAAGAATTTAGAAAATTTACATAGATATAATTTGCATAAGTATATGGCTAAATCTCCTGCTATACATTTGGATTTATGTGATAGTAGTGTAAAAGGTGGATGGGATAATTATTATAAAATTACGAATGAATGGTTAAAAAAATAAGGAAAGGTGCAATCTAAAAATAGATAGTAAGAAAAATTTATGGACAAACAAGAAGAATATCTTTGGGAGATATTAAATTTAGATAAAGATTTTAAATGTGCAGATGTAGACATTGCATATAGTAAGATAAAAAATAAAACAGATAAAGTAAAATTAGCTTGGAAAATATTAAGAGATGAGTATTATAGTAAAGTATATAAAAAATATTTAAGTATAGATATTGTTATTAAAGCAGGATTTATTTTAGACAGTATAGATTTAGAAGATATAAATTATTATAATCTAAATCTTCTTACAACACCAGTGGGTAAAATTATTGAAAACATGAAAGATAAAGATATATCGAATCCAGTTGTTTTGCTTACAACAGGGGGTTTTGACCCAATACATGATGGACATCTATATATGATGGATTTTGCAAAAAAAGCTTTAGAAGAAAAAGGATACAATGTTGTAGGTGGTTATTTATCTCCATCACATGAAAGCTATGTATCAACGAAACCATATTATAAAATAAATGTTTATGAAAGACTAGATTTGTGTCAAGAATGTGTAAAAGATAGTAAGTGGTTAATGATTGACCCTTTTGAATCAATATATGTTAAGACATATATTAATTTTACAGATATAATACAAAGATTAGAATTATATTTAAGTAAACATGTAAATCCTAATATACAAGTAGCATATGTTTTTGGTGGAGATAACGCTGAATTTATGTATTGTTTTGAAAATAAAGGGATAGGAATATGTGTTGAAAGAGAAGGTTATAGTGAAAAATTTAACCAAATGAAAAATAAATTTAAAGGAAAAAACAACCTTTTTATTAATAATAAATCAATTGTATCAACATATTCTTCAAGACATATAAGGCAAAGGAAAGGATATGACTATAATAATCAAAATTATAGTAAAGAAGATGGAGATTATGTTATAAGAAACGAGGGAATGACACCATTAGTAAATTATAAACAAAATGTAAATGAAGAAATATTACAAAAAGCACACGAAAAGTTTTTAAAGCAATTAATAGAATTAATAAGAAAAGCATTTGATAATCAATTAGATGTAAAAACAATAAATATGGAAGAGCAGTTAAAAAAAGCATATTCTATATTAGAGGGTAAAAAAACAATAAGCCTAGATACATATTATAGAGGAACTTATGACATAGAAACGAGTAGACTATTTGATATAAGCGATATACAGAAAAAATATATATCTTTAATTGGAAGAATAGGACACGATACTGTAAAAAACCAGATTCAAAAAATTAAAGATGGAAATTATATATTAGTAGATGATGATAGTGCAACTGGAAAAACAATAAGAGAAGTTATGAGCAATTTACCAGAAAGAATTAACATTGAGCAAATATTTCTTTTAGCTAGTATGGTAAATGAAAAGATATTTGATATAGTAGATTTGCGAGATTTTATAATAGGAGCTGAAAATGGAGGATTAGTAGTTAGATTACCAAATGAAGAAATTGCAAGAAGTCCATATATGTTACCCTATGTGAGCCTAAAAACTAGGGCTACAATTTCTGCATCAAAAGAAATGGAATTTTCAATAAAATTATGGGAAATGAATAAAGAATTGTATCAAAAAATTGGTGGTAATATTACACTAAAACAAACAGATAAAGGATTTAAAAGGCTAATGAATTACATAGGATTTAATGATGATACATTACTTGTTGATATTTGTGATTGGCACATAAAAAAATTAAAACAAGAGTAATTAGGGAGAAATTATGTTAGAAAATAGTGAAATAAAAATATTAGAATGTAAATATGGAGAAAGAGAAGATATAATCAAATTTCTTATTAGAATTACATCAGAGGAATTTGGTTTTACATATTGGAAAGATTATTTTGAACATAAATTAGTTGAAAAGTATAAAACAGGAAACAATAAGTTCTGGATTGCACTAAATAAAGAAAATCAAATTGTAGGAACATGTGGTGGATTACAACAAACAGATAAAATTATAAAAATGAATTGTTTTTATATAGATTCTGAATATAGAAATTTAGGAATTGGAAATAAATTATATGATTCATTTTTAGATTTTGTTAAAAAAGAGAAATATGAAGAAATTATATTATGCACATTTAAAGAATTTGATATAGCAATAAAGTTTTATGAAAAAAGAGGATTTAAGCTATATGAAACAATAGAAGATGAATTTTGGTATAGGAAAGAGGTATAAATATAGTGGAAGATGAAATAATGGAAAAATTTTTATCTATAAATGAACAAAATTGTGATCCAACAATAGGTAAATATTCTTCAAAAAAGGAAACATTTTATGAAGATATAGATAAATGGCAAAAAGAAAAAGGCAATAGAGAACATATTATAAAGCCTATACAATTTACTTTTGAGATTACGAATAGATGTAATTGTAATTGCAAAGATTGTGGAATGTCAGCAAATAGCATAAAATTAGGAAAGACTAAATTAACTGAAAAGGAAATATATAAATTAGTAGATGATTTATATGAACAGGGAATACTTGCTTTTGCTATAACTGGAGGAGAGCCTTTTTTAGAATTTGATAATATGTGTAAAATGATAAAATATTCTGAAAATAAAATAGATGTTAGTAAAATAATTTCAAATGGATTCTGGGGAAAGAATGTAGAATATTATTTTGAAAAAATGGAAGAGTCGGGACTTTTTAATAATCAATTTTTTGTGCCATCTATACAAATATCAATAGGAGAGCAAACTATTCCATTAGAATATATATGTAATATTATAAATTATGTAGCTAGTCATTATACAATAAAAGAATTAAATTTAGGAATTGTTCATACTAGATTAAAAGGAGAAAAAGAATCACAGTTATCTAAGCTATATAATGTTTATTTAGAAAAGTTTGGAGAATTTCCAAGTGCAAGAATATATTTAACAGATTCATACTATGTAAATAGTAATGTTCAAGTTAAAGATAAGATTGAAACATATAAAATGACAGTATATGAAGCTATAAATGAATGTGATAATAAATTTGGTGTGGAAGTTGGAAAATTTGTAAGTCCTAAAATATTTATGAAATGCAATGGAGATTGTTATCCTTGTGAAGTATTTAACATGCATAAAGATTTATTTTTAGGAAATTATTTTGAAATAGGTTTGAAGAAGATTTTAGAAAATTTAAACAGTAATAAATATGTTAGATTTATCAGAAAATATGGGACAGTTCGGATTTAGAGAAGTAATACCAAATAGAATTTTAGAGCAAAACTTTTGCGAAACTTCTTGCTATGGATGTGAATTTTGTATAAAGTTTTGTGAAGAAAATAATTTAATAAGGTAGGAAGATATGGAAGAAATAATTGAAACACCACATATAAAAGAATTATTTAAAGAAGATAACTTATGCATACAAGATGTATATAAGACTAAAGGGAACTATAATGTAGTTTATATTAATTCTAAATTATATGAAGAAATATTTAATGAAGAATACGAATGGAAAACAGCAAAACAAAAAATAAGTGAAATGTTTTCAATAACTTTAGATGAAAAAAAGTCAAACAAGCAATTAGTAGGAAAAGCTTATAGTGATAAACAACTAGATCCAACAGGTATGGCTTTAAGTGGTAACTTAGGTTCTGGTAGAGCATATTTTTATGGTAGCAATTTTAATATAAAGGGAGATAAAACAAAACTTGCAACATCTCCTAAATCAATTTATAGTAATGGAAAGTATGCATTATCTGCAACAATTAAAGAAACTGTAATTGCTAATATATTAGCAAAAGATTTTGCTATACCAACTTTTGAAACTTTAGCAATATTAGAAACAAAAGAAAGATTTGATTTTTTAGATGAGTATATGGATTCAGATGATATTATTAGAGCAGAAACTTATAATTTACCATGTAGCATAGAAATAAGAGTAAATAAAGAAAAAGAACTATATCGAATTAGTAATAGTTTAATAAATAAAGACAAATATATAATGGAGGAATTAGAGAACTTTTGCAAAAAATTAGCAAAGATTGAGGCAAACAAGTTTTGTGATAGATTTTTGCATGGTTCATGGTCTGTAGGTAATATATCAACAAATGGAAACTTAATTGATTTTGATACAGCAACTTTTGTAAAAGGAAGATTTCCTCAATATTCAAATACTAACAAATATAAGTCAAATTATTTTGGGTATGAATTGATAGGACAAAAACTAATGATAAAATCTATTTTAGATAATTCAAATATAGAAAATATTACTGAAGTTCAGAATAGGCTAGAAGACATAATGAATAAAGAATACGAAAGAAATATGAAAATAAAATTCTGTGATTTATTAGGTTTAGACTATAATTTACATTACAAAAAGTATAGTAAATACATTGATAAGTTATCTAAAAAATTTAATGTATTATCAAGAAAATTTTTACCTAATTATTACGAAACAAATGTAGTAGAAGATAACGGAGATATTACATACTTATTTGACTTCTCAAGATTCTTCCAAAAGTATTTAATATACAAAAAAGAGAATAAGAATAATATGCTATTAGGTATGAAGTTATTACTTAATGATACTGAATATATAGAATATGAAAAAGTGGGAATGATAAAAGAAAAGGTTGATGAATTTTTTAAAGATGATTTAGTTGATAAAGATACTATAGACTATTTCATAAATAATGCTATGGATTTCGTTCAAGAATATGATGAATTATTTAATAAAATTAATAATGAATTAGATTTATCTAACATTAAATTCAAACAATATGTAATAAATGCAGATAGGAATTATCTTTATGGTAATAAAAATATATATGGAGAGCTTTCTTATATTTATGATACAAAACAAATTGATAGCAATACAATAAATACAATTATAAATGCACTAATAAAAACAAATATAAGAAACAATTACAATAATGATAAAGAAAGTATATTAGGATTACAATTATACAAAGACTTTCTAACTTATTGGGTTATATCAAAGAAATCTTATTATTTAGTAATAGAGCCGTTCTCTAGTATAGAAATAGAATTTGCAAAAGCTATTATAAATGAAGAAGAGGTAATGATAAGACATTCTTCAAATGAAAATGGTAAGATTATGGTTAGTGAAAAAATAAGATTTGATAACTTACTAGATATATTAAATTTTGATATAAAACTAAAAATTAATGGCAAAGAATATGAAGATAAATTGACATAAATGATTAAAAAACTGTAAAAATTTGACTAAAATCGTTTTTTGTGTTATTATATATATTGATGAAGAATAAATTTTAGGAGGTAATATTATGGGAGCAAGTAGTTATAGAAGTTCAAGTTATAGTGGAAAAGGAAGTACAAGTCCAAGTAGAAGTGAAAGTACAACAAGAAGATCACAAGTAAAAAGTAAATCACCAATGGTAGAAATGCTTGAACTATTAGAAGAAGTAGAAAGATGTAGAGATGTTGTTACATCAAGACAAGCTGATTTAGATTCTGCAAAAAAAGATTTAGAAAAAGCAGAACAAAAAGTATCAGTACAAATTAATAAACTTGATCCAGAAACAAAAGCTAGATTCAGAAGAATGATGGGTGGATTGGATGAAAAAGAGCAAGATGATAATGAAAGATAAAGCTCTTTAATTACAAAGAAAATTATGAAAGAAGTATTTTGTTCTCATAGATAAGAGAAATGAAATACTTTTTTTATTTAATAATAAATAATTATATTAATAAAGAGGAATAGAATATGAAATTTAAAGATAATATTGCTGATGACGAATGGGAATGGTATATAGGACAAATATTTGCAAGACTTATACAAAATGCTCATAAATCAAATATTAAGAATGCTGTTGAAATTGCACCTGGATTTAGATATAAAATAGCATATGCTTTAAAAGAGGTAAATTTTCAAGGAAATTTATATATTATAGATACTAATACTGAAGTTCTGGAATATGTTAATGAAAAATATAGAAAAATACTTCCTAATGCTAAAATTATAACTATAAATAAGAGTTTTGAAAATGCTTTTGAAGATATTCCTAATAAATTTGATTTATTGTTATCAAATCATTGCATAGACGATATGATAATTGCAGAGTATATGAATAACTACAATAAAAACTTAAATAATGAAGATTTTAAAGATATGCTAACAGAGGCATGGATAAAGTTAGGTAAAGAACCTACAAAGATTAATGAGATAAGTAGCAAAGTATTTTGGACATTTGAAAAAATTTTTTCAAATAAAAAAATTACTACAATTATTATGAGCCAATATAAGAGTAATTTATATTTTAAAGATAAGTTTAAAGAAATGGATGAAATAACAGAAAAATGTTTTAAAAAAGTAAAAGAGCTAGTTATAATGGACAATGAATATATAAATAAGATATTAGATTTTTTTCCTTTTGGAGATGATGAAAGGTATAGAGGTAAATACCTATTAGATAATACTCAAAATGCAAAAAATTGGATTGTTGGAAAATATAGAGAATAGAAATATCATTAGTATTGAAATTTTATGTAAAATATGATATCATAATACATATATTGCTAAACAAATATCTCTGTTTACAATATGATATGTAGGCATTAATAATTTAAAATTCGGAGGTATGAACAATGAAAGAAACAAAAGTAGTTGCAGGTTTTCCCGGAACAGGAAAGAGTTACATGTTTAAAAATAATACAGCTAATTTAGTATTATTAGATTCTGACAGCAGTAAGTTTTCATGGGTAAGTAAAGGAGTACGAAATCCAATATTTCCTCAGAATTATATGGAGCATATAAAGGAAAATTTGGGAATTGCAGATGTTATTTTCGTATCTACTCATGATACTGTAATTAAGGCATTGCAGGAAAATGGAATACCATTCATTTTGGTTTATCCGAGCAAAGAACTAAAAGAAACATATTTAAACAACTATAAACAGAGGGGGAATGATACTCAGTTTGTCGAATTCATCAGAAATAATTGGGACAATTTTGTTACCAATATGATGAAAACAGAATGTCAGCAACGAATTGAATTAAAAGAAGGTCAGTATATCAAGGATATTATTGACCAGATTTTTTAAAAAATTGTTTCGGAACATCTCATGGTTTTATAACTGTGAGATGTTTTGCAAATTAACATAAAATGTGCTATAATATAATTAATCTTCTTAGAAAAATTCCTTTTTCATTTGTAAGGATAGCAGGAAGAAATAAAAAAATTGGAGGAATTGTATATGGAAAATTATGCAAATACAACATTTCTTGGAGGCACTTGCAATGAATCGACTTGGCGGGAAGAATTAATATCACAATTAAGTGATAAGGTTGAATTCTTTAATCCTGTTGTTGATGACTGGACACCGGAATGTCAGGCGAGAGAGGACAAGGCTAGAGAAGAAGCAAAATATGTTCTGTTTGTAATTACATCACAAATGACAGGCGTTTTTTCTATCGCTGAGGTAGTGGACTGCAGTAACAAAAGACCAGAAAGTACACTATTTTGTGTTATTCCAGATGGGTTTGATAAAGGACAGGAAAGATCATTAAAAGCAGTATCTAAGATGGTTGAACGAAATGGTGCTAAAGTTTTTGAAACAGTGAAGGAGATTGCAGATTTTCTGAATTCGGCATATAAGTAAAGCCGAAAAATAAGCATTGATACATTATTATTTTGTATCAATGCTTATTAAGCTTTAAAGTTTGCCCTTTTTATAATATCTAATATTATAAACCATAAAGGAAACACATATAAAAACAATAATTGCACTTAACCCATATAAATTAGGGATAAATTTAGCAATTTTTCCTGTAAAATAATTATACACTAAAAGAAAAATCGTAATAGCAATAAGAATCATAGGAACAGATATAATAGATAAATAATCTTTTAATTTACTCTTTTTCATTTGTTCCTCCTAAAAAATATTTCTTGTAACTGGAAAAGTCTCATATCCCATCAATTTCATAATCCATTTTCTAATAGTATTAGGAGCTTTAGGACTAGAGTTAATATATTTTCCAGAATTTCTAAAATAAATAGCCAATCCGTTCAATAGAATTGTTTAGGTATATTGGAAAAATCATTTGAGCAGAATAATTTTCAATGTCATTATCAATAAGTTTAATAGTAGAGTCATTTTCCATAAACAATAAATCTTCTGATACAGGAAGTTGTTTCCATTTTTCTATTAAAGTGAGTAAATTGCTATTTAAAGGCCTAGAGATATAATAATCATCTTCATAAGTAGCAGCATAAATAATTTTATCTAAGTCCGAAATTAAGAAGTTAGAATTAATAGTTTTAGGAATATTAACTGTTTTTATATAACTAATTACTTCTTCAGATAAGTGCATACTAATCCTCCTTTTTAATATTTTGTCTAATTATAGAAAAACTATAACACATACGAAGTGTATGTCTTTTGAACTAAAAAAATAATATTTGCTATATAATAACTCATACTAGGATTAAGGTGATGATATGAAAATTGTAGCAAATGATTATAATCCACAAGAGATAATTCGTATTATAAGAGAGTGGACAGAATTATCTCAAAAAGACTTTGGAAAAACAATACATCGTAGTGAAAGAGGTATTCAAGCATTTGAATTAGGAAAAAGAAATTATAATATGCAAACACTAATACAAATAGCGAATACTCATGGAATAACTATAACCATTGAAAAGAAAGGGAAATAAAGGCAATATTTCAGCTTTCTTTTTATTTTTTCTATAATATACAATTATATATTATTATAGCATAATCAAAATAAATTGCAAGTTTCTTGCAATTTTATGAAAAATACCTCCTTTTTTGAAATAATAGAGAAGGAGGAATAGAGATGAAACAGGTTTCAATAGGTAATATTTTAAAAAATATGAGAAATACAAATACTAATTATACACAAAAAGAAATGGGAGATAAAATGTCTATTGCGGACAACACAATTTCTAGTTATGAAAGAGAAAACAGTCAACCAGATTTTCAAACAATAGTAAATTATGCTGAAATTTGTGATTTTGAAATAAAAATGTATAATAAAAAAACAAACGAAGAAGTAACTTTAGAAGAGTTATCTAAAGAATTATAAATATTAAATTAATTTGTTAAATGTAAAAAAGTAAAATTAAAACAAAGTTCATTCTATTTTAATGCTAGAATGAACTTTGTTTTATGTAGTTAGTAAATTCCATATTTCATTATTATCAGATAAATCAAAAATTTCCTTTTTAAAATTAACTCTCTTTAAAGCAACTTTGCTAATAGAATGAACATCAGGCTCATTAGAAAATAAAAAAACACTAATAAAAGGTAAGGAAAATAGTGTTGAAAAAATATTTTTATTTGTTTCATTAATATCAAAATTAGATCTATAAATTTTATTATTAGAAAGTTTTAATAAAAATACTTCTGAAGAATCAGGTATTGAATAATGAATAATATTAATATTATCTAAATCTTTTGTATTATAATCTTTTAAAACAAAACAGGGAATATCATTTGTATCCCTCAAAATAGCCAATGTATTATTGGGTAATTCGTGTATTTTATCACAAGTAGTTAATATTTCTGACATAAAAGCCACCCCTTAAAATAAAATTGTATTATGATTATAACATTTTAAATGAAAAAATCAACTAAATATGAAGATGTGGATATAAAAAAACTCTAAAAGGTAGGGGAGAGTAAGAAGAAAAAAATTTAAGTGTATATATTTTTTTTATAAAATAAATGTGTTAAAATATAAATGTATTCAAAATTAGTCACTATAAGATAAAATCTTATTAGTGATACCTGGAAACAGGGTAAGCTGATTTATTCAGCATGACTTTGCTTTTAGCAGGAATAAACAATATATAGAAAAATGCAGTAATACCAGCACTTTGCCGATTTACTGCATTTCATTTGTTATTAGTTTGTTATTTACCAAGTAAGTTTTAGTAAGTCTTACGAGGTTTTTCTTTCATTTTTTAGTACATAAATTTTACCTGCTTTGAAGGTTACCATTTTTATTGCTTCTAGTTTTTCTTCCATAGAAACATGGTTATAAATATCATCTCCAGTATTACCATTTTTATGACCAAGGATAGAGTTTATTATTGTTGGTTTAACATTTAGTTTTTGTAATTCTGTCTCTAATCCATGCCTTCCGCAATGTGCAGTTTTACCTTTTATAAATTCATGTTTTTCTATAAAACTATTATTATAATAATTATTGTAGTCTGCATAAAATAGTCTTTTGCCATTTGCTTTCATAAACAAAAATTCATTTTTTGGATCATAGTATTTTTCAAAGATATATTTAACTAGAGGGTGTACAGGAATTTCTCTGTTAATACCATTGTCGGTTTTTAATCCTCCAACAAAATAATTATCTTCTAAATGTATCTTTTCAGTATAGATAAAACATAATTCTTCAGCACGACATCCAGTATAGTTTGCTAACAGTAAAATGTCTTTGACTATTTCTTCCTTTTTATCTTCAGGTTGTATATTCCATAAATATTCAATTTGTTCATAAGTAAAAGGTGTTCTTCTTGAGGTGCTGCTAATAGGTGTTTTCTTTATATGTTGAGCATAACTTTTATCTATAATATCTTCTTGGAATGCATACTTATCCATATTTTTATATAGCTGCACCATTTGTTTTATAGCACTAGGGGTTTTTCCTGATTCTTGCATATATTTTTGAAAATCTGATGTTCTTAATTCCCTATATATAACATCATATAATCCTGTAGAATTATGATATGCAGTTAGCATATTTCTTGAGTTATGATAAGCATATTTGTTTTCAGGCTTGATATGATCTTCTAATTCTTTTTTTATTTCCTTTTCATCAGGAAATAAAGCCTCTTGCATTTCTTCAAATACTTGTTTGAATGTATAGTGCTTTTTGTCTTTTCTATGTATTGAGGACTTTTTACTATCAACTGGAACTAATGGATAAGGCTTATCTGTTCCAGGAAAACAAGTAAAAATTATAATACGATCATACTTGGTTCTGTCAATTTTCAAAGGGTAAGGATTTTTATTCCAGTTTTCTAGGCATACCAAAGCATCTAATTCCGCCTCAAAAGTATCTATATCAAAATATATTGGTTTACCTGATTCATCTTTTCCAATTAGTAACCTTGGAGCATATGGCTTATATCTGCCCTTTCCTAAAAATACAACTGTTCCTGTACCATTTCTTCTTCTATTAAAATTATTATTCACTAAAAAAACCTCCATTTTTCATCAATAACACTTGAAAAATGAAAGCTTTTTATATATAATATAAAAGTATTCACTTCTCGAAGTGTTTACGCTCCGGATAATGTGTGGTGTTCCGCAAAAAACTAAACACATTGTCCGATTTTTTTATAATTTTATATTTCTTTTTTCTTCAGGTATTTTACAATTTACACTTTCAATAATATTGTTACAAACATTATGATTTAATGACCTAAATATTAGTGTATTTGTTTCATTTGTATTTGTAGTATAAACGATAGTTAAGTCATATACTAATTGAGATATTTCTTTTGTACCCAATCCAGATAAACCTCCAACAACTGCTCCAGTAGATCCAAATAACATATTACCAGCAATTCCTCTTTTTACAACACTTTTTTTCTTTTCTGTAACTTGTCGATTTGCATTTTGCTGAATAGTGATAACTTGAGAAATGTTAAGTTCAAATCTCTGTTTACTATTCATAGTTTCAATAATTAAAGCATCATTTATTAAAGAAATAATGCAGGATGTTTGTGCTGCTAAAGGTAGTCCTTCTAAATGAATCAAGGGGCAACTTAAATTATTGTTTTTATTCTTAAATAGTCCCATGTAAACCTCCTTTTTTGAATGCACTTTTATTTTGAGATAAAACTACATCTCCAATTACTTTTATTCTTGATAATTCTAATTCTTCAGATTTAGAATTCATAAAGTATAATTTACAAATGTTAGCTTCAGAGAATATCTTTGCAATATCGTAATAAGAATCATCTATCAGTAAAAGTAAAGTATGGCCATCGATTATATTTTCTTGTAAATATATAACAGCTATATCATCTTTACCAAGCAAAGGGAGCATTTTATCATTTGCAGCTTTTACAGCAATATAGTCTTTTGTATCATATTCAAAAGGAAAATATCCTACTTTAACCATATTATTAGTAGATATGGAATATAAAGGTATTCCTATATTATTTGGAAGAATAACAATATCTTTTATTTTTTGATCTATAACTTCCAAAATTTCAAATAATTTTTTTGTTTTATCATTATTGCCATAATTAGCTTCTATATAATTGCTTAACTCGTGCAAAATAGTAGAGTTTTTTTCATTTTGGTGTATTAGTATATTGAAGATATAATCTTTATCTATATTATTTATATGAAGAGAATCTATTTCATTTTCAAAGTCCCTACATATATTTTGTGCTATGATTTCTTTAGATGAAGTATTTGAATCCAAATATCCACATACCTGCATTAACTCATCATAAGTTGTTATTCCTCTAGAAGCCTCCGCAATTTTTTCTAGCACTTTAGGAGTTGGGGGAGCCTGGAGCCTAAGGTTTATATATTTAGAAAAATAGCTTCTGCTTTGGCGAGTAGTATTAGCCAGTTCGCTTATGCTGCCATATAACTTCACTATTTTATTCAAGATATCACTAAATTTTTTTTGGTCAAACATTACGCTAAACCTCCTTACAAACATATTATATAACGGAGTGAAAAAAAAATCAACAAAAAATGTGAAAAAAAAGTACAAAACCTATTGACATTATAAAAACATAAGTATATAATGCAAGTGTGAAAAAAAAGCACACATGAGAAAGGAGAGATAATATGGCTGCACAAATGGAAGCAAAAGTAGAAAAGGTTAGGCTACTTATTAAAGAGAAGTTCCACGATAACAACTCCTATTTTGCAAAGGAAATAGGAATGGGAAGGGAATATGTGAGTGCAATAGTAAATGAAAGAATAACTGCAGATAGTCCAAAATTCTGCAATGCACTTATTGCTTATTGTGAAAAGAACAGTCTCGATTACAAAGAATATGTAGAAATCACATAATTTTTTTTGAAAATAGTGTGAAAAAAAAGCACAGGAGGAACAAAAAAATGAAAAAATTAAAATTGCGGAACACCACACATTAAAGGAGGTAAACATGGAAGATTTGAAACCAGTTGAAACTCTAACACCTTATGAAGCTGCTAGAATGATACACGCTAACGCAGAGTATATAAGGGCAGGGTTAAGAAGCCAAAGATTGCCATTTGTAAACTTTGGAAGTGCAACTCCACCCAAAAAACCTGGAGGAAAATGGAGTTATAACATTATAAAAAGTAAATTCTTAAAAGAATACGCTGGAATAATAGAAGGAGTGAATAAAAATGAAAATAGTAAATAAGAAGAAATTTTTAGTAAGAATATTAGAGATAGCCATAATTATAGGGACTATCATACTGACAATATTAGCAATAAGCTACGCAAACAAGATAAGAGGTCGTATAGCATATGGAGGAGAATACTTAATACCAGTTTTGGGTCTATTGATTATATTAGTAATTGAAACAATTTATGAAGAAAGCGAAAGTAAAAAAAGAGGTGGAAAAAATGGAAGAAAATAAACCAGATAGACTAGATAAATGTTACTATTGGCACATTATAACATTGGCCACAATGAAATATAAATTAAGAAATTTGATGAAAGGGGTGAGATAAATGCCAGGAAAGCATATGAAAGATGACAGTACTAACTTAAATGAAAAGCTACAAAATGATAAAGACTTCAAAATAGAACTGCTAAATTCACAATTAGATCATAAAAATAATGAAATAAAAGATTTTAAGCAGCAGATATTAAGTACATTAAAGCGAATCGTTGATATTGGCGAAGCTAATAATTATAATGATTCGAAAATTGCAATAAGAAAAATGAAAGAAATCGCAGAAGAAAGCTACAGAAGGATAGCAGTTGACTTATATGATTTGGATTTACCAAGTCAGGAAAATGAAATAGAACTACAGACCACCGGCAAAAGTAGTAAATAGTTCTAATTAAAACACTTATATAAATGTTTCTTTGAGTATTGTAGCACACATATTTAAAGAAATCAAGAGAGGAGTAATATGGAAATACATGAATTAAACCAGGACTTAATACGAAGGGCAAACAATAATAGTTTCTATAATAGAGGAAGTCACGCAGAACAAAGCTATAAATCATATATTAACGAAGTTATGGAGTGGCCAATATCTGATGCTAAAAAACAAAAAATATTAGATCAAGTTTATAAAAAATGTTCAAAAATGTTAGAGTATGAAGCACAGCATGTACCAGTTATGGTAGCAGGACCAGCAAACTATAATGCTAAAAAGCTCGACAAAAGTGAACAAATATTACAAGCATCACAAGAATTTTGCAAATGGTTTGATGATTTAAGAGAGCAGGTAGAAAACGCAAAAAAAGAAGATTCAAAAGATGAAAAAGTAAAATATATTGTTGGAGGAATAAAAAGACTTATGCAACTAGGGTTAGATCCAACAAAAGACATTATGAGCCTAGCAACTATTGATAATAAAAAATTTATAGAAATATATGAGCAACTACAAGAAAAATATAAATGGAGAAAAAACAGTAACATATATAAATTATATCAAGCATCAATTAATGGGGAAGTAAAAGAAATAAAAAAAGAAATAGTTTATGAAGATGAAAATTTTACATCTTATATTGAGGGAGATCGAGCTTATATAAAATTTACTATGAAGTGTAAGCCACAACTAATATATGCCTTGAAGAAAAAAGGCTGGTGGTGGAATACCTATAAGGGAGCATGGAGTACATACTTAGATAGAGTAGATGTAGAATGGATCAAAAATATAAGTGAAAAGTATGAAGAATATTTGTAAAAGGAGAGGTAAAAATGGAGAAATGTCCTAAATGTGGAGGACCACTTGGAAAAAGACCAGCGTTAAGTCGTAGAGATAATAAAACAGATATATGTGCTGACTGTGGATTTAAGGAAGCAATGGAAGATGCACAAGCAATAATAAATAGGGAAGGAAGGAAATGTAATGGAAATAAAACTGTTTAACTTAAAAATGAAAAACTTTAAGGGGATAAAAGAATTAGAAATTGCATTTGATGGCAAGAATACAGACATATATGGTAAAAATGCAACAGGAAAAACCACGGTATTTGATGCTTTCAAATGGTTATTTTTTGACAAAGATAGTAACGACAGAAAAGATTTTAATATAAAAACACTAGACAAGGACAATAATCCAATACACCATTTAGAACACGAAGTAGAAGCTACTTTAATAATAGATGGACAAGACATGATATTTAGAAAAATGCTTCAGGAGAAATGGGTAAAGAAAAGAGGACAAGAACAACAAGAATTTTCTGGCCACGAAACTAGTTATTGGATTGATGAAGTACCAGTAAAGAAGAAAGATTATGAGGAAAAAATCAATAATATTATACCAGAAAGTCTATTCAAACTAATAACGGATCCATTGTTTTTTAATAATCAAATGAGCTGGAAAGAAAGAAGAGAGTTATTAGTAAACATTTCAGGAACTACTATTACAGATGAGGACATCCTAAATTCAAATGAACAATTTGAAATATTAAAAAATAATTTAGATGGAAGAACAATAGAAGATTATAACAAGGTTGTAGCCTCTAAAATTAAAGACTTGAACAAAGAGAAAGAAAAAATACCAATAAGAATAGATGAGCTAACTAATACATTAATTACAGAACATGATATTAATTATGAAGAACTAGAGAAAGAAAAGGCTAATTGTAAAGTAGAAATACAAAAAATAGATGCAGAAATGACAGATATTCAAACTAGAGCTAAAGAAAATATGAAAAAAGCTGACCAATTAGCAGCAGCAAAAAACGAGTTAAATACATTGAAACTAAAACTAGAAACAGAACATAGCAAGCAGCAATCGGAAGCTACAATAAAACTTGAAAGTGAAAAGGCCATATTAGAAAGTAGAAAAAGAAATTTTGTAGCAGAACTAGAAGAAAGAAAACAAAAGGTAGAAAATGCAGAATCTAGTAAACAAGAATTATATAAAAAATGGGATGAACTATTAAATACAAAGTTAGAATTTGATCCAAACTCATTTATTTGCCCTACTTGTAAAAGGGAATATCCAACAGAAAAGAAAGAAGAATTAAAAAGCACATTTATAAGTAACTTTAATGAACACAAAGGGAGCGAAAAGCAACGAATAAACAAAGAAGGACAGGCTTTAAATAGTGTTATAGAAGAAAATAGAAATAAGATAGAAGAACTACAAGAGATGATACAAAAAACAGAAAAAGAGTTATTGGATATAAATACAAAATTAGAAGAAAATGCAAAAGAACAAAGCAGCATAGGACCTTTTGATGTAACTAAATTACCACAATACCAGGAGAAAGTAAAACAGGTTGAGGAGCTACAAACAGCAATATCTAAAATCGTACAAAGTGATACTACAGAAATTAGCGATAAAAAAGCAAAGCTAGTGGATCAAATAAATGAAATAGATAAGAAACTAAATGAAAGAGATACGCAAGAGAAAACGAAAGCTCGTATAGAAGAACTAGAAGCGGAAGAAGAAAGTATATCGCAAAAAGTACAAGAGCTGGAAGCACAACAATATCAAATAGAAGAATTTACAAAAACAAAAGTAGAATTATTAGAAAACGCAATCAATAGTAATTTTGAGATAGTACGATTCAGGTTATTTGATACACAAATTAATGGTGGACTTGTTGAGTGCTGCGATACACTTGTAAATGGTGTACCATATGCGGATGTAAATAATGCACATAAAATACTAGCTGGATTAGATATTATAAAAACTTTATCTAGATTTTACAACACATCAGCACCAATATTTATAGATAATAGAGAAAGTATAAATAGCCTACATACAATAAGTGCACAAATAATTAGCTTGATAGTAACTGAAGATCAAAAGTTAAGAATCGAGGTGGTTTAAATGGAGAAAAAAATATATTCATCATATGCTTTCAAAGAAAATGAAAGGGAAATGATGAAAATAAATGGACAAATATATGAAGAATTAAAGAAAAAATACAAAATATTAAAAGTTAGTGATATTGACCATAAAGTACCTACAAGCGAAGAATTAGAACAAAACGATATAGTTTATTCAAGAAAAGCCTGCTATGGCCATGGAGAATATAGAATTTATAAATGTCCTAATGAGGTAACATTAGATGAATTAGCATTAATATGTGATAGTGGAAATCTATGTTTTGGATATAGTGGAAGCAAATATAAACTATCAGTATTTGAAGATTAAAAAGAGGAGGAAAAATAAATGAATAGTGAAATGTTAAAAGTATCAAGTAAATCAAACCCAAATTCAGTAGCGGGTGCAATAGCAGGAATAATAGCAGAAAAAGGAAAAGTAGAATTGCAAGCAATCGGGGCAGGAGCAATAAACCAAGTAGTAAAAGCAATAGCAATAGCAAGAGGATTTGTAGCATCATCAGGGGTAGATCTAGTATGTATTCCTGCATTTAGTATAGTAAATATAGAAGGCGAAGAAAGAACAGGAATGAAATTTATTGTAAGGGGGACAAATTAAAGATGGAAGAATTAAATGAATTGGAAAAAGTAGGACTAGCTTTTATAAGTGGACTTGTAGCAGGTAATGCATTAAAAGAAGCGGATCAGGAAGTGGATGCGGAGGATAATAACAAAGAAACAAAAGATAAGGTTATGGTAGGAAAAATTGAAGGCAAAGATGCTGAAGAATTTATAAAAATGATTAAAAAAATGGGGGTTGAATAATTATGAGTAAAGAAAAGGAATTAGTAAAAACAGAAAATAGTGAGTTAAGAAAGTTTGATGCTTTCAAAAGTGTAGGAGATTTTGCACAAGTATATAGGATGTCAGAAGCACTAGCAAAAAGTACAATTATTCCAAAAGATTATTATAATAACCCAGCCAATATTGTTATAGCAATAGATGTGGCGAATAGACTAAATGCTAACCCTTTAATGGTTATGCAAAACTTATACATAGTAAATGGTAGGCCAGCTTGGAGCAGTCAGTTTTTAAGTGCAACAATAAATGCAAGTAAAAAGTTCAAAACAAATATACAATATGAAATGATAAACGAAGGAAAAACTGATATGAAATGCAGGGCATATGTTTTAGATAACGATGGAAATAGACTAGATGGGCCATGGATCACAATGGAAATGGCTGAAAAGGAAGGCTGGATAAATAAGTCAGGAAGCAAGTGGAAAACAATGCCTGAAGTAATGATTAGATATAGAGCTGTAAGTTTCTTTGCAAGATTACATTGTAGTGATTTAACAATGGGATTTTATACTGCAGAAGAAGCAATAGAATTAAACCCAGAGGATTATATAATTGTGAGCCAGGAGGAAGCGGTTAGCAAAGAAGTGGAAGAAAACGCAAATAAAGAAGAAATTGATATAGAAGAATCACCAGCAGAAGAAAACGAAGAAATAGTTGAAAAAGAAAATGAAAAAGATGATGCTGCATCAGTAAATGAAAAAGATCCAAAAGAAGAAAAACCAGCGTTTTAATGAAACTAAAAGTATTAGGTAGCAGTTCATCAGGTAACTGCTACCTGATAGAAGCCTCACAAGCAGATAAATTGATATTAGATGCAGGTATCAATTTTAAGGAGGTACAGAAGCAACTTGAATATAACTTTAGAGGGATAAAAGGTGTGTTGGTTACACATGAACATATGGACCACTTAAAATATGCTCCTGACTTTGCTAGAAATGGAATAAATATATATGCATCAGCAGGGACTTTTCAAAAGCTAAAGTTAACAGGTCATAGGTTTAAGATAATAGAAGCATTAAAGCAATTTGAAATAGGTAATTTTATAATATTACCATTTGACATACAACACGATGCAGCAGAGCCATTAGGATTTCTAATACAATACAAGCCAACTGGAGAAAAATTGCTTTATGCTACAGATACATATTATATAAAATACAAGTTTAGTAAATTAAATTATTTACTTTTAGAGTGCAACTATAATACAGAAATTGCAAAAGAAAATGTGGGAAATGGAGTAATAAATAAAACTAGATATAGCAGGTTATTAGAAAGCCATTTTAGTTTGGAAAATGTACTGAAGTTTTTACAAGCTAACGATCTAAAATATACAAAAAATATTATACTTTGCCACCTTTCAAATGATAATTCAAATCAGGGAATTATGCAAAGCAAGGTATATGAACATACAGGAATACAAACTACTATTGCACAACCAGGACTAAATATAGAACTAAAGTTATATCCATTTTGATGAGGTGGTTATATGAATAGTATAAAAGCAATAACTCAATTAGAAAATCTAAAACAAGATAGATTAAGTTTCATTCACAATAATAAACTAGATGAGATTTATTTAAAAGATATAAAGGCTATAAGTCTAGCAATAAAGGCGTTAAAAAAATGCCCAGATATACAAGATAATTCTTTTAAATGCAGAATGTGTGGTAAAGAATTGAAAACATGGAAAAGTATTCAAAGAGGTTTTGGTCCAGTTTGTGAAGGTAGATACTTAAACGATGTATATAAAAATCAGCAAATTACAATGGATACTGTTCTAAAAGATAAAGGAAAGGAGAGGTAATAATATATGGCCATAAAAAAAGATGTTTACTATTTTAGTCATGATGCAAATGCATTATCGGATCCAAAAATATTAGCAATGAGATGTGACTATCGGGTTTGAATCATATGGCTTGTATTGGGCCATTATTGAAATGCTACGAAATGAAGCAACATACAAATTACCTCTTAATAAAAATACATATAGGGCAATAAAAATGCAAACAGGAACAAGTATAGATGTGGAGAAATACTTGTCGGATTGTATAAATGAATATACAGATAGCGAAAGCGGTAATGGACTATTTAATGCAGACAATAAGTCCTTTTGGTCAGCAAGTTTATTACGAAGAATGGAAAAATACGAAGATCTAAAAGAAAAAAGAAGCCAAGCAGCAAATGCAAGGTGGAATAAGGAAAAGAAAAAGGAAAAAGATACAAAAGGAAATGCAAAACAATGCAAAAGCATAAGAAAAATATGCAAGTGTAATGCAAGTGCATATAAAAAGATATACAAAAGTAGTGCAAAATTAAAAAATGTATATGCAAAAATATGCAAATTAAATGAAATCAAATCAAATCAAAAGAAATTAAATAAAATTAAATTAAAGGAAATGAAATCTATCTATCCATCTAATCACAGCACAGGAAATAACAGCAGCAGCTTTTTAGAAGGGATGATGGATGAGATAGATAAGGCTGTATTCGATAATATTGTTACTCAGTCAAAGGTGGGATTGTACAGCAGTAATGGTAGTCTAGGTGATGAAGTTACTGAAATAATGAAAGAAATATATATGAATCCAGTAACAAGAGAAAAAATAATGAACATTACCATATCACATATAGATTATGCATTAAGGAATTTCGCAGTTGCTAATACAAAACAAAAAATACAAAAACCAAAGGCCTACTTTAAGCAATGTTTGCTTTCTGCATTAGAACAAACGGAATTAAGCAAGCAGCTTGATACAGATACAATT
This sequence comes from uncultured Clostridium sp., assembly GCA_947573555.1. Lineage (GTDB taxonomy): Bacteria > Bacillota > Clostridia > TANB77 > CAG-508 > CAG-269. Next base: position 4,793 of record CANPFO010000016.1, on the reverse strand, counting down.
TATGAATTGGGGGATTATTAGAAATGGCATTTATTGAAGAAAAAGATTTAATTTCTAGGGGACTAAAAATTTGTGAAAATTGCGAGTGGTGTGTGCCAACTCTAAATTGTGAATTTCCACATTGTTTATTAAAAAGTAAGCCAGTAGGTTTATTCGAAACCTGCGAACACAATAAACAAAGAACAGGAAATCATATAAGTATGTAGGAGGAATTATGCTTTATATATTAGTTTTTATAATAGGATTTGCAGTAGGCTGTATAGCATACTCAGATGCAATATCAGTAGAAATAAGAAAATGCAAAACAACACAGGAGCTTATAGACCTACTTGTAAAGCTAAAATTGATTAAAAGTAAACATAAAACAAAATAACGGCTTATGTTCGTAGATATAACTTCGGGAAACAAACACGAATATAAGAAATATACAAGTGAGAAAGGTTGATATATATGCAAATTGATAACATAGAAGAATCAAAAATTTTATTATTAGAAATAGAGCAGCTATTTATAGAGTTAGATGATATAAAAAAAGAACTAGAAAGCAAAATAGACTTAAAAGGTGCAGAGCAGGAAGATTACTTACACGAACTTGAATTAGGAAATTTAAGCGGGCTGGAAATATTAAAAGTATCAAAGGAATTGATTAGAACTAGAAAAGAAAGGCGAGTATTAAAGGATAAATTAGAAGTTATAAATACATTGAAAGGTTATACAGACAAATACATAACAAAAGGAATTATAGCAGATACAAGGCAGGCTATAAGCAATATAGATACGCTAATAAACAACCAACAAACAAGGAAATATACACCAAGAGTTGTAAAGGATCTAAAATGTGCAAAGAGCAAAAAGGAGTAGTAATATGCAGGAACATTGGACAGTTGATCAATACAAAGAATATCAGAAAAAAGGAAATAAAAAAAGCAAATATGGAGCAGTAAAAACTTCTGTAGATGGACAAACTTTCGATAGCAAAAAAGAAGCAGACTTTTATTGTGAACTAAAATTAAGGCTGCAGGGCGGAGACATCAAAGGTTTTTGTTTGCAGCCTGTATTTATACTAGCTCCTGGATTAAAATACAAAGCTGATTTTATAGTATTTCATAACGATGGGACAGCGGAAATTATTGATACAAAAGGATTTAAGACAAAAGAATATATAACTAAAAAGAAAGTATTTGAAGATAAATACAATTTGAAAATTAAGGAGGTATAGAGAATCATGAAAGAAATGAAATATCAATTTGATTATAAAAGAGAAATATTAGATACAGGTTTCTGTTTTGGGTTATTGTATTACATTATAAGTTTAGGAACACATCCAGTAGCTTATATAAAAATACCTGAAGATTCAAAATATTTTGGTAAAGGTGTTAGCGATATAGACATAGAGGTACATGGTGGAATAACATACGCAGAAGATCATTTATATATATCGGATAGCCAAAAATTAGAAGGATACTTTATTGGATGGGATTATGCACATTGCTACGATTATGCAGGCTATGAAGAAAGATTACCAATAACTGTTAGAACTAATGGAAAAAAATGGACGACACAAGAAATATATAAGGAAGTAAGAGCAGCATGCTATCAAATACAAAGTGCAAAGGAGGAAAAAGAAAATGGGGACTAAAAATAAATTAGTAGATCTAAATAATCACTTATTTGAGGAATTAGAAAGATTAAACGATGAGGAACTAAAAGGGGAAGCACTACAAGAAGAAATGGAAAGAGCAAAATCAATGTCACATATTGCACAAACAATTATAAATAATGGAGAATTAGCACTAAAAGCACAAAAGCATTTTGATGAATACGGAAAAACAAATCAAATACCAGATATGCTACAAATAGGAGATGGAAGCAATGCATAAGTTCACAGAAGAACAAATCAAGTTTATTAGAGAAATAGCTCCAGGAAGATATGCAGTAGAAATAACAGAAATGGTAAATAATCGTTTTAATCTAGAGTTAAAAGTAAGCCAAATAGAAACTTGTAAAAGAAATCATAAAATAAGGTCTGGTATTGACAGCAGGTTTCAAAAAGGAATGATACCAGCTAATAAAGGAAAAAAAGGCTATATGAGCCCTGAACAATATGAAAAATGTAAAGCAACAATGTTCAAAAAAGGCCAAGTTCCACAAAATCATAAACCAGTAGGAAGTGAAAGAATAGATCGAGAAGGATATGTTCTTGTAAAAGTTGCAGAGCCAAACAAATGGCGACCAAAGCATAGGGTATTATGGGAAAAAGTAAATGGGCCAATACCTGAAAAGCATAGACTAATATTTGCAGATGGAAATAGGCAGAATATAGCACTAGACAATTTGATTTTGGTGTCTTATGCACAGTCTTTTATAATGAATCAAAAAAACTTATTTAAGAATGACAAAGAACTAACAAAAGCAGGGGTTGCAGTTGCCAAGGTCATGGATAAAGTAAATAAAAGAAAAAAGGAAATGTAGTATGAAAGAAGATATAGATTACGAACAACTTTACTACGATGAGGTATATGAAAATAGGAAACTAAAAAATAGAATTGTGGAGCTGGAGAACGAAATCCAGGATCTAAATATCTGCAGAACAAAGAAAAATATTGATTTGCAAAAATACATTATGCTACAGATAGGAAGGAGAAATAATGGCAAAACCAGTACAAAGAAAAAGATATAAATACCAGGGTGCAATAAATAATTGTGAGCAATGTGATGAGTGCCAATATATAGGCGAGGGAGACTTCGCCTGTATGAAATATAACTATCCAGTATTAGTAAAAACAGACTGGACACCTACAGATTATTACAATAGTTGTAAGAAATGTAGAGAATACATACCAAATATGAAAGGGTGATAAACAAATGAAAACAAAGTATTATGACAAGGAAATACATGCAAGAAATGAAAGCATAAAGGGAATTTTAGTAATAATAATATCATTTATACTAGGGTTTGCAGCAGGATATGTAGCAGTAAACCAGGAACTAGAAAACAAGGTAGAGGACCAAGAAACAACAATAATAGAACAGTATATAGAGTTAGATTCATTAAGAGAAACAATACATATGTATGAATTATATGGAAAGTAGGTGCTGCAAATGTTTAAGTTTTTATTAGGTATATTTATAGGAACAATAATAGGAATTGGGCTTATGTGTATTTTACAAGTAGCAAAGGAGGATGAAGAGTGAGAATAAATACTGAAAATAGGTGGATTGAAAAGCCATCTCCTAAAGCGTTAAAGCAAGGAAGTGGATGGTTTGCACAGATGGATAAATGTTACATATATAATGGACAATATGCAGCCATGACAAGAGAAATTGAAACAGAATGGGGGAAAATAATACACTGTTGTTTTAGAAATCTAAATGGAACAGATATAACATGGGCTGAAAAACAATGGTTAAAGAATAGCTTATTTGGCGAAGATAGAACAGCAGTCGAGGTATTTCCAAGTAGTGAAAGATTAATTGATGCAGCTAATATGTACCATTTATGGGTATTTGAAAAGGGATTTGAATTACCATTTGGAATACATGATAAAGATAAATCGGAAAGAAAGGAGGACCAATATGCCAACAGATAATATAAAAGAAATAATGGATGGAGATGTTTTCATACAGGACAAGGAAGGTAATATAAAGAAGATTGCAGAAATAACACAATTTGAAAATGGTTTTGCAGAAAAGGATGATGCTGTGGATGCAATAAGATATTATGCAGAATCAATGCAAACTGAAACCACATTTACAATGGACAAGGCATCAGCTAGAAGATTACACAAAATGGTAGGGTTAGAAACAATTACAAGAAAGAGATTTAAAAAGTTGCTAATGGGTTGTGGCTTGCAAAGAAATGATGCTGAAATAATTGCAGAGGCTTTTCATTATAACAAAATAAGATATACACCATTAGCAGTACAAAATGTTATTGAAACAATTATTAAAGAAGCGGAAAAAGAAGAGGAGATGTAATCATGAAATGTCCTGAAATGTACAAAGTTATACAACAAAATATTAGAAGGCCAATAGTTGATATAGATAATATTGTAAAAGGAGAATACCAAGTATTGATTGAGACACAACAGTTTAGTGAATGCTACAAAGAACAATGTGCAGCTTGGGACAGCGAAAAGAATATGTGCAGGAAGGTAGGTGGAGAATAGAAATGAAAACAGAAAGAACTAGAAAACTAGAGAGGTTACTACAAGCAAAGTTTGATAGTCGTAACGACTTTTATGTGTTTGAGTGTACTATTGGTTGGTATGGTGGAGAAATAGTAGATTGCATCAAATATAACTGCCAAAGGGAAATAACTTGTTATGAAATAAAACAATCTAAACAAGACTTCCACAGCAAGAATCATCTAACATTTATAGGCCATAAAAATTACTTTGTTATGCCTTACGAATTATATGAACAAGTAAAAAATGAAATACCAGCTGGAATTGGTGTTTATGTAGCAATAGATAGGCTAGAAGAAAGAGAAAAAACAGAAATAATAAATGAACATGGGGCCAAAAGAACAAGTTATTATATGGAGCCAATAGATGGATTAGAAGAGTTGTATTGTATAAGACCAGCTAGAAGCAGGGATTTAAAAGCAGACAAAGAAGTTATATTGTCATCTATGTTAAGGAGTATGCAAAGAGATAGAGTGTGTGCTTTACCGAAGGGGGAATAGAAAATGTTAGTGTTACCAATAAAAAAACAATGGTTTGATATGATCATAAGTGGCGAGAAAAAAGAAGAATATAGGGAAATAAAACCATATTACGATAAAAGATTAG
>CANPFO010000015.1 GCA_947573555.1 uncultured Clostridium sp. | reverse complement strand
CATCTGGATGAGCTTTTTCAATTTCATCTAAAAGAATAATTGAATAAGGTTTTCTTTTTACTTTGTCTGTTAATTGCCCAGCATCTTCATATCCTACATATCCTGGAGGTGCACCTATTAATTTAGATGTAGAGTGGCTTTCCATATATTCAGACATATCTACTCTTATAATAGCATCTTCTTGACCGAACATTTCATATGCTAAAGATTTAGCAAGTTCTGTTTTTCCAACACCAGTAGGACCCACAAATATAAATGAAGGTGGTCTTTTTTCATTTTGAAGTCCGGCTCTATTTCTTCTAATAGCTCTTGAAACACTACTTACGGCTTCTTCTTGACCAATAACTCTTTTATGAAGGTTTGTTTCTAAGCTTAAAAGCTTTTGAGTTTCTGCTTCTGTTATTTTTTTAACAGGAATTTTTGTCCAACTTTCTATTACTGTTGCGATATCTTGCACAGTAAGGTTTCTAGGCTTCATTTTTTGAGTTAGTTTATCAATATCTTCCATAATTTGGCATTCGCGAGTTTTTAAATCAGCAGCTTTTTGATAGTCTTCAGTTGTATCTGCTTGAGCAACTTCTTCTTTTTGAGCTTGGACTGAAGATAATTCTCTTTTCAATATTTCCAATTTATATAATTCTTTGTTTTCTAAATTGATTCTAGAGCAAGCTTCATCTAATATATCAATTGCTTTATCAGGTAAAAATCTATCGTGAATATATTTCTCAGACATTGTAACTGCTTGTTTAATAACGTCTGTCGAAATTTTAACATTATGATATTCTTCATAATATTTCTTAATTCCATCTAAGATACCAATTGAATCTTCAATATTAGGTTCTTCAACTAAAACCTGTTGAAATCTTCTTTCCAAAGCAGAATCTTTTTCTATGTACTTTCTATATTCTTTTAAAGTTGTAGTACCAATTAATTGAATTTCTCCATTAGATAGAGCAGGTTTTAAAATATTTGCTGCATTCATAGAGTGCTCGCCATCACCAGCGCCAATAATATTATGAATCTCATCAATGACTAAAATAATATTTCCAAATTCTTTACATTCGTCAATTATTCCTTTCATTCTTGATTCAAATTGACCTCTAAATTGAGTACCAGCAATTACAGCAGTCATATCTAAAAGATAAACTTCCTTATTTAATAACTTGGCAGGAACATTTTGATTAGCAATTTTAATTGCTAATCCTTGAGCAATTGCAGTTTTACCAACACCAGGTTCACCAATTAAACAAGGATTATTTTTTGAACGTCTATTTAAAATTTGAACAATTCTTTGAATTTCCTTATCTCTTCCTATTACTAAATCTAATTGATTATTTTTAGCTTTAACTGTTAAATTAGTTCCATAAGTATCTAGATATTTTTTCTTTTTACTTTGTTTTACATCATTTTTCTTTTCTACTTTAACAGTTTTTTTATCTTCATTTTGATGACTTTTCTCTTGTGAATTTTCCTTTTTGTTTTGTGAAAACATATTTGAAAAGATTGAACCTAAAGGAATTGCTGCACCAGCAATTTTTGGTTTTTCTTCATCATAATCAGAATCTTCTTCACCTTCTAAATCACCAAAAGTAATAGCTCCTTCAATATTTTGTAAATTATTTATATCTAAATTCTCAGCAAAGTCTTTAAAAATAGATTCTAATTGCTTATTCATATCTGCTAAATTAATTTTATCTTTTGATAAAACGTCTTGTTGCTTAGATAAAACATCTGTAGCATCAATGCCTTTTTTCTTAGCACAATCATAGCACAAACCTTCCATTGATTTATTTCCATTATCTATTTTTTCATAAAAAAGTATTGCTGGATTTTTCTTACATTCTGAACATATCATACTTTAAAATTCCTCATTTCTAAATAAATTAATATTATATATAATAACTTAAAAAAGCCAAATAGTCAAATGATTTTTGCTTTTTTAATTAAAGTATAGTATAATATAAATTAAAGATTAAATTTATTGTAAAGGGAGTATTCCAATGAATTTAGAAATGCCAGAAAAAGAGAAGATGAGTAAAAAAAGAATTACAATATATGCAGCTGTAATAGGAATTTGTGTGTTTTCAATAATCATTGTTGTAGGAGTGCAAATTTTAGGTAATGATGTAATAGATAATTTATTTGGAATAAATAAATTGGTAAAAAGAACAGAACAAGAAGAGGCGTCATTAAAAGCAAACTTTGAAAGTATATTTGATAATCAACCTAAAGATGTACAAGAATATAATACAGAAAAAATAAAGAAAAATTTAAGTATAATATATACATATTACCAGAAAAAGGAAGAAACAAGCGAACACGAATTGAATATAAATCTTCCATACGTGAATATATCAAATAAAGAAATAGAAATGTTTAATAAAGAAATTAGCAATACGTTTGAAAGTAAATCAAAAGAAATACTTGAAAATGATGCAATAAATGCTATTTATACAGTAAAATATAATGCTAATATAGAAAATAAAATATTATCATTAATTATATATTCTGATTTGAAACAAGGAACAGATGCACAAAGGGTAATAATACAAACATTAAATTATGATTTGGAGAAAAATAAAATGTTATCTTTAGAGGATGTCATAAATAAGTATAACTTAAATACAAAGAAAGTAAAAGATAAAATAGATAATAATATCAAAGACGAAGAAAGAAAAGCAGAAGAATTAAAAAGACTAGGATATAATGTATTTACTAGAAATACAGGAAGTGAAATTTACAAAATAGAAAATATAAATGAATTTTTTATTTATAATAATAATATTTATATAATTTTTGCATATGGAAATAATAATATGACAAGTGAAATGGATATAGTTATACTATAGGAAGTAATGTTTTCTAATAATATAAAAAAGAGAAATGGGGGATATCTCATTTCTCTTTTTTTGAAAATAAAAGGGGATGTTTTTTTATTTAAGTCAGTTATTTTCTGACTATGTTTGTATTATAATAATAAAGTTTGTCCATTTTGTGAATAAAGAATGAAGATTAAAAGAAATTATAAAAAATGTTGCTATAATTTAAAATTATAGCAACAAAAATTTAAGGTTGTTCGCCTAATTTTATAGTGATTTCTTTTTCTGATCCATCTCTATTAATCTTTAATTTTATTTCATCACCAATTTGATGAGAATTTTTAATTTCATTTAGTTCATCCATTTTTGTAATTGATTTACCTTCAGCTTCTACAATTACATCACCATTCTTAAGACCACCCTTTTCAGCTGCTGAAAAATCTTCAACAGACTTTATATATACACCTATAACTAAATTATATCTTTTTGCAGTAGCTTCATCTAAATCAATACCAGAAATACCTATATAAGGTCTTTTTACTTTACTATATTGAATTAATTGAGATGTAATATCAGTAGTTGCATTTATTGGAATTGCAAATCCAATACCTTCAATTCCAGTGCCAGATAATTTTAATGTATTTATTCCAATAACATTTCCTTCACCATTAACTAAAGCACCACCACTGTTACCAGAGTTTATAGCTGCATTTGTTTGAATACAAGTAAATGTTTTACCATCAGAGTCGGTTATCTTTCTATTAACAGCACTTACTATACCACTAGTTACAGTACTTGTCATATTTACAGGGTTACCAACAGCCATTGCAAATTCACCAACTTTAACACTATCTGAATCAGCAAATTCAGCTTTTGTTAAACCAGTTTTTTCAATTTTTATAACAGCCAAATCGGTTTGTTCATCTTTTCCAATAATTTTAGCTTCATATTCTGTTGTATCATTAAACAAAGTAACAGTAACCTTTTTTGCCTCTGATATTTGATAATATGAATTTGACTCGGTCGCAGAAGAGACAACATGATTATTTGTTAAAATATATCCATCATCACTAATTATAATTCCTGAACCTGATGCTGTTGCATTTGAAGTACTAGAGCCCATTCCCCAAAATGAATTTGTATTAACTGTATATTCAATTTTAATACCAACTATTGATGGTAATATTTTGTTTGCTGCATATACAGATGTATCTGAGTAGTTTTTTAAAGAGATTTGTTCAACATATCCATTAGATTCAGTAGAGTTATTGTTAGAAGTACTAACATTGTTTGTAGAATTTCCTATTAATTTTGATTTTATTGAAGGAACTCCAAAACATGTACCTATTACAACAGAACATCCTACAATTCCACTAACAAATGGTAATAGAACACTTTTTCCAAATCCAGTTTTTGTGTTTGATGATTTATTATATGAAGTTTTACTTGTTACTGGAATTGCTTTGAATTTTGATTCGTTATTTTGATTTTCTTCCATTTAAAAGACCTCCTAAATTTTTACTAATAATTATATCATATCTTATTTTTCTAATAGAATACAATATATTTGTGAAAATTATGTGAAAAAAGTGTAATTTTTCATTAATTAAAAGACAATCATCTATTGAAAAAAAAGATAAAAAAATATATAATAAACAAAAAACGGAGGTAAATATGAAAAATAACAAAGGAATAACAATGATAGCATTAATAATAACAATAATACTATTAATAATACTAGCAGGAGTGGGGATTGGAACAGGAAACGACATAATAAAAAAATCAGAAATAGAAAATTTAAAAACAAATATGTTACTAATAAAAGTAAAAGGAAAAGAATATGTAGAAAAAGCAAATTTTAATTTAGGAACAAAAATAGAAACTGTAAATGAAGAAGAAAAGGCTAAAAGAATTGAAAAGGCTAAAAATGAATTAAAAGGTGAAGATATAACAAATGATATTTCAAAATATGAAAATATAATAAATAAAGAACAAGAAGAATTTGTATATTATTATAAATTAAGTACAGAAAATTTAGTAGATATAGGGCTTATAAATGTAAAATCAGATGAAAAAAATGGATTATATATAGTTAAATATGATATAAAAAACGCAATAGTAGAAGTATATAATACAAAAGGCGTGGAAGATGAAGACAAACAATATCATTCACTAAATGAAGTACAAAATATGAACATTTAAAGAAGGAAATAAAATGAAAGAAAAAGAATTAAATAGACTAACAGATTTAAAAGGAATAGAAAAAGATTTACACAGTAAAGGATTTAAAAATATATGTGGAATAGATGAGGCTGGAAGAGGACCTTTAGCTGGTCCAGTTGTAATAGCAGGAGTAATAATGCCAGAAAATTCTATGATAGAAGGAGTAAATGATTCAAAAAAAGTCTCTGAAAAGAAAAGAGAATTATTATATGATCAAATTATAGAAGAAGCAATAAGCTATCAAGTTGCAATAATAGGGCAAGACATTATAGATGATATAAATATTTTAAATGCAACTAAAGAAGGGGTTACAAGTGTTGTAAAAGGATTAGACACAAGACCAGATTTAATAATAATAGATGCACTACACCATATTGATACAAATGGTATACCATATGAATCAATTATAAAAGGAGATGCAAAATGTTACTCAATTGCTGCTGCATCAATAGTAGCAAAAGTAACAAGGGATAGAATTATGAGAGAATGGGATAGTATATATCCACAATATGGATTTATACAACATAAAGGATATGGAACAGCAAAACATATACAAGCAATAAAAGATTATGGATTATGCCCAATTCATAGAAGAAGTTTTACTAAAAACTTTATATAATGTTAGTAGACACATAATTATAGTTTTATTTAATTTAAGGAGTTACCAATGAATATTTTACAAATAATAGAGAAAAAAAGAGATAATAAAAAATTAGAAAAAGAAGAAATTGAATATTTTATAAAAGGATATGTATCTGGAGAAGTGGCAGATTACCAAGCAGCAGCATTAATAATGGCAATATATATAAATGGAATGACAAAAGAAGAAACAACTAATTTAGCAATTGCTATGGCAAACTCAGGAGAAATACTAGACTTATCAAGATTAAATAAAATAATAGTAGACAAACACTCAACAGGGGGAGTAGGAGACAAAGTATCAATATGTCTTTTACCACTAGTAGCATCAATTGGAGTACCAGTTGCTAAAATGTCTGGACGAGGTCTAGGATTTACAGGAGGAACTGTAGATAAAATGGAATCAATACCAGGATATAAAACAGACATAGATATCCACAGTTTTATACAAAATGTGGAAAACATAGGAATAAGTATGATTTCACAAACATTGAATTTAGCACCAGCAGACAAAAAAATATACGAATTAAGAGATAGTATTGGGTGCGTAGAAAGTATACCTTTAATTGCATCAAGCATTATGAGCAAAAAGATAGCAAGTGGCGCAGAAAAAATAGTATTGGACGTAACAGTAGGCAGTGGAGCATTTATGAATAATATAGAAAATGCAAGAACACTAGCAAAAGAGATGATAGAAATAGGAAATTTAGCAAAAAGAGAAACAAAATGTATCTTAACAAATATGGACGAACCATTAGGACAAGCAGTAGGAAATAACCTAGAAGTAATTGAAGCAATCAATTTCTTAAAAGGAGAAATGCCAGAAGACTTAAAAGATGTAGTATTAGAATTAGGCGCATATATGATAAAATTAGCAGGACTAGGTGATAGTTTAGAAGAAAATAAAAACAAAATGATTGAAAACATAAGAAATGGAAAAGCATTAAATAAACTTGCGAAGATGGTAAAAAAACAAAATGGAGATATATCATATATAGAAAATACAGATAAATTTGAAAAAGCAAAATTTATAGAAGAAGTGAGAGCAAAACAAAGTGGATACATACAAGAGATTAATGCAAAAGAAATTGGAAAAGTAGTATGTAACTTAGGCGCAGGAAGAATAAAGAAAGAAGACAAAATAGATTATACAGTTGGGATAATTTTAAATAAAAAAGTAGCTGATAAAGTACAAGTTGGAGACATATTAGGATACATACATGCAAACAATTTAGAAAAATTAGAAGAAGCAAAAAGCAAAGTACAAAATATAATAAAAATATCAAATAATAGAATTTCAAAACTACCAACAATATTAGAAGTGCATTAATGTTTTAAGCTTAAGTATTTTTATAAGGAATTTCATCAATGCTACTTAGTGACAATTATGTATTAATATTTTTGTCAAAAACATAGCTAGGGTCTACCATTGGGGCTTTGACTTTAAATATTAATATATAATTGTCACTAAGTAGCATTGATGAAATTCCTTATAAAAATACTGAAGCCTAGAACAGTAATTACTTGTATTTTGCCAAAAATAAGTATATAATAGTATAAATTTAATAAAAAGAGGAGAGAGTCAAATGAAAATAAGCAAAGAAGAAATCTTACACATAGCCAACTTAGCAGACCTAAACATAGAAGAAAAAGACATAGAAAAATATATGCTTAATCTGCAAGACATATTAAACTTTGCAAACATTGTAAACAATGCACCAGTAGAAGGATTAGACATAACAATAGGAGCAAATGCAAAGAAAAATGTATTCAGAAAAGATGAGATAAACGAATTTAAAGACAAAGAAGCACTACTACAAAACGCACCATCAAAAGAGCAGAATATGTTCAAAATACCAAAAGTTCTTTAAGCCGTTAGCGAGGAACGAGCTTTACGGATTAAAGATGCAGAAATGCGAAGAATTTCTGTAAACAATAAAGGCCGTTAGCGAGGAACGAGCTTTACTAAATAGCAGACAGGGGAGGAAAATTGATGAATATAACTGAATTAACAGTACATGAATTACAAGACAAGTTAAGAAAGAAAGAGATTACAGTAACTGAAATAATAAAAGCATACACAGATAAAATAAAAGAAAAAGAGAAAGAAATAGATGCATTTATAACACCATTAACAGAAGAAGCAACAATAAAAGCAGAAGAAATACAAGCCAAAATAGAAAATGGAGAAATTACAAGTGAATTTGCAGGTATTCCAATAGGAATAAAAGACAACATATGTACAAAAGGAATAAAAACCACATGTGCATCAAAAATGTTAGAAAACTTTATATCACCATATGATGCAACAGTAATAGAAAAAATAAACAATCAAAACATGATAAATTTAGGAAAATTAAACATGGACGAATTTGCAATGGGAGGTTCAACAGAATACTCATACTTCAAAAAAACAAAAAACCCACATAATTTAAACAAAGTACCAGGAGGTTCATCAGGAGGTTCAGCAGCAGCAGTAGCAGCAAATATGATACCATGGGCATTAGGGTCAGATACAGGAGGGTCAATTAGACAACCAGCAAGCTTTTGTGGAGTAGTTGGACTAAAACCAACATATGGACTTGTATCAAGATATGGTTTAGTAGCATTTGCATCATCACTTGACCAAATAGGACCAATAACAAAAGACGTAACAGATAGTGCAATATTATTAAATATAATTGCAGGACATGACGAAAAAGACAGTACATCAGAAGATATTACTAAAAAAGACTACACAAAATGTTTGAAAAATGATGTAAAAGGATTAAAAATAGGAGTACCAAAAGAATTTTTTGGAGAAGGAATAAACGAAGAAGTAAAACAAAAATTAGAAAATACAATACAAGAGTACAAAAATATGGGAGCAGAAATAGAAGAAATTTCATTAGATATAGCACAATATTCTTTAGCAACATATTATATAATTGCTTGTGCAGAAGCGAGTTCAAATTTAGGAAGATTTGATGGAATACGATATGGATATAGAACATCAGAATTTAAAGACTTAAAAGAACTATATAAAAAATCAAGAAGTGAAGGATTTGGAGATGAAGTAAAAAGAAGAATAATACTTGGAACATATGTATTATCATCAGGATATTATGATGCATATTACAAAAAAGCACAACAAGTTAGAACATTAGTAATGAAAGAATTCGAAAAAGCATTTGAAAAATATGATGTAATAGTTACACCAACAGCACCAACAGTAGCTTTTGATATAGGTTCAAAATCAGACAATCCATTAGAAATGTATTTAGCAGACATATGTACTGTATCAGTAAATATAGCGGGACTTCCAGCAATATCAGTACCAGTAGGAAATAATAAAGAAGGAATGCCAATAGGAATGCAAATAATAGGAAACAAATTTCAAGAAGAAACAATTTTAAATGCAGCATATGCAATAGAGCAGCGAATGAGACAAAAAGGACAAGCTTAAAATATCTCACTTATTGTCTTAAAGGAGGAGATAATGGATTTTGATTATAAGAAAAAGATGAGAGAAGATAAAAAAGCTTTTATGGATTCAAACAAAATGAATGTAATATATACAAATGAACTAATACCATTAAAAGCTAAAATTTCACAGATATTATTGTATGACACAGAAGCAGCAAAAGATTTCTTACAAGAATATAATGACATAATTAAGAGAGAAGAAAAATCTGAAATATCTACTATTATAGAAGACATTTTAAGCTTGCAGTTAAAAATTGAAGAGTATGAAAATAATAGAGGAAAAGAAAAGCTATATAAACAACAAAGTATAACAATAATTACACAATTAGTAGGCTTATTATGGCAATGAATAATAGTATAGTTAATCTTAAAAAAAACCAAAAACCTGAAATGCAAGATATAGCTAATAAAATAAATTATATAATGATGGAAAGAACAGATGCAATATATGATCCAGAAATATGGAACTTACTTGATACAATAGAAAACAATGAGGAAAATAGAGATGATAAGCAACACAAAATAGAAGATTCGAATACTAGCTTATTATCAACAATACCAAAAGAAACTAAGAAATTTAAATTTCCAAGTCTTAAAGAATTATTTAATACAAAAACGCTAAAAGTCGGTAATAGAAAAATGAGACTTAGTACTACTATAAAAATATGGGGAAACGAAATTAAAGTTCAGGATTTATCTAAAATTAATATGGAAAGCATATATGATGAAAGATTAATTACAGCAGCAGCAATAGTACCAGCCAAAATAGGAAGAAGATATGTAGCTGATGAAAGAATAAGAATTTATGACTTTTTTACTAGAAATGAAACAGAGGATTTAGAATTAGAATTTGATTTTTTTGATCAAGATAAAATAAAGAGGAAATTCTATATATTTCAATTCGATGTTTTTGGAAAATTTGGTACAATAGAAATAGACAATGAACAAAATAAAGTATATGCTTACGTCTGTATAGAGGAAGAAACTAGAGAAAGCATAGTAAAAGTATGTAAATATGCAAAATTTATAGATGAATTTACTGGAAGCAATCTAGAACGCCCACTTTTTGATGAAGTTGGAGGATTCTTTCTAAACCTTGCATATGCAATTAAAGAGGAAAAAATTGATGAAAAGGATAAAAATGAAATAAAGTTACTGATTCATAATCTCCCTATTTTCAATAATTTACATAGGAGTTATTGTAATGTTGAACAATATGTAGGAGATACAGAAAACAGTTTTAGACAAAAAGAAGAACATAAAAAGAAAGAAACAGAATTTTTTCAAAGTTTGTTTTACCGAAACAATAATAAGTATCATCAAGGTAGACAAAAAAATCAAGGAAAAAATCCAAGAAAAATCTCTTGGCAATTTCCAGAATTAGGGGCTGGAGAAGCTGGTTCAGAAGAAACAGAATTATAAGGGAGGATAATAAATGGCAAGAAGTGATTATGAAGTTATAATAGGACTAGAAGTTCACGCAGAACTATCAACAAAAACAAAAATATTCTGTAGTTGTCCAACAGAATTTGGAGGGGTACCTAACACACATGTATGTCCAATATGTATGGCAATGCCAGGAACAATGCCAGTACTTAATGAAAAAGTGGTAGAATATGCAGTAAAAGCAGGATTAGCTACAAACTGTGAAATTTCAAGAGACAGCAAAAACGATAGAAAAAACTATTTCTATCCAGATACACCAAGAGCATATCAAATATCTCAATATGATAAGCCACTTTGTGAACACGGATATATAGAAATAGAAACAAATCAAAATAAAAAGAAAATAGGAATAACACGTATTCATATAGAAGACGATGCAGGTAAACTGAATCACAATGATTTAACTGGAGGAAGCTTAGTAGACCTAAATAGAGCAGGAGTACCTCTAATAGAGATAGTTTCTGAACCAGATTTAAGAAGTGCTGAAGAAGTAGAGGCATATTTGAAAAAATTAAAATCAATACTAGAATATATCGAAGTATCTGATTGTAAAATGCAAGAAGGGTCATTAAGAGCAGATGTTAATGTATCTGTTCATAAGCCAGGAGAACCATTTGGAACTCGTACAGAAATGAAAAATATGAACTCATTTAGAAGTATAGTAAGAGCCATTGAATATGAAGTTAATAGACAAATTGATGTTATAGAAGAAGGAGGAAAGATATATCAAGAAACTTTAAGATGGGACGATGTATCAGGAAAAACATTTTCTATGAGAAATAAAGAAGATGCTCAAGACTATAGATATTTTCCTGAGCCAGACTTAGTTGCAATTAA
This sequence comes from uncultured Clostridium sp., assembly GCA_947573555.1. GTDB lineage: Bacteria > Bacillota > Clostridia > TANB77 > CAG-508 > CAG-269. The sequence continues at coordinate 19,714 of CANPFO010000015.1, read as the reverse complement.
ACTTTCAGAAGAATATATACAAAATGTAAAAAATAATTTACCAGAATTACCAGAAAGCAGAAAACAAAGGTATTTACAAGAATACAATCTATCTGAAAAAGATGCAAACATAATTACAGCATCTAAATATTTGTCAGATTTATTTGAAAGTGCAATAAAAGTATGTAATAACCCAAAAGCAGTAAATAACTGGATTATATCAGATATATCAAGAATACTAAACGAAACAGAAACTGAACCAATAGCTATACCATTTGATGGAAATCAATTAGGAAAATTGGTTATTTTAATAGACAAAGGAACAATCAGCTCAAGTATAGGTAAAAAAGTATTGGAAGAATTATTTGAAAATGCAAGAGACCCAGAAGAAATTATAAAAGAAAAAGGATGGATTCAAATTTCTGACGAGGGAGAAATTAAAAGTATAGTATTAAAAATACTAGAAACAAACCCTCAATCAATTGAAGATTTTAAAGCTGGAAAGGATAGAGCTTTAGGATTTTTGGTTGGACAAGCAATGAAAGAAACTAAAGGGAAAGCAAATCCTAAGATGTTGAACGAAATGTTTTTAGAAGAATTAAAAAAATAGAAAGAAGAGAGGGAAAGAGGGACGTTCCTTGAAATCCACTCTAGAAAGGAATAAGGGACACTCCTTAAGAAGGGGGATATCTACTATTCCTTTTTTTCTGCTTTTTACATAAGGGTTTGACAATTATTACTATATAAAATATATATGGTAATAATTGATTGGAATGAAAAATACAAGTTGTTATATAAGAATTTGAGGAAAGTTCACGGGAAAAAGTTATATTATATTAGTTGTTCAATTTAAAAGGAATATAATATAACTTTTTAGCCTGAGTGAAAGCGGCTCAAATTCTTATAGTATAACTTGTTTTTGAGTGGAGTGAACGAATTACCATATATATTTTATATAGCAATAATTGTCAAACCCTTATGTAAAAAGCAGAAAAAAAGGAATAGTAGATATCCCCCTTCTTAAGGAGTGACCCTTATTCCCTTCTAGAGTGGATTTCAAGGAACGTGCCTCTTTCCATCTTTTCTTTCCTTATATTACTCCAGCCTTAATTTTATCTACAACTAATCCACAAATAATAAATTCTACTCCAAATGTTAAACTTAATTTAAACAAAATAAAACCAATACTAAATAGAATAGGAGTAGTAAAAGAAAGATTATATGTAATAAGAATAATTAAAGAAATTAATCCAACTATAAAACAAAATGATAAACCATTTTTCATAATAACTTTTGTTAATTTATCTAAATTTTTAAAATTATTTATAATATTTTTAATCATATGTATCACCTATAAATAATAATACTATTAAATATAGTAGATTGCAATGGAAAATAAATGAAACAACAAGAAAAAAACCTGTAAGTGGTCTTACAAGTTTTAAATAAAAACTATGCATAATTTTCATTTTTTAGTTTAAGCAATAGCTGAATTTAATTTTTTTGATAAACTAGATTTTTTTCTAGCTGCTGTATTTTTAACAATAACACCTTTTGTACAAGCTTGATCAATTTTCCTTGTAGCTTCTGAAAATAAAGTTTTAGCTTCTTCCATGTTTCCAGCTTCTATTGCTTGTTCAAATTTTTTAACAGCTGTTTTATATGCAGATTTAATCATATTATTATTTAAAGTTTTCTTTTCAATTACTTTAACTCTCTTTTTTGCTGATTTTATATTTGGCATGTTTGCACCTCCTCTTAGTAATTATTACACTATAACGTAAAACATTTTAACATATATTTATATCTTTTGCAAGTATTTTCCTAAAATTTGAGTAAAATCAAGGAATAAATCTTTTAATTTATTATTTTTTCTTAATATTTTTTTGTTCTTTAGGAATAACAATATTTTTAGGTTTTTGACCATTACATTTAGGTTTAGTAGTATTTAAATGGTCATATACATGTGAAATTTGTAAATTTGAACCATCTCCATTTACAATTTCTAATTCTTTTTTATTTTCACTCATATATTTTACCTCCAATAAGTATAAAAACATGCTATCATAAAAAAAATAAATTATCAATAAAAATTTTAAAACTTAAAAAAATAAATTACAAATATTGACATAATTCTAAAATAATGTGATAATATAAAATGATTTTCAAACAACAAAGAAAAACATAATGAAAGGAAGAAAAATGGAAATAGAAAAAATAAAGTCTATAATAGAAGCTATACTTTTTGCTATAGGTAGACCAGTTAATATAAAAGAACTAATGATTTCTTTAGAAATATCGAAAGAAGATATAGAAAACATAATATATTCTATGCAAGAAGATTATAAAGGACAAGATAAAGGAATAGAAATTATAAAAATAGATGAAAGTTATCAACTATGTACAAAAAAAGAACTATATGAATATATATATCCAATACTAGACAAAAGAACAAAACCTAATTTATCAAATGCAGCACTAGAGACACTAGCAATAATTGCATATAATACTAGGATAACAAGAGCAGAAATAGAATCAATAAGAGGAGTAAGTGCAGATGCATGTATATATAAACTGTTAGAATATAATTTGATTGAAGAGGCTGGAAAAGCAGATTTGCCAGGTAAACCAATGACATATAGAACAACAGATGAATTTTTGAAAATGTTTGGATATTCATCTATAAATGAATTACCAGAGCTTCCAAGATATAAATTAGATTCTAATCAACAAATAGTAATAGATGATTTAATAGAAAAACAACCAGATGAAAACATAGAGGCTCCAGAGCCCGAAAGGGATGAACAAGAATAAACTTAAATATCAGTAAAGAAAGAAGGAATGAAAATGAAATTATCAAATACAGGAATGGGGACTACAAAATTAAATAACATAGATGAAATGTATCCAGGACAAAGTATTTTATTACAAACTGGACAATTAGTTCAATATGGTGCAGGATTATTTGCATATAATACAATTCCATTATTAGTAAGAAGAAATATAGAAAAAATAATAACAGAAACATTAAATAAATATGATTGCATAGAATGCTTATTACCAACATTACAACCAGATACAATATGGAAAAATTCAGGAAGATATGACCACTATGTAAATGATGGGACAATGCTTATAACAGAATCAAACAAAGGAACATTTTGTTTAGCACCAACAGGGGAAGAAGCAATGCTTGAATTTGCTAGAGAAAAATTGAAATCATATAAAAATTTACCAGTAACATATTACCAAATTGGAGAAAAGTATAGAAACGAAATAAGAACAAGAGGATATTTATTAAGAGGAAAATCATTCCCAATGATGGATGCTTATAGCTTTGATGTAGATGAAGTAGGAATGGCTAAATCTTATGAGAAAATTAGAAAAGCATATTTAGAAATATTTGAAAAAATAGGATTGCCAGTAATACCAATAGTTGCAGACAATGGTGCAATGGGAGGAAAAAAATCAGAAGAATTTATGATGATTTCTGAACAAGGTGAAGATAAAATACTTTATGATGAGAAAACAGGTATTGGATTAAATACAGAAATTTTAGAAAGAGAAGATTATAAAGAATATCTAAAAAATGAATATGCAATAGATGATATCTCTAATTTTAAAGAAATAAGAACAATGGAACTTGGACATATATTCCAACTAGGAACAAGATATTCTGAAATGATGGATGGAAAATTTACAAACCAAGATGGAAAAGATGCATTATATTATATGGGATGTTATGGAATTGGAGTAAGCAGAACTGTTGCAGCGTTATATGAAAAATGCGTAATAAATGATGAAAAATGGGGAGCATGTGGTTTTGTATTACCAGAATCAGTAGCACCTTATAGAGTACAAATTATTCCAAAAATGGATAATGAAGAAAAGGTAAATCTAGCAAACAAATTATATACAGAATTAAATAGTAAAAATATAGGAGCTATATTAGATGATAGACAGAATATTACAATAGGAGCTAAAATTAAAGATTGTAAAGTATTAGGAACACCATATTTAGTAGTAATAGGAGATAAACAAGAAGGGGATATGGTAGAACTTGAAAATATGGAAACAGGAGAAAACGAAATAATAAATATCAACAAACTAATAGAAAAATTTACAAAATAGAAAAGCGAGTTAAATACTCGCTTTTTTTATAAGACATCTTGATTAAATATACTAATATATACGAAATTTTAAATAAAAAATACTAAAATTCACAATTTTTAGGAGTTCTAGGGAATGGTATAACATCACGTATATTTTGCATTCCTGTTAAGTACATAATAGCTCTTTCAAAACCTAATCCAAAACCTGAGTGTATACAACTTCCATATTTTCTTAAATCTAAATACCAGTTATAGTTTTCAATTGGCATATTTAGCTCTTGCATTTTAGACAATAATTTATCGTAATTTTCTTCTCTTTGGCTACCGCCAATAATCTCTCCTATACCAGGGGCTAGAAGGTCAGCTGCAGCAACTGTTTTTCCATCTGGATTTTGTTTCATATAAAATGCTTTGATTTCAGATGGATAATCAGTTACAAAAACAGGTTTTTTAAAGATATTTTCACATAAAAACCTTTCATGCTCTGTTTGCAAATCAACCCCCCAACTTACTTTGTATTCAAATTTATCATTATGTTTTTCTAATTCTTTAACAGCATCTGTATAAGTTATTCTAGCAAAATCTGAATTAATAACATTGTTTAATCTATCTAATAAAGTATTATCAATAAAATTATTGAAAAATTCCATTTCTTCTGGGCAAGTATCTAAAACATATTTAAAAATATACTTAATCATATCTTCAGCTAAATCCATATCATCATTTAAATCTGCAAAACAAATTTCAGGCTCTACCATCCAAAATTCGGCAGCATGCTTTACAGTATTTGAATTTTCTGCTCTAAATGTAGGACCAAAAGTATAAATATTTCTAAATGCCTCTGCAAAAGTCTCACCATTTAATTGACCACTTACAGTTAAATGAGCTGATTTACCAAAAAAGTCCTTAGAAAAGTCAATATCACCTGTTTCAGTCTTTGGTATATTATTTAAGTCAAATGAATTAACATTAAACATTTCTCCTGCGCCTTCAGCATCGCTTCCAGTAATTAAAGGAGTATTTACATATACAAATCCTCTTTCTTGGAAGAACTTATGAATTGCAAATGCTAAAGAGCTTCTTACTCTAAAAACCGCATTAAAGGTATTTGCCCTTGGGCGAAGATGAGCAATTGTTCTTAAGTATTCAAAAGAATGTTTTTTCTTTTGAAGAGGATATGTGCTATCTGATAAGCTTTCTATTTTGACATCTATTGCCTGAATTTCAAAAGGTTGCTTTGCATTTTCAGTTTTAACTAGAGTACCTAAAACTTCAATAGATGAACTGATTGTAAGTTTACAAATATCATTAAAATTTTTTAGTGTATCATTAAAAACGATTTGAACATTTTTAAAAAATGAACCATCGTTTAATTCAATAAATCCAAAGTTTTTTGAGTCTCTAACGGTTCTTACCCAACCATTTAGTTTGATTTCTTTTCCAATAAATTTATCTGTATTTCTGTATAAATCTTTTATTACTAATTTTTCCATATTATACCTCCATTAATATTATGGAAAGATTATACATCAATATACATTAGAATTCAAGATTTTTCTTATTTTTAAGTACGATTATCAAATATTGAATAAAAAACAAAAATAGCATAATAAAATATATTATACTATTTTTGCTTTTAATTTTAAATTATTTAGAAATTTACTAGTTATACTTTTTAACTAAATACATCTGGTTGTCAATCTTTATTGCTATAAATTCTTCTGTTAAATTGCCTCGGGTTACTTTAACGATATCATTTGGAAATAATTCTAAAATACATTCCTCATACCGACCAGCTATTTTTCTTTCGTTATCTGTTTGAACGTTTTCAGCACCTATGCCGATCATTAACAAAATAGCATTTTCTTCTTTTTCATTTATATGGTCTGATATTCCAAATGTTACTTCTTTAAAGCCATCTCCTAAATCTGTTACAGTGTATCCAGATACAAAAAGTACATTTCTTTTACCTCCTGGCGTATAACTGGACTTTAATATAGCACAATTATCACGTCCAAAAACATTTCTATGAAATGGATTATAATCTAGCCACATTTCATATCCTTGTACAATTTTTGCTTCTTCACTAAGCGGTTCGTATTGCAGTTGCATAATCCGAAAACCTACATTTTCTCCCTGAAGTTTCATAATTTTACCTCCTTGAGATTTTTGTTATTCACAGTATACGACATAATCTTACTTTATGTCAAGAAAAACATTATAAAATTTTAATTAATAATAATAAGATTGACGTGAATTATTATAAGGAGAATCAGAAATAGTTATAAATTTTATAGAATAAATATCACAATAAACTAAAGTATTACTTTCAACAGATCTTAATAGAATATAACTAACTCCAACATCTTCAAGAATACCAATTCTATCGACTAAATTATTAGTACCTATAAGAAATTCAATTCTCATTAATTTACCAATTTGCTCTCTTAAAAAAGCAGGAGTATAAATATTATTAGTTAAAACTTCTGGAGAATTACTATTAGTATTTACATTTCTTTTATCATATGAATTATTTGAATTTTCACTCATAAAAACCTCCTATGTTTAAGTATTAGAATAAGCAGGTGTAGGCCTATAAAAACAGTGATTAGTTATTCTTGTATGAAAAGTACCTGTACCAGTTGATGGAAAGATTTGGCTACAAGTAGGCCTAAAAGGATTTAAATACCATAAACATTCACTTGCTTCTATTAGCCTATTTCCAGACAAAGCCCAATCTGCAATATAATAATTTTCATCAGTAGGATTCATATTGTAAATATTTTGAGCATTGTATGAATTCTTTATAGTTTCTCTTGCACAATCAAACTGACCATCTTGAAATAAAATATTTCTAATATTTCCACCTTGAGATATTCTAGAGTATTCACCAATAGGCACATTTACTCTATTCATAATTACAGATGCAACAGCCTTCATTCCAATATCTCCTTCTCCGACCTGCTTCACATTGAATCATTCTTGCTAAAAGTTCTCTTTCAGAATAAGCCATGAAGAATCACCTCTAAACATTATATGAAATTTAGATAAATTAATTGACAAAAACATGAGATCTGATATAATGAAAAAAACACATAGGAGGATAAAAAATGATAGTAGCAGTTGATGGACCTGCTGGAAGTGGCAAAGGGACAGTAACAAAAAGGATTGAAAAAGAGATAGGATTTTCAAATTTAGACACTGGGGCAACATATAGATGTGTGGCATTAGAAACATTAAGAAAAAATGTAAATTTAGAAGAGCAAGAAGAAATAATTAAAATTGCAAATGAGATAGATATACAAATAAATAATAATGGGGATAGAGATATTGTATTATTAAATGGCAAAGATGTAAGTGAAGAAATTAGAACAAAAGAAGTCACAGCAATTGTATCACAAATTTCATCTATAATACCTGTAAGAGAAAAAATGGTGGAAGTTCAAAGAAAATTGGCAAAAGGAAAAGATATAATAGTAGAAGGAAGAGATATTGGAACTGTTGTATTTCCAAATGCTGATTTGAAAATTTATTTAGATGCAAATGAAGAAATAAGAGCTAAAAGACGATATGAAGAAAACAAACAAAAAGGAATAAATACTACTTATGAAGAAGTATTAGAAAATGTAAGAATGAGAGATTATAATGATATGCATAAAGCTTATGGAGCATTAAAAAGAGCAGAAGACGCAATAATTATTGATTCAAGCAATTTAACAATTGATGAAGTAGTCGCAAAAATCAAAACTTTAATAAAAAAAGAAATTTAAAATTGATTTAATAATGTTTTATATGAATATAAATGTTAACACTTTTAAATGTTTAAAAAAGTTATGAATCATGACAAATTTCTAGGAGTCAAACTCTGTTAGTATTGGTTGTTAGACTAAACCCTCGAAAGAGGGCTATTTTTTTGTCTGAAATTTCATCAAATAATTATTGTTATATTCACTTTTTACGTAAAGAGAACATAAAATATAGCAAAATAATAAATTTACAAAATAAAAAGTGAAAGGAGAAAAAATAATGTCAAGTTACATAATAGAAGGAGGAAAAAAGCTAGAGGGAACAGTAAAAATTTCTGGCTCAAAAAATTCATCACTTCCAATAATAGCAGCAACAATTTTAAATGCAGGAAAAACAACACTATATAATGTTCCAAACATACATGACACTCAAATGATGTTTAAAATATTAGAAACAATAGGAGCAAAAGTAGAAAAGAAGAATGGAAAAATTAAGATAGACACATCTAAGATAGAAAAATTCGAAATACCAGAAGATTTAATGCACAAAATGCGCTCATCTGTAATATTAGCAGGAGCTTTAATTGGTAGATACAAAAAAGCAGTATTTTCTTACCCTGGTGGATGTGATATTGGAGCAAGACCAATAGATTTACATCTAAAAAGCTTTGAAAAGTTAGGAATAAATGTAAACCAAAACTATGGAAGAATAGAATGTGAAGCAGATAAGATAAAAGGAGAAAAAATCAACTTAGACTTTCCAAGTGTAGGAGCTACAGAAAACGCAATATTGGCAAGTGTATTAGCAGAAGGAACAACAGAAATTACAAATGCAGCTAGAGAACCAGAAATAATAGACCTACAAAACTTCTTAAATAAAATGGGAGCAAAAATAACTGGAGCAGGAACAGATCAAATACAGATACAAGGAGTCAAAAAACTAAAAGATTTAAGCTATAATATAATGCCAGATAGAATAGAAGCAGGAAGTTTTTTGTGCTTTATAGCTGCAACGAAAGGAAATGCAATAGTTGAAAATGTAAATTATACACATATTATACCAATAATAAATAAACTTGAAGAAGCAGACTGCAAAATAGAAGTAGAACACAATAGAGTAAAAATAATAGCACCCAAAAGATTAAAAGCAATAGACATAAAAACAATGCCATACCCAGGATTTCCAACAGATATGCAATCAGTTATTGCATCAATGCTAACAACAGCAAAAGGAACATCAATAATAGTAGAAAATATATTTGAGAATAGATATAAATATGCACAAGAACTGAATAAAATGGGAAGTAAAATAACAATAGAAGGAAAAAGTGCAATAATAAGAGGTGTTAGAAGAATATATGGAGCAAATGTAAATGCAACAGATTTAAGAGGTGGTGCTGCACTAGTATTAGCAGGATTAGTAGCAAAGGGAACAACCAAAATTGATAATGTAGAATATATATTAAGAGGATATGAGAACTTAGATAAAAAATTAGAAAAATTAGGAGCCAAGTGGGACAGGTAAAGTTTGTCTCACCTTTTCTGTTGGTTTTTGTCGTTTTTTAGGAACACGATGTGTACATATTTAGATTCATTATCTTAGGGGGATTCTATTCTTCTTTTCTATGAGTAGATTAAATTGAAAAAGATTGCTTGATTGGAATGAAAAATAGAAGTTGTAAATTAAAAAAATAAGTAACGTTCACGGGAAAAAATTATTAATGTATCTTTTAATAAAACTTTTCGGTTCCATACATAAATTAAAAACTTCTAGAATTAGTTTATGGCACCCTTCCACTTTGTTTCACTCGTGAACTCTTTCCATAAACTAATTAAGAAGTTTTAAGTTTATTCCAGTCACATTCAAAGTTTTATTAAAAGATACATTAATAATTTTTTAGCCTGAGTGAAAACTCCTTATTTTTTTAATCTACAACTTCTTTTTGAATGAAATGAACAAAATCTTTTTCAATTTAATCTACTCATAGAAAAGAAGAATAGAATCCCCCTAAGATAATGAATCTAAATATGTACACATCGTGTTCCTAAAAAACGACAAAAACCAACAGAAAAGGTGAGACAAACTTTACCTGTCCCACTTGTCTCAAAATTTTAAATTTTGGTTGTAAAATTAAAAGTTTTTTGATAGAATTAAGAACAGAAATTTCGGAGGTGAAGATTTTGACTAAACAGCAAAAAGAGCAATTTGATAATTTATATAATTTAACTAGCAATATAGACTATATGCAAGAAGAGGAAAATGAAGAAAAAAGTAAGATAAAGAAAGCAAAGGAAAGAGAAAAAAGAATAAAAAAGAAAAAACAAGAGCAAGAGCAAATTAATAATTCGAATTTTGATTTTGATATAGAAACTGTAATAGGAATGACAAATAAAAATAAACAAAGTCAAATAAGACAAGAGCAAACCAAGTTAACAAAAAAGCAAGCTAAAATAATAAGGAAAAAGAAAAAGATAAAAAAGATAATAAATATAATTACTCTATTAATAATTATAATAGGAGGAATAGTTTTTGCGTTAGTTTCACCAGTTTTTGATATATCTGAAATAAATGTAATAAATAATGAACAAGTATCACAAGATACAATAATAAGTTTATCGAAATTAGAAGAAGGACAAAATATATTTAAATATAATAAGAAAAAAGTACAAAAAGAGATAAAAACAAATGCATATATTCAAAGTGTAGAAATAAAAAGAATAATTCCAGATAAAGTAGAGATTATAGTAAAAGAAAGAGAGAAAAAATATAATATTAATTCGTTAAATGGATATGCATATATAAATAATCAAGGATATATTTTAGAGACTTCAGAACAAAAATTGGATTTACCATTAATACAAGGAATATCAACAGAGGCAGAGCAAATTGTAGCAGGTAATAGGTTAAGCACAGAAGATTTAGAAAAACTTGAAAATGTAATACAAATAATTAATATTTGTAAAAATTATGAGTTAGATGATAAGATATCTATAATAGATATTAAAGATAAAACAAATTACATTTTATATATGGAAACAGAAAAGAAGACAATATACTTAGGAGATGAAAGTAATTTAAGCAATAAAATGTTATATATCCCAGCAATTTTAGCAGAAAATCAAGGTAAGGAAGGAATTATATACTTAAATGGAGATGTAAATAATAATTTTAAACCAAGGTTTAAACTTAATGTTGAGATATAAAAATATATGTAAGGAATGATTATTATGACTAATAAAAAATCAATTGGCTTAGTATTAGGGATTATGTGTTTTGCATTGACATTAGGTATATGCATTCAAATAAGAACAATAAAAAGTTTTAGCTATAAAGTAAGTCAAAGTTATGAAGAGAATGATTTAAAATCGCAAGTTTTAAAATATAAAGAAAAATATGATGCTCTTATAAAAGAGACAGAAAAGATAGATGAAGAATTACAAAAAGAAATTGAAAAGGCAACTGAAAATAATTCTCAATTAGAAGAAGCTAAAAATCAAATTATAAAAGCTAACAAAGAAATAGGACTAGCAGAAGTGACTGGAGCAGGAGTTACATTTACAGTAGCAGATAGTAATATTAATATTGATCCTAATAAAATTGCAAATTATAGTGAACTCGTGGTGCACGATATTGATATATTAAAAATAGTAAATGAACTGAAAAATGCAGGAGCAGAAGCAATATCGATAAATAACCAAAGAATAATATTAACTACTTCAATAATTTGTGGTGGAAATATTATAAATTTAAATGATGAAAAAATAGGTTCACCATTTGAAATTAAAGCAATAGGCTCTCCAGAAGCATTAGCAAATTTAGAAAGACCAGGAGGATATCTAGAATATTTAAAGGGAAAAAAGATAAGTGTTTCTCCTATAAAGAAATCAGATGAAATAAAAATTCCTAAGTATACAGGAATATTAAAATTTAAATATTTAAGTAATATTAGGTAATTATTTGGAGGTAATAATTATAAATGAAAAAGGGTAAAGTTACTTTAGTTATAATGATTGCAATATCATGTTTTGTGTTGTCTCTTGTTATGTGTATGCAATTTAAAATTGTGATACAAACAGATATTGCTTCAATAGAGACAATGAGGACTGATGAGTTAAAGTCAGAACTTGCAAATTTAAAGCAATTATATAAAGAGGCAGGAGAGCAATATCAAGAGAAAAAGTCAAGGCTAGATGAATATATTGAAAAAGAACAGTCAGAAGAAGAAGCAGAAAAACTAATTAAAAAAGAATTAGAACAAGCAAATATGTATTTAGGAAAGACTGATGTAAAAGGCGAAGGAATAAAAATAATAGTAAAAAATATAGATGAGGAAATTATTAGAAATGAAAACATAAGACAGATTGATAATGAAGATTTATTAATAATAGTAGAATATTTAAAATTAGCGGGAGCAGAAGCTATATCAATAAATGGAGAAAGAATTACAAATATGACTGAGATAGTATATATAAACAACTCTATTATTTTTATAAATCAACAAAGAATATTAGCTCCATATGAGATAAAGGCAATAGGAAATCCAACTAATCTAGAAAGCACATTATTAGGAAATGGTGGATATGTGGAAGAACTAATAAAATATCGGGTGTGATATACAAATAGAAAGAGAAAATAATATTACTATTAATAAATATAAAAAAGAAATAAAACATAATTATATTAAATGAAAAGGAGATAGATATGATTATTTTAATTATGATAATAGCATGTATATTAGGAACAGTAATAGGCATTAATGCACCAATGATTTCATATACATATTCAAGTTATTTAGCAATTGCAATAATAGCTGCTTTAGATTCTGTGTTTGGTGGAATTGCTTCTGTTATAAACAAAAGATTTGATATGAAAATTTTTATATCAGGATTTTTTGGAAATGCAATACTTGCAATAGTATTAACAGTATTAGGTGAAAAACTAAATATAGATATTTACTTAGCAGCAATTATTGTTTTTGTAGGAAGAATGTTTTCAAATTTAGGAATAATAAGAAGATATTATGTCGAAAAATGGACTGAAAAGATAAATAATATAAGAAATAAAAAAGGGGAATAAAGAGAAAAAAGATGAATATCAACAGTTCTACAAAATATTACAAAAACGTTACAAAAATATTACAAAAATATAACAAATTCTATTGACAATTAAAAAAAAATGTAATATAAATACAACAAGAAATTTAGTAGCGTAAGAGTGGGGGAATTAACTTGGCAATAGGTGATATTATAGTTGGAGTAGACATTGGAACAACAAAAATAGCAACGGTTGTAGGAGAAGTAAATAATTTTGAACAGATAGAAACTATATGTAATATATCATATAAATGCAGTGGATTAAAAAAAGGAAAAATAATAAATGAAGAAGATATATGTCTAAGTTTAGCAAAAACAATAAAAGATGCAGAAGATGAGACAAATTTAAAAATAAACTCAGCATATGTAACAATTCCAGGCAAATATGTAACAATAGTTCAAAATAGTGTAACAAAAGAAGCAAGAGATAAATATTCAGGAATATCAATAAGAGATGTGCAAAATGCAATAATGCAAGTAAAAGATATAGAAATACCTGAAGGAAAAACTTTAATAGATATAGTACCAGATAAAATAATATTAGATAATGGAACAGTAGTAACAGACCCCATAGGAAGTTTAAGCTCAACATTTACATTAAATGCACAAATAATTTTAGCAGATAAAGACTATGTAAGACAGTTAAACAATATATTCAAAAAAGTAGGATTAGAAATAGATGGAATAGTCCCAATAACATTAGCAGAAAGAAACTTAATTCTTGACAAAAATGAATTACATGACAATATAGCAATAATAGATATAGGAGCGGAGAATACGGACATAGGAGTATTTGAAGGTTCAAAATTTATATATACAAATTCAATACCATTAGGAGGAGAGAACATAACTAATGATATTGCAATGGTATTAAACATAGAAACTGAAGAAGCGGACAAACTAAAAAGACAATATGGATTAGCATTAAAATCATTTATAGATAATGACAACGATATTATCCTAAATACATGTAAAGACAACAATAAAAATAAAATAATAAAAAGTTCTGAACTAATAGAGATAATAGAAGCAAGAATTGAAGAAATGTTTTTAATAATAAATAAAGATTTAACTAATCAAGGAATAAAACCTAGAATAAATAATGTAGTTTTAACAGGACAAGGAATTACAAATATAAGTAAAAGTGATGTAGCAGGAAAAATAAATTTAAATATACCTGTTAAAATATCTACAGGAAGACTAATAGGAACAACAAAACCAGCATATAGGACAAGCTATGCTTTGGTTAGATATATAGCTTCAAGACCATTTACAAAAACAGTATCAAGTAGTATAGATACAAAATCAAAACAAAGTGTAATAAAAAATATTTTTGAAAGAGTAAAAGAATTTTTTTATAGCTGATAAATAAAAAGGTATGATATTAAGTTTAAAAAATAAAAAGTTTTAGGGAGGATAATAAAATGATGGAATATGATGATAATAATATAACAATGATGGATGGAACAGCTACAATAAAAGTAATTGGTGTCGGAGGAGCAGGAAACAATGCAGTAGATAGAATGATTGAAACTGGAATAAAAGGAGTTGACTTTATAGCAGTAAATACAGATAGACAACAACTTTCAAAATCAAAAGCATCTACAAAAATTCAAATAGGAGAAAAAATAACAAGAGGATTAGGAGCAGGAGCAAATCCTGATATTGGTTCACAATCAGCAGAAGAAAATAAATCAGAAGTTGCTGAAATATTAAGAGGAGCAGATATGGTATTTGTTACTGCTGGAATGGGTGGAGGAACAGGTACAGGAGCTGCACCAATAGTTGCATCAATAGCTAAAGAAATGGGAATACTAACAATAGGAGTAGTTACAAAACCATTTACATTTGAAGGAAAGAAAAGATTATCACAAGCAGAAAGAGGAATAGAAAGCTTAAAAGGAAAAGTAGATACATTAGTAGTAATACCAAATGATAAACTACTTCAAATAATAGATAGAAAAACATCTATAATAGAAGCATTTAGAATGGCAGATGATGTATTAAGACAAGGTGTACAAGGTATATCAGACTTAATTGCAGTACCAGGATTAGTAAACTTAGACTTTGCAGATGTAAAGACAATAATGTTAAACACAGGAATGGCTCACATGGGTGTAGGTAGAGCATCAGGAGAAAATAGAGCAGAAGATGCAGCAAAAGAAGCTATACAAAGTCCATTATTAGAGACATCAATAGAAGGAGCAAGAGGTGTTATTATAAATATTACTGGTGGAGAAGATTTAGGATTACATGAAGTAAATACAGCAGCAGAATTAGTACAACGTAGTGTAGACCCAGAAGCTAATATTATATTTGGTACAGTTACAGATCCTAGCATGCAAGATGAAATTCAAATTACAGTTATTGCAACAGGATTTGAAAAACCAGAAAATAATATATCTAGTATAGGTGTAGATAATATAGTATCAAAAACATGGGAAAAGAAAATAAATTCAATACCATCAAATTCAGAAATTGGTGCATCAACAAATGATTTAGACATACCACCATTTTTAAGAAAAAACAGAAATAAATAATGTCCAATTGAGACATATATTACATAAACATAAAAGAAATAATCGAAGATAATCGATTATTTCTTTTTTTCTACAATAAGAAAAGACAGACTTCGTAATTTATATATAGTAGAATACAGAAAGTAGGTGGCTAATATGACAATTTATATAGATATAATAATTTTAGAAAACCTAATTATGAATTATATAATACTATACGCTACTGGTTTAATTTCTAAAAATAAGATTTATTACTTTAGAATTTTATGCGCAAGTTTGATAGGAGCTATATATTCAGTTACACAATATATATCTAAATTACAAGTATACTCTAATTGGATGTTAAGAATAATATTATCAATAGTAATGATATTTATAGCATTTTATCCACAAAATGTAAAAAAGATGTGCAAAAACTTAATGTTATTCTATTTGACAACATTTACTTTTGGTGGAGTTGCTACTTATTTGATATATATGTTAAAACCAGAAAGTATTATTATTAAAAATGGAATGTTTGTAGGGACATATGTATTAAAAGTGATTTTCATGGGAGCAATTATAGGAACAATAGTATTAATAATATCATTTAAACTTGCTAAAAACAAAATAACTAAAAAGGATATGATATGCCAAGTTAAGATAACACTAAATAAAAAAGACAAAATATTAAATGCGATTGTAGATACAGGAAATATGTTAAAAGAACCAATAACAGGAAACCCAGTTATGGTTGTAGAAAGAAGTTCATTATATGATTTAATGCCAAAAGAGATTTTAAATAATACAGAAGAGATATTGGGAGGTGATTTTGAAAAGATACCAGAAGAAGTGAAAAATGAATATATTCCTAAATTGAAGATGATACCTTTTTCTTCTTTAGGAAAACAAAATGGAATGCTAATTGGTATAAAACCAGACAAAGTTGAAGTTATAAATGAACATACTAACTATAAAAAAGATGTAATAATAGGAATATATAACAAGTCATTAACCAAAAGGGGAGAATATAATGCTTTGATTGGGATAGAGTTATACTAAATAATAAATTGGAGGTGAAAATATAATGAATATTATTGATTTATTAAAAATAGGAATTAATAATATAGAGACAGTATGTGCAAAATACATAAATAAAGATAATAAAATAGAATATTTACCAATATTTTACATAGCAGGAAGTCAAACACTTCCACCACCATTAGAGGCGGCAGAAGAAGAGGAACTAATAAAAAAATTGTCAGAAGAAGATAACCTAAAAACTAGGCAAATTCTTGTAGAAAGAAATTTAAGGTTAGTTGTATATATTGCTAAAAAGTTTGAAAATACAGGAATAGGAATAGAAGATTTAATTTCAATTGGGACTATTGGGCTAATGAAAGGTGTAAATACATTTAATTCAAATAAAAATATAAAATTAGCTACATATGCTTCAAGATGTATTGAAAATGAGATATTAATGTATTTAAGAAAAAACAATAAAATCAAAGTAGAGGTTTCTATTGATGAACCTTTAAATAAAGATTGCGACGGAAATGAACTATTGCTTTCAGATATTTTGGGTACAGATCCAGATATTACATCTAGAAATATAGAAGATGAAATTGATAAAACATTGTTAAGAGCTTCAATATTAAAATTAAATGAAAGAGAAAAAGATATAATGGAAATGAGATTTGGGTTTAAAACAGGAAAAGAAAAAACACAAAAAGAAGTTGCAGATGAACTTCGGAATCTCTCAAAGCTATATATCTAGATTAGAAAAGAAGATTATAAACAAAATGAAAAAAGAAATAATGAGCAAAACAGGATAAAATTTAGTTTTAACTTAAGTTTCAAGATTTTTTGAAATGCAATATTTCCAGTGGCATCCTAATAGCATAAAATATATATAGTAATTCTTTAATTTCACTCAAAAAGAAGTTTTAATATAAGAATTTGTGCCGCTTTCACTCAAGCTAAAAAGTTATATTATATTCCTTTTAAATTGAACAACGAATGTGCCCTAGAATAGATTTAGAACTTCTAATCTATTTATGAAGCCGAGTTGTAAAATGAAAATAGTTTTGATAATAGACAAACTAGTTATATTATGGTAGAATATAACTAGTTTTAGCGCAAAATGACTTGATTCAATTGAATGGAGGTTAAACTATGAGTGGAAAGAAGCGGACTTATACTGAGTTGAAAAAACAGATGACTGTAGAACAATTTGAATTATTCTGTAAAAAACTAGCTACAAGATATGCAAATTCGGAAAAACAATTTAGTTGCTCATATTTTGTAAAAACAGAAAATATAACAAAATCGTGTTTTTATAGGATATTAGGTGAAGCAATAATTAGAAATTTAGTTTCAGAAGAAATAGTAAGAAAAATGGAAGAAAAATCACTATTTAATCAGAAGCAACATGTACAGAAAGCTGGAATAACAACATTAAAACATTATGGAGAACTTAGAATAAAAAGAGATGAAAAAATAATATCTCAATATACTGAAGAAGACATAAAAAAACTTGCAGAAGATTTTGCCCAAAATCCAGAAGAAACAAAAGAAGAAATTGCTAAAAAATATGGCATAACCAGAACAGCACTACAACGATTGTTGAATAAAGCATTTGTTGGAAATATTGTAGATGATGACATCTGTAAAGCAATGGAAAAACGGAGCTTAGAAAAAAATCCAAGCGAAACAATAAAGTATCGTTTTAAATTGCTTTGGGAAGCAAGACTCGCGTTAAGGAAGCAAGAACATTCACCAAATAAATGAAAGTATAAGATAAACCTTTTTTGGAAATACTACCAAAAAGTATTTCTAAAGGAGGTTTTCTTTTGATTAATAAAGTGGAGATATGTGGTGTAAACACATCTAAATTACCTTTACTTACAAAAGAAGAAAAAGAAAAATTATTTATAAAGATAAAACAAGGAGATGAAGATGCAAGACAAACATTTATAAATGGTAATTTAAGACTAGTTCTTAGTGTAATTCAAAGGTTTTACGGAAGAGGAGAAAATGCAGATGATTTATTTCAAATAGGATGTGTAGGATTA
Source organism: uncultured Clostridium sp. (assembly GCA_947573555.1). Lineage (GTDB taxonomy): Bacteria > Bacillota > Clostridia > TANB77 > CAG-508 > CAG-269. The sequence continues at coordinate 1,211 of CANPFO010000015.1, read as the reverse complement.
ATAAAGGCAATTGATAACTTCGATTTGACTCAAGGAGTACAATTTTCAACCTATGCAGTACCTATGATAATAGGAGAAGTAAAAAGATATTTGAGAGATAACAATAGCATAAGGGTTAGTAGATCTGTAAGAGACTTAGCATATAAAGCATTGCAATATAAAGAAAAATATATAAAAGAGAATGGAAAAGAGCCAACTATTGAGATGATAGCAAAAGAATTAGGCGTAGAAAAAGAAGAAATATCATTAAGTTTTGATGCTATTCAAGATCCAGTTTCACTTCAAGAACCTGTATATAATGAAGGGGCTGAAAATATTTATATAATGGATCAAGTTAAAGATAGCAAGAATACTGATGAAAATTGGATAGAAAAAATGACCATTGTTGAAATAATGAAAAAATTAAATGAAAAAGAAAAAATGATAATTACCAAAAGATTTTTTGATGGAAGGACACAAATGGAAGTAGCAAGTGAAATTGGAATATCACAAGCACAAGTTTCTAGACTTGAGAAAAATGCTATAGAACATATAAAAAGATTATATAAATAATAGTCAATTTTATTTATATATAAGAATATAATGTATTATGTTGTAAAGGAGGTTTTACATATATGCAGGATAAAGGTCTAGATTTTAAGCATAAAGAAGTAGTAAATATTTCTGATGGTAAAAGACTTGGATACGTTCAAGATGTTTGTGCAGATTTAAACACAGGGATGATAACTTCTATAATTGTTCCAGGGAGTAATAAAATAATTAATATATTCTCTTCAAACAATGATATAGAAATACCTTGGAAAAATATTAAATGCATAGGAGATGACTTGATTCTTGTTGAAATATAATAAGATAAGAGATATGGTAAAAAAATCTAATAAAAAATTTTAAAAAAGTATTGACATTTAATTATTAACATGGTATTCTAATATAGCACTTAGGCAGTAAATAAAAAATAGAATTTTTTAAAAAAGTATTGACATTATACGACATTATGTGCTAATATAAATAAAGTGCTTTGCAAGAGAAAAATATAAAATAACAAAAGAATTAGTAAAAAATTAAATGACAAAAAACAGAACTAAGATTACTAATTTTTATTTTATAAAAAAATTAAAAAACACTTGACAAAGTAAAAAGGTTTATAGTATAATAAAAATCGTTCCACACAAAAAGGAACAAAAAGTACATTGAAAAGTAAACAGTAAATC
>CANPFO010000014.1 GCA_947573555.1 uncultured Clostridium sp. | reverse complement strand
CTAATTTAGATGGAATGCCTAAAGCAAAAGGTTATGTTGAATCTAGTATAGAAAACCAAGTAATAGAAAGACAAGATAAAATATCAGATAAGAAAAGGTATATTAAAAGTTTAGAACTAAAAATAAAAGTGGTAGAGAATCTAGTAAAAATATTAAAAAAGTACAATCAGGATGTTATAGAAATGAGATATTATCAAAAAATGAGCATAGAAGAAATCGCTGTAAATAAAAATAAAACATATGATGCAATAACGAAAGCAATAAAGAATTCTGTAGCAAAAATGCAACGAGAATATAACAAAAACAAAAAATTATAGAAAATTTATAGAAAATTTATATATTTTTTCTGTATTTTTTCAAAAAATAATTTGTTATAATTATAATTGCAAAAATACTAAATATTTTCATTTTATTTCTTCATTTCTTTTTCAATCAGCCACCTTATTATTTGTAGGTGGCTTTTTTATATGCGGTGATGGTGCAACGGCAGCACATTGGGGTCATAGCCCAAAGACGAGGTTCGAATCCTCTGACCGCAACCAAAATAAAAGGAATATGCCTATGAATTTAAGTAGATGTATGTTAAGAGAATGTAAAAATTGTAGATATGAAATGAGTTGTTTTAAGGAGTATGGTAATGAATATTCAAAAAATAAGCGTAGAAAAACTAAAGCCAGCAGAGTACAATCCAAGAAAAGACCTAAAACCAGAAGATGAGGAATATCAAAAAATAAAAAAAGAGTTTACTTGAATTTGGATATGTAGCTCCAGTAATTATTAATGCAGATATGACTGTTATAGGTGGTCATCAAAGAATAAAGGTGCTAAAAGAACTAGGATATGAAGAAATTCAATGCATTGTAGTTGATTTAGATAAGAATAAAGAAAAAGCATTGAATCTAGCATTAAATAAAATTAGTGGAGAATGGGATAATGATAAATTGGAAGCAATCCTTGCTGAATTAAAAGAAACAGATATTGATATAAATGTTACAGGATTTAGCAATGATGAAATAGACGACATATTGAAAGATATAATAGGATCCAATGAAGATGATTTCGATTTAGAAGAAGCACTAGATGAAATAGAAGAGCCAACAACAAAAGTAGGAGATGTATGGTTATTAGGTAAGCATAGATTATTATGTGGAAATAGTACGCAAGAAGAAGATGTTATGCGTCTTATGAATAATCAATATGCAGATATGCTTCTTACAGATCCACCATATAATGTAGATTATGAAGGAACAGCAGGAAAGATAAAAAATGACAATATGAATGAAACGGAATTCTATAATCTTTTAATAGATGCTTTCAAGAATATGCATTCAGTAGCAAAAGCAGGATGTCCTATTTATGTATTTCATGCAGATACAGAAGGTCTAAATTTTAGAAATGCTTTCAAGAATGCAGGATTTAAGTTAGCACAATGTTTGGTATGGGTAAAAAATACTTTTGTTATGGGGAGACAAGACTATCAATGGAAGCATGAGCCAATTCTTTATGGATGGAAAGAAGGAAAAGCTCATTACTTTATTGATAGTAGATCACAAAACACAGTATTAGAATTTGATAAACCAACAAGAAATGCAGAACATCCAACAATGAAGCCTATTGATTTATTAGTGTATTTAATAAAAAATTCTAGTAAAGAAAACAACTTAATAGTAGATTTATTTGGAGGAAGCGGATCAAGTTTGATTGCTGCAGAACAAACCAATAGAATATGTTATGCGATGGAATTAGATCCTCGATATTGTGATGTTATTATAAAACGCTGGGAAACTTTAACAGGGCAAAAGGCAGAGTTAGAGAAAAAGTAATGGAGGTGGGTGAGTTGTATTGACCCAGAAAAAAATAGAAAATATAAAAACCGATTATCTAAATGGAATGACATATAAAGACATTTTCAAAAAACATAATATTACTTTGTCTGATTTAAAAAAGATTATAAATCAGTATAAACTAACTAGGAACAAAAGTGAACTGTATAAAGGAAACCAGAATGCGAAAAACAACAAAGGCGGAAAAGGTGCAACTAGTAATAATAACAATGCAGTAGTTACTGGAGAATATGAAAAAATATATAAAAATATGCTAACAGAAGAGGAATGGGCATTATATAAAAATTATAACATTAGTGCTAATGATGAATTACAAATGCAAGAATATATACATGAATATAAAATACTAACAATAAGAGAAAACAGAATGATGGAAAGAATCAGAAAATTAGAAAGAACAGAAAAAGATATGACAATAGGTCATATAAAAAAGAAAAACAGCGGTGGAGATACAGAAACAATAACAGAAGCGGAACCAACAATAGATACAATACAAAGAATAGAAGATGGTCTTACTAGAGTCCAAGAAGCTAAAAGGAAAAGCAGAGAAAATATGATAAAACTTGGATTTAGTAAAAAGACATTAGAACTTAAAGAAAAACAAATCGATAATGAATTATGGTAAAGGAATAGATTATTATGTTTGAAAACGCTCATGAATTATACAAATCTAAAGAGTGGCAAAATCTATTACAGGATTTGAAATTAGAAAGAGTAAATGATGAAGGCAAATTAATTTGTGAATATTGTGGAGAAGAAATAGTAAAAGCTTATGATTGCATTGGACACCATAAGATACCATTAACAAATGCTAATGTTAATGATTATAATATAAGCCTTAACCCTGACAACATAATGTTAATTCACTTCAAATGCCATAACAAAGTACATAATAGATTTGGATATGAACTACCTAAAAAAGTATATATAGTATATGGATCTCCTTGCAGTCGGCAAGTCAACATGGGTTAACAATATAGCAACAAACGATGATTTAATCGTAGATATAGATAAGATTTGGGAATGTATTAGCTTCTGTGATAAATACAATAAACCAAATAAGCTACAGCAAAATGTTTTTGAAATTAGAAATAATTTAATAGAACAGATTAAGATGAGACTAGGCAACTGGCAAAATGCTTTTGTAGTAGGAACTTATCCAATGAAGATGGAAAGACAAAGACTATCAGATAAGTTAGGAGCTGAGCTCATACTAGTTGATTGTGACAAGGAAGTCTGCTTAAGTAGATCAAAAAATGAAAATTGGAACAAATATATAGAAGAATGGTTTGAAACTTATCAACCATAACCCGCCCCGCCTCCAAGAAATCAAAAGGAGTGGTTGGGGACTGTAAGGGGTACATCTTTTTCACTCGAGGCAAAAATTTCATTTTTTTTGAAAAAATAGAAATATATATTGAAAGAAGGGAGTTTATAGTGACTAGAAGAGAAGAATTAGACAACATCTTCAAAGATATAGATGAAAATAAGAAAAAGTTAATCAATCCACTTTTAGATAACATAGCTTTTTTGGAAGAAAGAATGGAAGAATTAAAAAAATTTCCATTTATACAAATTCATCCTAAGGATCCAACAAAACAAAGACCGACAACTGCAGCTAAACTATATAAGGAACATTCGCAAAGCTATATGAATGCAATACGAATGCTATATTCAATGATTAATGGACATGAAGTTGAAGAGGATGCAGTTGAAAAATGGCTAGCAGAAAGAAAAAGACAATATGAATAAGACTTTCTTAGAACAATATTATGAAGAAATTAAAAGTGGAAATATAATAGCAGGAATAGAATTAAAAACAGAATTACAAAAGTTGGTTAAGGATTTAAAAGATCCAAAATATAAATATGATACAGAAGAAGCTTATTTGCGAATTGACTTTATGGAAAATTTATGTTTGCAAAGCAAAAAGCCTTTTTATAATATGCCGATGCAACTTTTGTTATGGGAAAAAGCATTTATAGAAGTAATATATTCTTTTAAAGTATTTGACAACGAGTTGAAACGATGGGTAAGACGATTTCAAAATGTACTTTTACTAATTGCAAGAAAAAATGGTAAGACAACGCTAATGGCAGCAGATGCTCATACAGATTTAAGAATTGGCGAAGGTGGTATGGATATAGTCTGTGCTTCTAACGATGACAAACAAGCAAGTTTACTTTGGAATGAAATAAACAATATGAGAAAAAGAATAGATCCTCATTCAAAGGTTACACATAAGAATATGTCAGAAATCTGTAATACACAAAAGAATATAACGATATTCAAAATGTCAGGAAAAACTCAAAACAAAGATGGTAGAAACATTGATAAAATGTATATGGATGAAAGTCATGATGCACCAGACGATGAAATTGCAGAGGCTGGAAATAAATCAATGTCAACAAAGGATGAGCCATTTTTTATAAATTTAACAACGGAAGGTTTTATAAATGATGGATATTTGGATAATGAATTAAAATATGCACGAGAGGTTTTATTTGATGAACAGCCAGATATTCATTACCTGCCATGGTTATATACGCAAGATAGTGAAGAAGAAATATGGCAAGATGAAAAAAGCTGGTACAAATCAAATCCTCGGACTAGGTGTGGTAAAAAAGTGGAAGTTTTTACGAGGAGAAATTGAAAAATCAAAAAAATCTAAATCCAAAAGAATGCATACTCTTTGTAAAGATTTTAACATAAAACAAAACAATGCTTCAGCATGGCTAAAACGTGAAGATTATTATTATGAATTAGAACCTTTTGATCTAGAATCATTTAGAGGTTCTTTTTGTTTGGGAGCAGTTGATTTGGCAGCAACGACAGATATGGTTAGTGCAAAAATCTTACTAGGAAAATCTAAAGATAAAATAAAGTATATATATCAGCATTATTGGATTTTAGAGAAGAAACTTACAGATAGTGATGATAAATCTGCTGGAGCTGAATATAAAGAATGGGCAAAAAAAGGCTTACTTACTATTCATGAAGGAAATGAAATAGATGTTTCTAAGGTAGCAGACTGGTTTTATGATTTATATAAAAGTTACAATATAAAACCATATAAAACAGGATATGATCAGAGATTTTCAAAAACATTTACTGACCGTATGGATGAATATAACTTTGAAACAGAAATGATTTTACAAGGTAAAGTATTAAGTAATGCCATGAAATTTGTTGAAGCAGACTTACAAGACAAGTTAATAAATTACAATAATAATGAAATAGATAGATGGTGTCTAGGAAATTCTGCTATGGATATGGACAATAAAGGAAATGTTATGTGCGTTAAAATAAAAGGTCAAGCTAGTAAAAGAATTGATGGTGCAATAACATTTATCATTCTATATGAATTATATAGACGTTATCGTAGTGAATTTCACAAATTGATAGATAAATAAGGAGCAGATAAAAATGGGATTAATTGATTTTATTAATAAATTTAAGAAAACAAAATCGAATGTCAGCTATGCAAAAGTATTAAATGGGTACACTCCCATTTTTTCACAATTTGGGCAAGACATATATGCTAGTGATGTAGTGCAGCAGGGAATAGCTTGTTTAGTAACAGAATTAACAAAAGCTAATCCTTTCCATATAAAACAAGTAGGAAGTGATTTAGTGCCAGTAGACAACAGCGAAATACAAAAATTACTAGAACAGCCAAATGAAAGAATGACACAAACAGATTTTTTTGAAAAAGTATATTGGCAATTGTTTTTGAATTATAATGCCTTTATTATTCCAACTTATTACAAAGATATTAAGGGAAACAAGCATTATACAGGATTATATCCAATACAACCAACTAATGTTACTTTCTTACAAGATCCAGAAGGAAAGTTAGGAATAGAGTTTACTTTTAGTAATGGTTATAAAACGACATTAGCATACTCAGATGTAATACATATAAGATACAGATATTCAATCAATGAATTCATGGGAGGAAATGAGTTCGGACAACCTGATAATAAGGCTTTGTTAAAAACATTGGAATTAAATGACACTTTACTGCAAGGTGTTGCAAAGGCTCTAAAGAGTTCATTTTCAATTAATGGAGTTATTAAGTACAATACATTGATGGATGATGGGAAAATGGAAAAAAATATTCAAGAAATTGAAGAAAGACTTGCTAATAACGAAAGTGGATTTCTTCCATTGGATATAAAAGGAGAATATATACCACTACAAAATAAAATTCAATTAGTGGATGCAACTACATTAAAATTTATTGATGAGAAGATACTACGAAACATTGGTGTTTCACTTCCTATCTTAACAGGAGATTATACAAAAGCACAATATGAAGCATTTTATCAAAAAAGTTTAGAACCTATCTTAAAACGAACAGGAGAATCATTCACAATGACAATATTTACAGATAGAGAGAAAGGCTTTAGAAATAAAATTATGATGTATCCACATGAACTAATATTTATGGATACGAGTCAGAAAATAGAATTATTTGATGTATTAGTTGATAGTGCAAGCTGTTATAAAAATGAATTAAGAACAGCTTTTGGAATGCGACCACTTCAAGAACTAGCAGGACAAATTGCAATGTCAAGTAATAAAGCAAATGCAGAAAATAATAAGGTGCAAAATGAACAAAATCAAAATAATGGAGGGAATGAAAATGAAGAATGAACTAATTAGAAGGAATTATGCTGCGGAATTTAGATCAGATGACCAAAGCGGACTTATAGAAGGTATCCCAATAGTTTTTGACACACCGACTGATATAGGAGGAATGTTTGAAGAAACTATTTGCAAGGGTGCAATAAGTAAAGATGTCATCAAAGATGTTAGATTTTTTTGGAATCATAATATAGATGAAAAAGCAATTGCAAGAACAATAATACCTATTGAAAAATTGGGAGGAATGACACTTGAAATTGAAGATAAACAAGTTAAAATGCTTATGAATCCAAACAGAGAAAGAAGCGATGCAAATGATTTATGTCTCGCAATAGAAGATGGCGTAATTAATGCAATGTCATTTATGTTTGGAGTAGAAGAGGAACGTTGGGAAGATTTAGATACAGAATATCCTAAACGTTTCATAATTAAAATTAGTCCCTTAATTGAAGTATCAGCTGTTAATTTTCCAGCTTATGCTTCGACATCAATAAATGCTCGTAGGGATTTGCCAACGGAAATTGACAAATGCGTGTTGGAAAAAGCACGCCAAAATCGAGCTAGTGTTATGGAAAGTAACACAAAAAATTCGTTAGAGCTTGAAAAGCTTAAAATAAAATATTTATTAGGAGGAAAATAAGAATGAAAAAATTTTTACAAAAATTAATTGAAAGAAAAAAGAAAGAGTTAAAAGAAAAAGAAGAAAAAATGAAAAACTCACAAGATGTAGAGGAAGTTAGAAGTTTAGGAGAAACATTAATAACATTGCGTGATGAAATTAATGAAGCAGAAGAACAACTAAAGGAATTAGATAAAAATGATAATAATGATGACAACAATGATGGAGAAGGCGAAAGTGAAGGAGAAGGAGATAACAACAGAGGTGCAGCAACTAATAATGGAACAATCGAAGGGAGAAGTGCAAATGGATTTAATCCAAATGCAACATTAAATATCCTTGGAACAGCACAAATGAATCAGAGAGGACAATCTCAAAATGAAGTAGATTTACTTTCTAGTATGGAATATAGAACAGCTTTCAAACATTATGCACAAACAGGAGAAAGAACTGAAAGACTAAATGAAATTTTAGCACAATATCGTACTGAAACAAGAGCAGCAGGAGAAGTAACAAGTGATGCTTTAGGAGTATTAATTCCACATACTGTTTTGCAAGAGTTAATTCAAGAAATTGAAAAATCTTATGGACAATTTTCTTCAAGAGTTCGTATGTTAAATGTTCAAGGTGGTATAGAAATTCCTATAAGCGAATTTGAAGCAACATTTACATGGGGTGGAACTGATGGAAATGATAAAGAGCATGGAGTTAGTGAAGAACAAGATGCTGGAGGAGCAAAAGGAAGTGTTATATTCTCATATCATATTGGAGAGGTAAGAATATCACAATCATTATTACAAAGCATTTTGACCGTAGAAGTGTTTGAAAAAGAATTAGTGAAAGCATTATTAACAGCATATTTAAAAGCAAGAGATATTGCTACATTAAAAGGAACAGGAGATGGACAGCCAACAGGAATCTTAACAAATATTGCAGGAGGCTTACAAAGAATTCCAGAAGCTAACATTATAGAATTTACAGAAGAAGAAATTGCTGATTGGACAGCATGGGAAAAGAAACTATTTGCTAATATTCCTATAGGAATGGAAGGTGCGAATCCAGAATTTGCTATGGCAAAACAAACATATGTAGGAAATTTATGTACAATGAAAGATGCTAATGGTCAGCCAATTAATAAAGCTGGTTTTGATGTTAGCGATAAACAATACAAATTTAATGAATATCCTGTACTAAGAACAGAACAAGATTTATTCAAATCATTTGACTTATGTGCAAATGGAGAATTCTTTGGAATATTCTGGGTACCTGAAAAAGCATATGGTATTAACTCAAATATGACTTTTGGATATAAGAGATATTTCGATGAAGATAAAAATAAATGGATCACAAAAGGTTTAGTAATTTTAGATGGTAAGCCATTAAATACTAACTATATCTATTTGTTAAAGAAATCTGTTAAAGCCTAAGAAGAGGGGATGAAAATCCCCTTAATTAATTATTTTGAAAAAGGAGGTCATATAAAATGGCAACAAAACAAGAGAATGTAAATAATGAAGAAAAATTAAAGGCAGAGGAAGAAGCAAAAGCAAAAGCTGAAGCTGAAGAAAAAGCCAAAGCAGAGGAAGAAGCAAAAGCAAAAGCTGAAGCTGAAGAAAAAGCCAAAGCAGAGGAAGAGGCGAAAGCAAAAGCTGAAGCTGAAAAGAAAAAAGCTGATGCAGTAAAATTAAGAGTTTTGATTGGATTTACTGATAAATACACTAAACAAGACTATGCAGTTAATGATGAAATCTATGTTGATAAAGATAGAGCTAAAGAGTTATTAACTAATGAAAAAAGATTAGTTGAAAAGCTAGATTAAAGGAGTAAGTAATATGTTAGAAGAAGTAAAAAAACGACTTGGAATTACTGGAGAATATCAAGATGACACGATTCAAGGTTATATTGATGATGTAAAGCAGTTTCTTTTAGATGGTGGAGTAAAGAAAGAGGTTGTTGATGCTTCTTCGACAGTTGGTGTAATTGCAAGAGGTGTATCAGATTTATGGAATTATGGAAGTGGAGGGACATCGTTCTCTCCATATTTTTTACAAAGAGCAATTCAATTAAGTGGCAAAGATAGTTCTGATATTGAAAAAGAAAGCACCAAAGAGAATAGTGAAGGTGATAAAAATGAGTGATTATAGACTAGAAATAAAAAATCCTATTCCACTTGTATTGTTGATCCCAAAATCAATATCTAAAATAAATGGTGTTAATAAAAAAGAATATCCAACAGTTGAAGAAGCTTTGTCTGTAAAAGATAAAAATAAAAAATCAGTGAATTTGTTTTTTGGAAGTTTCAAAACTTATGGTGGAACAGAAAAAACAGTAAATGGTATATATTCCATAGAAGATACTGCAAATGTAGAAACATGGTACAGACCAGACATTAATAGTAATTGTAGAATAGCAAGAGCTAATGATGGAGCTATATTTGATATTATTAACGAACCTGAAGATATAAACCAAAGGCATCAATTTTTGAAATTCAAAATAAAACGTGTCAAAGGTGGTGCTTGATATGAGTAATAAATCACGCATAGAATTTGATGGTTTTGAAGAGGCAATAGCAAGACTTAATAAATTAAATGGTAATGTAAAAAACATATCAGAAAAAGCCTTAAAGAAAACTCATGAAATTATTACACAAAAAGCACAAGATGCAATAACACCACATAATGAAACACATCAAACAGAGAAAACTCTACGAAAAGAAGCAGAAATTGAATGGAGTGGTACTCTTGCAAGTGTAAAGACAGGTTTTAGTATTAGCGAAGGTGGATTAGCTTCAATATTTTTAATGTATGGTACACAAAGCCATGCAGTAAGTAATCAATATGGAAAGAATCTAGGTGTAGCTGAAGAAACAAAAAGAGATGCAAAAATGTACAATGCCTTTTTTGGTAGTAGTACACGCAAAGAAGTAGCAGAAGCACAAAAAGAAATATTTAATAATGAAATAAGGAGGTTGAATGGATAAATGAAAGATGAGCTAGTTAGTACATTGGAAGGTTTGAATTATCCAGTTTTCCAACAAGGTACGATGAATCAAGAAGAAGGCTATCCTGATTCATATTTTACATTTAAGAATATGAGTACAGATGGTGATAGCTTTTACAATAATGAAGAACACAAAACAATATGGCTTTTCATTGTTGCATTTTATTCAAACAACCCCAAATTAGTAAATACAGAATTATTAAAAGCAAAAAGTAAATTAAAAGAAAAAGGGTTCATAGTTAGTGGTAAAGGCTATGATGTTGATAGTGATGAACCTACACAAACAGGAAGAGGAATAGCCGTAAAAAAAATAGAAATTTTATAAGGAGGGTAAAAACATGAACAAAAATCTTGATGAAATTGTTGAATACAGAGGCGTGACAGATTTAGTTATAGCTGAAGTATTAACTGATAATAATAAAGAGGGAGAAGGTTACACAACAGGAGAAGTAATTGAATTAGTTGGTGTTGGAGAAATTTCAAAAACTACAAGTAATTCAAGTGAATCAAAATATTATAACAATATGGCTGCGATCGTAATTAATTCTACAGGAGCAGATGAAATTAAATGTTCTGTATCTGTAATTCCTCAAGATAAACTAGCATTAATCACAGGACAAGATTATGATGAAGAAACAGGAACATTGATAGAAGGAGAAAGAAAAGTAAAATATTTCGCTTTAGGATATAAAACTAAAAAGACTAATGGTGATGAAGTATTTGTATGGAGACACAAAGGAACATTTAATATTCCTGATAATACACACGCAACAGAAAATGATGGAACAGATTCAAATGGTCAAGAAATAACTTATACAGGAATTTCTACAACACATAAATTTAATAAAACAGGAAAAACAGCAAAAGCTATCAATGTTGATGTTGCAAAAGGTCTTGCAGATGTAAGTACATTCTTTGATAAAGTAACAACAATAGATACTTTAGAAAAAATAGCAATTGAAGCTTAGGAGGATAAAAGATGGATCTAAAATTAAACATTTATGAAAAAAGAAAAGTGATTAAGACTTATACTGCAGAAACATACGATTTGATGTTTGGAACAGTAGAAGATCTATTAGATGTTATGGATATTGATAATATTCAAGCAGATAATAGAACAGAATTATTAAAGGCAGTTGCAAAAGTATTAGCACATTCAATGGATATTGTTAAACCATTACTTAAAGATGTCTTTGAAGGTTTAACAGACGAAGAATTAAGAAATACCAAAATAAGTGAAATAGTAGATGCTTTATCTAATATAGTAACATATTCAATTAATCAAATAACTAAAGGAAATAACGGAAAAAACTAGAAGAGGGGGACATATCTGATGTTCCCCTTTATCAGATATTCTTTGAATTGGAAATGCAAATTTGCGAACGATTTCCAGAAGTTACACCATTTTCAATAAGAAAAGAAAAAATAAAGGAAGTATTTTTATTAGTTAGAAGATTAAATATTTATGATGATAAAGGTAAAACCAAAAAGAAAAAAATAAACAGGAGACCAGCTGGAGACAGCTGGTTTTAATTTGCATTAAAAAAGAGGTGAGTAAAAGTGGCTAATAAAGGCGAAGATATAACAACTAAATATAAGCTGGATATATCTGAATTTAAGAAAAATATAACTGAAGCAAATAATCTAATGAAACTCTCTAAATCAGAATTTAGCAAAGCTAGTAGTGGATTGGATGATTGGTCAAAATCAACAGATGGTTTAAATGCTAAATTGAAGCAATTAAAAACATCAATAGAAGCTCAAACATCAAAACTACAAGCATATCAATCACAATTACAAACTGCACAAAAATATGAGAAACTATCTGCTACTGAAGTTGAGAACCTAAAACAAAAACTAGAAGAAGCTAAAAAAACTTATGGAGAAAATTCTGATGAAGTTAGAAATTTAGAAAGCCAATTAAATAAAGCAGAATCTGCTCACTCATCTATGAAGAAACAAGTTGCAGATTTAACTGTTACTGTAAATAATCAAGAGGCAACAGTAGCAAAAGCTAAAAAGGAATATAGTAATTATAGTTCAAAATTACAAGAAGTACAATCAGCAGAGCAAAAAGCAAAAAGTGCAACAAGTCAATTATCAAGTACAATTGAAGCACAACAAAGTGCAGTTAATAAAGCAAAGGAAGCATATAAAGAAGCATTTATACAATATGGAGCAAATTCAACAGAAGCAAAGAAATTAGGTAAGGAAGTAAAAACTTTATCAACGGAACTACAAGAAAATAAAGAGGAAATGGAAAAAGCTGATAAAGCTGCAGATAAATTAGATAAAAGTATAAAGGATGCAGGAGATTCTGCCAATGAAGCTTCTCAAGGTGGTTTTACCGTTATGAAGGGAGTTCTAGCTAATTTAGCAACAAGTGCTATTGAGGCTGGAATAGGAGCATTAGTGAAATTAGGAGGAGCAATAGTTGATGTTGGAAAACAAGCGATAGCAGCATATTCTGACTATGAGCAATTAGTTGGTGGTGTTGAGACCTTATTTAAAGATAGTGCACCTATAGTTGAAAACTACGCAAATAATGCTTATAAAACAGCAGGACTTTCTGCTAATGAATATATGGAAACAGTAACATCTTTTTCAGCTTCATTACTACAAAGTTTAAATGGAGATACAGAAAAAGCTGCTAAAGTTGCCGATACAGCAATAACAGATATGTCAGATAATGCAAATAAAATGGGTACAAGCATGGAAAGTATTCAAAATGCTTATCAAGGATTTGCTAAACAAAATTATACGATGCTAGATAACCTAAAACTAGGATATGGTGGTACCAAATCAGAAATGGAAAGGCTTATTGCAGATGCAAATAAGGTTAAAAAAGCAAATGGAGAAATGGCAAATTTAAGCATTGATAGTTTTGCTGATATTACAGAAGCTATACATATTGTTCAAACGGAAATGGACATCACAGGTACAACAGCAAAAGAAGCTAGTACAACAATTCAAGGTTCAATAGGATCAATGAAATCAGCATGGACCAATTTATTAACTGGAATGGCTGATGAAAATTCAAATTTTGATACTTTGATGGAAAACTTTATCGATAGTGTTGGTACTGTTTTGGAGAATATATTACCAAAAGTAAAATTAGTTATTGATAGTATATTATCACTACTAAATGAATTACTACCTCAAATAATAGATATGATAAGTGAGATGTTACCAGATTTATTAACTGGCCTTACAGGATTAATTCAAGGATTGATTGAAGCCATACCTTCTTTGATTACTTCAATAATTAATACATTAGCAGGATTTGCTCCTGATTTAATAAATGCTGGTGTAGAAATAATATCAAATCTTTTAGAGGGATTATCCGCAGCAATACCACAAATCGTTACTGCAATAGTGGATATGATTCCAAAAGTAATACAAGCACTAGTAAATGCTATTCCAGATTTAATACAAGGAGCAATTCAATTTTTTATGGCAATTGTACAAGCAATTCCAACAGTAATTAAATCAATTTTGAATGCTCTACCTCAAATAATAGATAGTATAGTAAATGGATTAATAACAGGAATACCTCTTTTGATAGATGGTGCAGTTCAATTATTAATGGGAATAATAGATGCTATTCCTCAAATTATAGATGCTATTTTAGATGCTTTACCAACAATTATAAAAGCAATAGTAAATGGTTTAATAAATGGAATAAGTGCAATTATACAAGGAGCAATTCAATTGCTAATGGGAATAATAGATGCAATACCACAAATTATACAAGCTTTAATACCTGAAATTCCTAAAATTGTTATGACAATAGTACAAGTATTAATTGAAAATTTACCAACACTTATACAAGGAGCAATTCAATTATTTATGGGACTTGTTATGGCAATTCCTCAAATATGTATGGAATTAATAAAAGCAATTCCACAAATAATTGTAGCAATTTTTCAAGCTTTAGCACAATTACCAGAACAACTAGGACAATTTTTTCAACGGAGCATGGGAAGGAATAAAGAATGTTTTTGCAAATGTAGGAAATTGGTTTAGAGATATGTTTCAACAAGCTTGGGACAATATTGTAGCAATCTTCCAAGGTATTGGAGAGTTCTTTGGTGGTCTTTGGGATAATGTAACTTCAATACTTAGTGGAATAGGCGATTGGTTTAGAAATATGTTCCAAGGAGCATGGGAAGGTATAAAAAATGCCTTTTCTGGAGTAGGAGATTTCTTTGGAGGAATTTGGCAAGGCATACAAAATGCATTTTCTCATGTTACTGATTGGTTTAAAAATATATTTTCAAATGCATGGCAAGCTGTAAAGAATGTATTTAGTGCAGGAGGAAAAATTTTTGATGGAATAAAAGAAGGAATTGTTAATGTTTTTAAAACAGTTGTTAATGGAATAATAGGTGGAATAAATAAAGTAATAGCGGTTCCTTTTAATGCTATAAATGGAATATTAGAAAAGATAAAAGGTATTGAAATAGTAGGAATTAAACCTTTTGACTGGATACATAGTTTTAATGTTCCGCAAATTCCACAACTAGAAATGGGTACTGTTGTAAAAAAAGGTAAGCCATACTTGCTTGAAGGAAAAGGAGACGAGGCTGTTGTTCCATTGCATAAAAATAAATATTGGATTAAAGCAGTAGCAAATGATATGAAAGAACAATTAAAAGGTAATAATGCAGCAACTACAAATAATATATCAAATACTACTTCAAACACTAATAATTTCACACAAATCATTAATGCACCAAAGCAACCATCAAGGTTACAACTATACAGACAAACAAAGAATTTGTTAAATTTAGTAAATGCAAATGCATAAGGAGGGGAAATAGAAATGTTTATACTAAAAATAGAAAATGCCAAAGGAGCGGTTTTAGAACTTACAAATAATGAAGAAAACTTTCAAGTAACAGATATTTCTGGTTTAAACCCTCCAAATGCAAATATAAATACATCAAATTATGCAAATGGTGATGGATCTTCTTTTAATAGTTCAAGAATTCCAAATAGAGAAATTGTTATTACTGTTTATATTAATGGAGATGTTCAAAAGAACAGATTAACATTATATAAATATTGTAGAAATAAAGAATGGTGCAAAATCTATTATAAAGATGATTCAAGAGATGTATTCATTGAAGGATATGTTCAAACATTAGACGTTACTCCTTTTTCACAAAAACAAGTTGCTCAAATTTCAATTTTGTGTCCAAATCCATATTTCAAAGATATAGATACAATAATACAAAGCATTTCAAAAATTATAAAGGGATTTACATTCCCATTTTCTATAAATATAGATGAACCAATTCCATTTTCTACTCTTGAACTTGAAAAGGTAACAAATGTTATAAATGATAGTGAAAGTGAAACTGGATTAATAATAGATGTTACCTTTATGGGTACAGTTAGAAAATTGGAGATTCGTAATGTTGATAATGGAGAAAACTTTATTCTTGATTATGAGTTTATAAAAAATGATAAATTAGTAATTAATTGCAATAGAGGCAGTAAATCAGTAATTTTAACAAGAGATGCAGTTGAACATAATCTAATTCCTTATGTTAGAAGCGGTTCTACATTCTTCCAGTTAGGGATAGGAGATAATAATTTTAGTTTCTTGGCTGATGAAGGATCTGATGATATGTTAGTAGATATCCGTTTTAATTATTATAAGGTATATTTAGGAGTTTAATAATATATGGAAGAATTTTATTTATTAGATAATGAATTAAATAAAAAATATATAATTGATACATATTCAAGTGCAATATGGGCAAGTAGGTATAATGATATTGGTGATTGTGAATTAGTTATTTCAGCTTCTGAAGAAAATTTTAAGAAAATAGAAGAATGTAAATATATTGCTCGAAATGATGATGATATGGTTTGTAAAATCAAAAAGATAAACCTAAAAACTGATGAAGAAAATGGAGATGAACTAATTCTTACAGGAATTGATATAACAGATATATTAAATCAGAGAATAGTAGTAAAACAGACTAATTTTAATGGATTAGTAGAGGATTATATTAGAACTCTTATTAATGATTCAATTATTAAACCAACAGATGCAGATAGAAGAATCAAAAATTTTCTTCTTGCTGATAAAGTTGGTTTTTCTGATGCCATTCGAGAACAAGTAACTTATGATTATGTTGGAAACAAAGTAAAAGAACTATGTAAGCAATATGGATGGGGATATAGAGTTACTGTTCACAATAATAATTTTGTTTTTGTGTTATATATGGGAAGAGATATAAGTAAATATATTACTTTTTCTCATAATTACGATAATATTTCTACAACAGATTATTCAAAAGATGATAGCAATATAAAAAATGTTGCATTAATTGCTGGAGAAGGGGAAGGAGTAGCAAGAAGGACAACAACTATTGGTAAAGGTGTAGGAATAGATAGACACGAATTATATGTTGATGCTCGTAGTGTTTCTAGTGAAATTGATTATGATGAATTACTAATAAATTATCCAAATGGAAAAGAAAAAGTTATAAATAATGTAATTTATTATCAAGTAAATGGAAGTAATATAGCAATAATCACTAAAAATGATGCTGAAGAAGTTACTAATGTTCAATTATGTAACAATATTTATATTGAAAACTTAAGAAATACTGGATATGAAAAGATGGCGGCTTATACATCTGTTACTTCTTTTTCAGGAGAAATAATAGTTGGTATGAGTTACCAATATAAAAAGGATTATAAATTAGGTGATATTGTAAAAATCGTTAATGAATATGGAATCTCTATTAATGTAAGAATATCTGAAGTAATAGAAAATCGAGATGATAATGGTTACACTATGGAACCAACTTTTGAAAATATAGAATAATAAAAAAGGAGGTCAAAAATGGAAAACGATGTGAAATATAAAGTAGATGCTGGCTTTTTTGATGCAATTGATGGAGATAGAAAATATTCAGCAGAAGATATGAATAGGCCATATAGAAAATTAATAAGCAATGGAGTTTTTGCAACACCAAAAGGAACTCCATCAGATTTTCTACAAGTTTTTGCAGCAAATAACGGAATGAATGTAATTGTATCTGCTGGTTATGCTTTGATTGGAGATAAGTGGTTTGAAAATCCAAGTGATTTAATAATAACTATATCACAAAATTCAGAAGTATTAACAAGAATAGATAGTATTATAGCTCAAGTTGATAAAACACAACCAAGAAGAGTTGGAAGTATAGTTTATAGACAAGGTTCAGCTTCAAGTAATCCTATACATCCTAATATTAATACAGAAGAGGATATAGCAGAATTTAGATTGGCTGATATTAGAATAAGTCCTTCTTGTGTAGAGATTACTCAAGACTTAATTACGGATTGTAGAGGAAGTGATGAATGCCCTTGGGTTACAAGCTTACTTTATCAAGTTGATACTTCTACTTTATATGCTCAATGGCAAGCAGCATATAAAAAATATTATGAAGATCAAGAAGCGGAACATGATACTTACTTTGAAGAATTTAAACAAATAATGTCAAACTTTTTCACAGAAGAAGAGGAAAAATTTGATGCATGGTTCCAAGAAATGAAGGATCAGTTATCAGAAGATGCAGCAGGAAATCTACAGGTTCAAATAGATAAATTAAGCGAAATTGTTATGGATGCTATATCTCCGATAACAACCGAAGTAGGAGATATACTAGCAACAGAGAATGGAGAATATATTGTAGCTGGCTTGTAATACAGTTATATTGCAAAATAGTTATTTTAATTTAAAAAATATGTTATTTTATAGGAGGAAAAAATTATGATTAAGAAAATAACAGAATTAGTAAAAGGACTACCAGTTAATGAAGATGTAATTCCATTTGTTGATAGTGAAAATGGAGTTACAAAAAAAGTAGTAATAGATGATTTACTAAAAGCTATTGTTCCTAAAAATGCAAGTGCACATAATGGAATATATAGAGGAAAAGATATAACAAATCTATTCTATAATGGTACACTATCACAACAAATAGCAGCAGGAACTTTTGACGATATATTTATAGGCGATTATATAATAGGAAAGGTAAGTAACAGAAAATACATAGTTGCTGATCTTAATTATAGGTTAAATTGTGGAGATACAGAATGTACTACACCACATATTTTAATGGTTCCAGAAAGAATAATGGGAACTGCAAAAATGAATGATACTAACACAGTAACTGGAGGTTATTATGGTAGCAAAATGTATACAGAATATCTAGCACCATTTAAGGCAGTGATACAAAATGATTTTGAAATAAATCATATTTTGAATCATAAGGTATTATTAACAAATGCAGTTGCAGATGGCAAGGCAAGTGGATGGGCATGGTATGATTCTACTATAGAAATTATGAATGAATGTATGGTTTATGGACACAATGCATGGGGATCACATCATGGATATGAAACTGGAGCAGATAAATCTCAATTATCATTATTCAGACTAAATGCAAGCAAAATTGTAGCAAGAAATGATGCTGGAGAAAGATATTGGTACTGGCTAAGAGATGTCGCTTCTGCGTCGGGGTTCGCTCATGTTCACGCCAACGGTAATGCTAACCACAGCGGTGCATCTAGCGCTGGCGGTGTGCGTCCAGCTTTCCTAATCAAATAATCGAACATCAGCTAGGGCTTGTCCCTAGCGAAAAGGAAAGGAGAAAATTTGATTAGCAATGTCAGATATAAAAAAGAGCGAAAGAACGGAAAGTAAATTACAAACAGTTCATAATGCATATAAAATAAGAACTGCAGTAACAAAGCTGGCAGAGAATAACTTTTACTTTGATTTGAATAAGATTAATGAAGTAGTAGATGAAAACACAAAAAATATAACTGATGAAAAGCTAAAAGAAAAAGCAAAAAAGAGAATATATCAGTATTTCAATAATCAAATATTAAGAATAACAGATAAGGTTATAAATTCTGCTTGCGGAATAAATGAACATTTAAGAATTGCCAATACAATATTTCCAACATATATGTCTGAATTTGAAGAACGCAGACTAGAACTAGATAAAGCAATGAGTTGTTGTAATGTTCTTCAAGACGAACTTCAATATGCTGGAGAATGTTTATATGCAGACTTGAACAGGTTTACTTATATTGTTATTGAAATCCAAAAGGAATTTAATATGATAAAAAAGCTCAGACAAACTGATAATAGGTTTCTTAAAGATATAAAGAAATAAATATAATTGGGGTAATCTTTAAATGTCGCTTCTGCGTCGGAGTTCGCTAATGTTAACAACAACGGTAATGCTAACCACAACGGTGCATCTAACGCTAACGGTGTGCGTCCAGATTTCACTACTATACAAATTTTTATATGGACTAAGTTTCCATTTGGTAATAGTATGGGAAAGGGAAAGGAAAGGTTGTCCCTTCAATTCGGTAAAAGAATCGATTGATAAATGCTAATCATTATGCAGTTAGTTACGACTATTACTGCTATAAAAGTGATTTTTATGAATAAATTTTATGATGCTAATCTAATTTATAATGCTGGGAAAAAAGCAATTGCTGGTGCTCCATTTAAATACAAGGCGCAGCTTTTTGAAATGAATCAGTTATTAGAAACTGCACAAATTCAAAAAGCAATGGTTGAGAAAACATACAGACCAACAAAACGGAAGCAAATTTGTAATAAAAGAGCGAGGCAAGAAAAGAAATATTACAACAAATATAATGGTTGACAAGACAGTTAATCATTTACTTTGTGATGAAGTGTTAAGCCCAGCAATTTCTCCTTTTTTAATACACGATAATGGAGCTAGTCAAAAAAATAAAGGTGTAGCATTTAGCAGAAAAAGACTAGAAGCACACTTGCATAAATATTATAGAGAACATAAAAGTAATGATGGATATATTCTTTTAATGGATTTTAGTGGATATTATGCAAGCATTCCATATAAAAAATGCTTACTAGTTATGAACGATTTGTTAAGAAATGTGAATAATGAAGAAAGAGCAATGACAATGTGGATCCTACAGAATATATTTCAAGTTTTTAGCATTGAATCTAATAAAGATAGAGGAATCAATATAGGATCACAGCCAAGTCAAAACATAGGAATTGCATATCCAAGTAGAATTGATAATTATATAAAAATTGTTAAGGGATGTAAGTATTATGGAAGATATACAGATGATAGTTATATCATTCATGAAAGTAAAGAATTCTTAAATGAAGTATTAGAGGGAATGTTAGAAATTGCAGATAAATTGGAATTGATAATAAATCCTAAAAAGACACATATAGCAAAGCTATCACAAACATTTAAATTTCTACAATTAAAATATTCGCTAACAGAAACAGGTAGGATTATTAGAAGAATAAATCCAAAAGCAATAACTAGACAACGAAGAAAATTAAAAGCATATAGAAGGCTATTAGATAATAATAGGTTAACTTATAAAGAAATAGAGAATATTTTCAAAGGTTGGATGGCATCAAATTATAAGAATATGTCACGACAACAAATAGCAAATATGTCTCAATTATATTATGATTTATTTAAGGAGGTACCAACATGGAAAAATCATGGAAAATTACGCTATCTGATGGAACAAAACTTGAAAACCTTGGACTAAATGGTAATAATTTTATATCAGGAGCCAAAATAACTGAAGATGATTTTAAAGGAAAATTATCAAAAGTAACAGTTGAAGGAAAAGACTTCAAGCAAGAATATAATAATATGGAATTAGTTCAAATTGCTCATTATGAAGATGGATATTACTTCGTATTAAGAGAAATACCACAAGAAGAATTAGACAAATTGAAAATGCAATCTGACATAGAATATCTAGCAATGATGTCTGATATTGACATGGAGGAGGGAATGTAATTATGAGTAAAAATTATGAAAAAGTAAAAAAATATTATGATACTGGAGTTTGGAATAAAACGAGAGTATACAATGCTGTTGGAAAATGGATAACAGAAGAGGAATATAAAGAAATAACTGGAGAAGAATATAAAGCGATTTCCTAAAATCAGGTAATTAAAATATAAATAAAAGAACAAAACGCCTAGAAATGTTTTAGAGCGTTGTTTTTTTGCGTTTTTATAGAAAATTACAAGAGAGGAGGGAAATAAATTGATAACTATAATATGTGAAGTTATTGGTGCATCAGCAATGATTATTGTTGCTCTGATTTCCAGAAATACTAATAAAAAAGTAAACAAATTTGCAGAGATAAAAGAAGATTTTAAATCAGAAATAACAAAAGTATCACATAAGATTGACAATAATGAAAAGGATTATTTGCGATTTCAAATTTTAAGCTTTGCTGGTGATTTAAGAAATCGGCATAAAAAAGACACGACAGGAATTTGAAACAATATTTGCATTTTATGATAAATACGAAGAAATAATTCAAGAATTAAATATGCACAATGGATATTTAGATAGTGAATTTGAATACATAAAAGAAGAATATAGAAAATTGTAATAAATAGGAGGAAAAAGATATGGTAATAACAATTGAAATGATAATGGCAGTAGTAACTGGAATTGTTACGTATATATTTGGATGGCTTTCAAAAAAATTTAACTGGATTGAAAGCAAATATATACCTGCACAAAATATAGTTATAGGAATGTTAGCAGGAATTATTTGTTATATGCTAAAAATATCAGAAGCGGATCTACTAACATCAATAATATATTGTATTATTGGATCAATGGCTTCTGGTGGAACTTATGATCTTACAAAAACAAATAAAGAATAAAACCGTAAGAAAATTACGGAATTTGTAAAATGCTGGAAGAAAATAAAAATATCTTCCAGTATTAATTTTTTATAAGGAGGTTTACCAAATGGAAGAAAACGAAAAAGATGTTATTTTAACTCCAGAAATGGAAGAAGAATTATCAAATGGAAAGGAAAAAGGTGAATAATATGGGAACAATGTCAAAATTAGCACAAGGTGCTTATATCGCTCATTCTAATAATTATCAAAAAGGAAGAAATGGACACAGAATTTGTAAATTAACTCCACATATTATGGTAGGAATTTTAACAGGGAAACAATGTGCAGTTAATATTTTTCAAAAACCAAATAGATATGCTTCAGCTAACTATTGCATAGGAAATGATGGAGATATAGTATGTAATGTATATGAGGAAGATAGAGCTTATACATCAAGTTCAAGATCTAATGATAATCAAGCTATTACTGTTGAAGTATCAAATTGTGAAATTGGTGGTCAATGGAAAATATCTGCTGAAGCATGGAATTCATTAGTGAATTTAGCAGTAGATGTTTGTAGAAGGCATAATTTTAGATTAGTATATGATGGAACACCAAATGGATCATTAACAAGACACAATATGTTTGCAAACACAAGTTGTCCTCGGTGCCTATTTACAAAGTAGGTTCCAAGAACTAGCTGATACAGTAAATGCAATATTAGATGGAAATCAAACACAATCTAAACCTGCAGAAACATCTTCTAAAAAGTCAAATGAGCAAATAGCTGATGAAGTAATTGCAGGAAAATGGGGAAATGGATCTGATAGATTCAATAGATTAGCACAAGCAGGTTATGATGGAAATGCTATTCAAAGTATTGTAAATCAAAAATTAAGTGGATCAACTTCAGCACCAAAACCAAGTAAAAAATCTAATGAAACTATTGCACAAGAAGTAATAAATGGAGCTTGGGGAAACGGAGAAGATCGTAAAAACAAATTAACTGCAGCAGGATACGATTATAATACAATTCAAAATATTGTAAATCAAAAATTAGGAGCTAAACCAACTGCATCTTCAAAGAAATCAAATGAGCAAATAGCTGATGAAGTAATTGCAGGAAAATGGGGAAATGGTGCAGACAGAAAAAACAGATTAACTGCAGCAGGATATGATTATAATTCCGTTCAAAGAATAGTTAATCAAAAATTGAAGTCGTAGTATGAAAATTCTTATTTTTCAAGGAATATAAGTAATCGAATAAAAAAATAAAACCGCTTAAATCGAAACGTCGAGGCTCGATTTTTAGCGGTTTTTTTATTCTATTGCATATTATTTAATTTTTGTTGTATATTATTAATAGAACTATAAAGTTCTGAAACGGAAGTATTTAATAAGTCTATATTCTTGATTTCTGTGAGGCAGTTTTCAATAATAATTTGCTTATTAATCTTCTGTTTCTTTTTGTTTTTGTATTCAATTAAAAAATTACTCATTTTTTATTCTTTCCTTTCTTTCTGACAATAACATCTGAAATGTCACAATCAAAAATATCACACATTTTTTCAAGTGTATCAAAACGAATACTAGTTGTTTTATTTTCCATCATTCGTGTAAGAGATTGATAGCCTCCTTCCATATTTTTTATAAACCAATATTTTGTTTTCTTTTGTTTCTTTAATAATTCCTTTACTTGTATTTGTATCATCTTAACACCTCCTCTTGATATAACTATTGTAAAAGAAAGTAACAAAAAATTTAACTATCCGCAATTTGACTTAAATTCAAAATAACTATATTGAAATATAGATATTTGTGTTATAATATCCTTAAATAAAAATAGAAGAGGTGCATACCATGGAAAATAAGGATATAGTAGAGATGTTAGACGCTATAATAAACTATATAAATAAGGAGGAATATCAAAAAGCATTAAACTATATTAAAGGAAAAAAAGCAGAAGTAAGTAGCAAAATAGATCCTTCAAGTGAATATATGGATGAGTTAATAAAAGATTTAAAATAGTGTCATATATTGTCGAATTATCCAATATAGTAATATCAACGAAATTTCAATAAAATACCTAACTTCCAATATAGTTATTTTTATTAACATAATATGGTAAAATATAAATAAGAGATATCTCTAAAATATCATTTGTAGGAGGAAATATTTATGAGATGCAAAGTAACTATATTTTATAAAGAGGACAAATTGTTATACAGAGTAATTGAAAAAATATTAAATAAGTATTCCTATGAAGTTTATAGAAGAGGGATATTAAAAGGCTTTATTTCTAATAGCAATGTTGACAATGTCAACGATTTGTCAACCATGCACAAGTTAGGATAAAATATTAAGAGTTAAATTAAAATAAAATACAATAAACAGTTTCTTGCAAGATGCTGATATTATTGACATACAAAGATATGATAAAATATAATAGAATTAAGTAAGTTAAATTAGTCTAATTTACTGGAAAAATGGAGAAGTTGTAGCAACTCGCCAGAAGCATGTGATTGTTCTGTATTTTAACTGCGATAGTAGTGTGATATGGAATAATACAGGATTGGTGATGATGGCGGTTGCCAAAGATTTTACTCTGGTGGATAATTACCGAAAAAAGGTAGCTGATGTAATTGCAGTTAATGGAATGGAGTATGGATATAAAACGATTATCCGTAGAACCAACCGCCTTTTGCAGTTGGAATCAGTACTGAAGACTGGTAAAAGGGATGTTCTGGAGAATATTCCACTTGGAGCAGTTGGAACGGTTAAGACCAGAGGAAGCTTCGAAATGGATGGTTTTTCAATCAATCTGCCTAAAGAGATGTGTGAGTTCGATACTGAAAGTTTGAACTATTGCATACTCAGCGAAAAAGGTGGCCGTAAGGCGAAACGGCAACAGAAGTTTATTAGTCCCAGAGACTATGAGGTTTGTTCTTTGCTTTATGCACAGAACACCTGGAACAAAAATAGCGATTTGCAGGAGCGTATTGAAGAAACTCGCAAATCGAATTTCCATAATCTGGGGAGGGCAAAGGTTGCCAGTAGCCGAAAGGCAAAATGGGTGTCATAAAGGCACCCTTTTAAATTATCGTAAAATAATGTTTACAAATTGCTTAAAATGGTATATTATATAAATACAAAAATAAAAAGAGGATGTTTAAATGCAAGTGTTTATGCTTTTTATAGGAACTATAACATTAGTTATGGGAGTTAAATTAATATATGATGCAAGACCAATTGTAAAAAAATATTTTAGTGTAAATGATAGAAATTCAGCTACACTTTTTTTGAAAGCAATAGGAACTATTTTAGGATTTATAGGAGTATTTATACTTTCAAAATATTTAGATTGGCTTATAATTAATTGTAAATAGAAAAGAGGTACATATGAAAATTATTTGTAATGATATAGCTTTTGAAGCAAAAGAAGGAATAGCTTTAAGAGAAGTATTATCAGAAGTTATGCCAGAAGATGCAATTGCAGCAGTTTATAATAATGAAATTGCATCACTTAATCAACCTATAAATAAAGATGGAAAAGTAGAATTTATTAATAGAGAAACTAAAGATGGTAGAGATATTTATATTAGGGGACTTTTATATTTAGCTAGTATGGCAGCAGAAAAAGTATATCCAGGAGTAAAATTTAATGTAAATTATCAATTATCAAATGCAATGTTTTGTGAATTTGATGGTATGGAAATAACAGAAGAAATTACTAAAAATTTAAAAAAACAGATGGATGATTTAATAAAACAAGATTTGCCTATTATAAAGAAAACAATGACTTTAGAAGAAGCAGAACATTTTTATAAGTCAGAGGAGACAATAAAAGGAAGACTACAGTTAAATGTAAATAAAGATAAAGTTTCATTATATTATTGTGAAGATTATTTTAATTATTTTTATGGTACAATGCCTATTTCTACTGGATTTGCTAAAATTTACGATGTATCAAAATATAATAAAGGACTTCTTATTAGATATCCATCAATAAGTAATCCAAATGAATTATCAGAGTTTGTAAACTCTTTAAAGCTTGCGTCAGCTTTGGATGAGTATGAAGATATATATAAAATAATGGGAATAAATACAGTTTATAAATTAAATAAAAAGATTAAAGAAGATGGAATAAAAGAACTGATATTGTTTTCTGAAAGTTTACATGAAAAGAAGATTGCAGAAATAGCTAGTAAAATTAAAGAGCGTGGAAATGTTAAGATGGTTCTTATTGCTGGTCCTTCATCTTCTGGAAAAACTACGTTTGCAGGAAAACTTGGAATGTCACTTCGTGTAAATGGAATAAAACCAGTTACAATTTCAGTAGATAATTATTTTGTAGAAAGAGAAAATAACCCACGAGATGAAAAAGGAAATTACGATTTTGAATGTATAGAAGCTTTAGATTTAGAACTTTTAAATAATCAATTAGTAAAAATTTTAAATGGAGAAGAAGTAAGTCTTCCTACATTTAATTTTAAAACAGGTCATAAGGAATACTTAGGAAATACTTTAAAATTAAAAGATGATGAGATTATTATTATGGAAGGCATACATTGTTTAAATGATAAATTAACAACTTTAGTTCCAAATGAAAATAAATTTAAAGTATATATTAGTGATTTAACAGTATTGAATATAGATTATTATAATAGAATTTCTACTACTGATACAAGACTTTTAAGGCGTATAGTTAGAGATTATAAATTTAGAAATTATGATGCTATTCATACTTTAAAAATGTGGAGTTCTGTAAATAGAGGAGAACAAAAAAATATTTTTCCATATCAAGAAGATGCTGATTGTATGTTTAATTCATCTATTGTATATGAAATTTCAGTACTAAAAAAATATGCTATTCCATTATTGAAAGAAATAGGACCAGATATATCAGAATATAGTGAAGCAAGGCGTTTACTTGCAATGTTACAATATTTTGAAGATATGGATGATAGTTTAATTCCTAATAATTCATTAATACGTGAATTTATAGGTGGAAGTATATTTGAAGATTAGAGGTAAAAATGTTTAAAGTAATAGATGAGGAATTTGAATGTGAAAATTGTAAAGCAAAAGTTCCGAAACTTCGGTTATTCTTGCAGAAATCATTGTCCATTTTGTTTATATTCAAAGCATGTAGATATAGATCCAGGAGATAGACTGGAAGACTGTCATGGATTGCTAGAACCTATACGGTATTGAAACAGATAGTAAAAAAGGATATGTAATAATATTTAAGTGTAAAAAATGTGGAAAAATTAGAAAAAATAAAGTTGCAGAAGATGATAATATGGAAAAAATTATTAAACTTTCTGTAAGCAAATTATAAGAAGGTATAATATGACAAAAAATATATTAAGAATAATTTTAATAATATTAATTTTATGCTGGATGTATGTAGTTTTTGGATTTTCGAGTGCAAATGGAGAAAAATCGTCAGGGACAAGTTTAAAAATTGCAAGATTATTTTCAAAAGATGAAGAAGTTATAAGTAAAATAGAACCAATAATAAGGAAAATAGCACATTTGTCAGAGTATGCTTTAGGTGGATTTTTAATTTATGGATTATTTTTAACTTTTGATAGAGTATCGGTTAAGTTACAAGTAGTTTTGTCTGGGATTATTCGGCATATTGTATGCAATTACAGATGAAATTCATCAATTATATATTCCTCGGAAGATCAGGAAAAATAGAAGATGTGTTTATTGATTCTTTGGGTATATTTTTAGGAATTTGTGTTTTATTATTTATAGTTAAATGTATACAAGGGGTTCATAGGCAAATCCATAAAGCCTAAATATATTAAAGGATTTGATTTTAATGTTAGATTTTAAAAATGTAATTGCTGAAGCAATAGCTAAAGTTTGTGATGGAGATAAAGAAGAAATGATAGCATATTTAGAAGTTCCTCCATCTAAAGATATGGGAGATTATGCTTTTCCATGTTTCAGACTTGCAAAATTATTAAAAAAAGCTCCTCCTGTTATAGCAAATGAACTTAAAGAGAAGATTGAAATTGATGATGGAGTTGTTGGAGAAATTAGAGTTCAAAGTGGATATTTGAATTTTTTTGTAAATAAAGAAGCTTTAGTGCAAAATGTTTTATCTCAAATTGAAGATAAAAAGCAAGAATTTGGTTCAAGCGATATCGGAAAAGATAAAACAATAATTGTAGAATATTCTTCTCCCAATATTGCTAAGCCTTTTCATATTGGGCATTTGAGAAATACTATTATTGGAAATTCATTATATAATATATATAAATTTTTAGGATATAAAACTATTGGAATAAATCACTTAGGAGATTATGGAACACAATTTGGAAAGCTTATTGAGGGATATAAGAGATGGGGAACAGAATATGATATTGAGTCAGATCCAATAGAAGAACTTTTGAAAATTTATATAAGAATAAATGAGGCTTGCAAAGAAGATGATGAGGTTTTGGAAGCTTGTAGAGAAAATTTTAAAAAGCTTGAAGATGGAGATGACTATTGTCTACAACTATGGAACTGGTTTAAAGAAGTTAGCTTAAAAGAGTTTCAAAGAATATATGATTTACTTGGAATAAAGTTTGATTCTATAAAAGGCGAAGCTTTTTATACAGACAAAATGGATGATGTGGAAAAAATATTAGAAAAAGCAAAAGTTGTAAAAGAGTCTCAAGGAGCAAAAATTATAGACTTAGAAGATAAAGGACTTGGAGTTTGTATGATACGTAAGTCAGATGGTTCTACTATATATGCAACAAGAGATTTAGCGGCAATAAAATATAGAGCAGATACTTATAATTTTGATAAATGTTTATATGTAGTTGCATATGAACAAGCACTTCATTTTAAACAAATTTTTGAAGTTGCAAAATATTTAGGAATACCAGAGAAATGTGTTAATGGATTAGAACATGTTCAATATGGAATGACTAGACTTTCTACTGGGAAAATGTCTACAAGAGAAGGAACTGCTATAAAAGTAAATGATTTGCTAAAAGAAGCGATTTTAAGAATAGATAAGATAATAGAAGAAAAGAATCCAGATATGCAAGAAAGAGAAGAAAATGCTAAGAAAATTGGAATTGGAGCAGTAGTATTTAATAATTTATGTAGTACAATTATTAAAGATCAGATATTTGATTGGGATTCAGCTTTAAGTTTTCAAGGAGAAACAGGACCATATGTTCAATATGTATATGTTCGTGCCAAAAGTGTTCTTGAGAAATTAGGAGATGTTCCAAAATTTAAAGATATAGATATTTCTTGTCTTACAGACGACAGTAGTATTAAAGTTATATCAACATTATATAATTTTAATAATATTTTAAATGATGTTGTAGAAAAGAGTGAACCATCATTTTTGGCTCGTTATTTAATAGAGCTTAGTCAAAATTATACAAGCTTTTATAATGATAATAAAGTAATGGTAGACGACGAAAAATTGAAAGCTTCACGTGCATATTTAACATATGCTGTTAAAACGGTAATAGAGACAGGTGCAAAATTACTTGGAATAGAAATGCCAAGTGAAATGTAAAAGGTATTAATGGATATTTAAATAGCAGTTTATTAACTATTGTTAAATAAACTGCTATTTATTTTTAGACTATTTATTGTCTTTTACTCCAAAAATAAATTTGACAAATCCGTCTTAAACATCTAGGTACTTTTCTTACTACAATTGTCATATGTTCTCAATCCTTTCTTAAGTATATTTAACATTTGAATAAATAACCAATGCCAGCTATTATTAGACCAATTCCAATAATAATAAACCAGACATTTGTTGGAAGAAATAAAATTAGTAAAATTCCAAGACCTATACCAATTAAAATACCAGATATTAGTTTTTTAAATTTACGTCTATCTCTAAATAACTTCATATTTATTTCCTCCTCTTACTTTATATATAATATTAAAATATGATAACTTTTGTTACCATAATAATTGACTATAATAATAAAATATTATAAAATGTGAATATATTAATTAAGACTTGGAGTAAATATGAAAACAAGAAAAGAAGCAATAAAAATAATAGAATGTTTAAAATTAGCATATCCAGATGCAACATGTAGTTTAAATTTTACTACTCCTTTTGAGATGATGATTTCTGTAATGCTTTCTGCTCAATGTACAGATGAAAGAGTAAATAAAACTACTCCTAATTTATTTTGTAAATATAATACACCTGAAGAAATGGTAAAAGTAGATATAAAAGAATTAGAAGAAATAATACATCCTTGTGGATTTTATAAAAATAAAGCAAAAAATATTATATTAGCAAGTGAAATGATTATTGAAAAATATGGAGGGGAAGTTCCAAAACAGATTGATGAACTTGTTAAAATTCCAGGTGTAGGAAGGAAAAGTGCTAATGTTATAATGCTTGAAGCATTTAATACTCCATGTGGAATAGCAGTTGATACACATGCTAAAAGAATTTCAAATAAAATGGGATTTTCAAAAGAAAGTGATCCAATTAAAATAGAACAAGATTTAATAAAAGTATTTCCTAAGAAGTATTTTTATGATGTTAATCATTTATTTGTTTGGCATGGAAGAAATTATTGTGATGCTAGAAAACCAGATTGTAAAAGATGTCTAGTTAATAAATATTGTGACAATTTTTTGGAAAATACTTGCAATTTATAATAAATTGTGTTAGACTAACTAATAGTCAGTTTATTTTGTAAATGGAGGTGCTTTAAACATGGCAAAATGTATAATTTGTGGAAAAGAAACATCTTTTGGAAATCAACTTAGTATTACACGTTCTCATATAAGTAAAAGAACAGTTAGACCAGTTAAACCAAATTTAAGAACTGTTAGAGCTGAAATTAATGGAGAAGTTAAAAAGGTGTCTGTTTGTGCAAAATGTTTACGTTCAGGAAAAATCAAAAGAGCTGAATCATCAACAAAGGCATAAACTAAAATTTATTATATAAATTAATAAGATTGTATAAGAGTTGTGATAGAAAATTTGAGAGTTTTTTATCACAATTTTTTCGTTATTTTTATATACATCTTTTAAGAATATTGAAAATGATTAGTAGACTTTTTATACTTTATATGATATAATTTAAAAATATTAATATAAAAGAGAGGTATAAGAAATGTCTGAAAAAAAAGAAATAAAAAATAAAGAAGAAGTAAAAACTAAAAAGAAGAAAAAAATGGAACCTATGCAAATTTTCACAGCAATAATTGCAGGATTATTATGTTTAATGATGCTTTTATCTGTTTGTGGTACACTTATATTCTACTTAAAAGGTTAGATAAGTTTAAAGAGCTAAAAGGGGGAAATTTTTATGTTTCAGAATTTACAAAATTCTTTACAATATATATATCCAACAGAAATACTTAAATACTTTGAAAATATATTTGAATCTCCATTAAGTTTAATAGTTAGTATTTTAGATATTGCAATAGTTATATTTTTATTATATAAAGCTGTAAAAGTTTTAAGAAAAACTAGAGCATGGCAACTATTAAAAGGAATAGCAATTTTAGTAATATTGACAATAGTTAGTGGATGGTTAAAATTTAGAATTTTAAATTATATTTTAACATCTGTTATGATGTATGGAGTTTTTTTACTTATAGTAGTTTTTCAGCCAGAACTTAGAAGAGGATTGGAACAGCTTGGAACTGGTAAATTTAGAAAATTTTTAGGAATGACTAAAGACTTAGAAGGAAAGACTAAAGAAACAGTTTATAGAGTAGTTATTGCAGCTACTGAACTTTCAAAGCATAAAACAGGAGCATTAATTGTTTTAGAAAGAGACATAAAAATAAAAGATATAATAGATACAGGTATTTATATAGATTCAGAAGTTTCACCACAACTTTTAGTAAATATATTTGTTCCAAATACACCTCTTCATGATGGAGCAGTAATAATTAGTGATAATAAAATTGCAGCAGCGTCTTGTATGTTACCACTTTCAAGTGACCAGGATATTTCAAAAGAACTTGGAACTCGTCATAGAGCTGCAATAGGACTTTCAAATCAAAGTGATAGCATTGTTGTTGTTGTTTCAGAAGAAACTGGAAAAATTTCTATTGCTAAAGATGGTACTTTAATAGCAGATGTTAGAGAAGATGTTCTTAAAAAGATATTGTTAAAAAATTTGGTTTTGGAAGCAAGGCAAAATGAGAATAAGCAAAAGCTACAAAATGTGATTAAATCAGAAGAAAAAATAACAAGTAATGAAAGAAAATAAAAAAGGAAGGTTTTATGAGAATAGACAAATTTTTAAAACTTGCTAGAGTTATAAAAAGACGTACAGTTGCAAATGAGGCAGCAGATAATGGTAGAATTTCTGTGAATGGAAAAGTTGTTAAAGCTAGTTATGAAGTTAAAATAGGGGATATAATTGAAATAAAATTTGGAGATAAAATTTCAAAGTTTGAAATTCTACAAATTCCAAAAATACAATTAAAAGATGTAAGTGAAGTGATAAAGATTATATAATTATTTTAAAGACACAGGACTAAAAACTTAGTTTTGTGTCTTTAAAACAATTAAAAAGTGAGGTAATAGAGGAAATAATATGAGAAATATAAAATTAACAATAGAATATGATGGAAGAAAATTTAATCGGATGGCAAAAGCAGCCTAAAATCAATGGTTTGAACATATTTTGATTTTATTTCAAAGTAGTTCAAA
>CANPFO010000013.1 GCA_947573555.1 uncultured Clostridium sp. | reverse complement strand
TTAATTTTAGGTACTATTAGGAAGAATTTCAAGAAACTCATTGTAAGAAAATACAGAAACTTAAAAAATAGTTTATTCTTGTTTTTACCTCATTTTTGTAGTATAATGTACTGAATAGCCTAATTTGTAATTATGAGAAGATATAGATATGGAGTGTTATGAATGAAAAGATATAAACAAAATCAAATAGATAAATTAGCAGAAATACTAAAAAAAGATGGTACGATTAGTGTTCCTACTGATACAGTGTATGGAGTATGCTCACGTGTAAATTCAATAAGGGCACATGATAATCTAGTAAAGATTAAAAATCGTCCTTTTGATAAATTATTTCCTATTATGTGTGCAGATGAAGAACAGATAAAAAGTATTGCTATAGTAGATGAGAAAACAGAAAGATTAATTCATAATTTTATGCCAGGCCCTGTTACTTTAATATTAGAAAAAAGACAAGGATTACCAGAGTATGTCAACAATGGTGGGGCAACTATTGCTGTAAGAATGGCAACTTCAAAACCTTTAGAAGAGTTGATACGAAAAACAGGAAGTCCAGTCTTTATGAGTAGTGCTAATAGAAGTGGAGAACAAATATGTTCAAATTTAGATGAAATAGAGAAGGCATGTCCAGCTTTGGATGCAATGATGGAGGGAAGTGTATCTTTTGGTATGGCAAGTACAATAATAGACTGTACTTCAGAAATGGTAAAGATTTTGAGAACTGGACCGATTTCAATGGAACAAATTATGGAAGTATTGAAAAAATAAGTTATTATATGGAAGTGTAAATAATTAACAGCGACAAATTACACCAAGGAGGTGGTGTTGCAGCACCTGTTGGAGGTCAAATATTTAGTGAAATTTTGCCATATTTAGAAGTTAGTCAAGGAAATCAAGACGAGATTGAGCAAGTAGAACAGGTTCAAACTCCTAATTTAGAGGGAATGAGTTTAAAAGAAGCTGAAAATATAGTTAAAAAATTAGGGTTAGAACTTAGTATAGAAAATAATACCGAAGAACTAGATAAAGAGAATACTGTTATTATAGAGCAAACTCCTAAAGAAGGTGTTATTATAAATAAAAGTAATAAAATTTATATAAAGTATTAAATATTGACATTTTTCTCGATTTTTGATAAAACAATATAAGAAAAAATTGAGGAGAGAAGGTTGAAAAATAATTGGAATTTGGCGTTGTTAAATTTTGATTTTAATTTATCAATGTACACATATATGTGTCATAAATTAAAAGCTCATTTGCCTAGCTAAATATCCAATTATTTTTAAAACAGATTAGTGCCTAGAAAGGAATGATGGTAAATATGAAAAATTTAATTGACATAAAAGATATAACAACAAATGAAATTGAAGAATTAATTGAAGTAGCTAAAAATATTATGTTTAATCCTGAAAAATATTCAGAGAAATGTAAACATAAGAAATTAGCTACTTTATTTTTTGAACCAAGTACAAGGACAAGGCTTAGTTTTGAAGCAGCAATGTATGAATTAGGAGGAAATGTAATAGGATTTTCTTCAGCATCATCAAGTTCAACATCAAAAGGAGAAAGTGTATCTGATACAATAAGAACAGTGGGATGTTATAGTGACATAATAGCAATGAGACATCCAAAAGAAGGAGCACCACTGGTTGCATCAGAAAAATCAATTGTTCCAATAATAAATGCTGGAGATGGAGGACATAATCATCCAACACAAACATTAACAGATTTATTAACCATTTCTTGTGAAAAGAAGAGATTAGACAATTTAAAAATAGGATTATGTGGAGACTTAAAATTTGGAAGAACAGTACATTCATTAATAACGGCTATGTCAAGATATAAAAATATAAAATTTGTGCTTATATCTCCAGATGAATTGAAAATACCAGAATATGTAAAAGAAGAAATCCTAGAAAAAAATAATATTGAATATGTTGAAACAAATGATATAGAAAAACATATAGGAGAATTAGATATCTTGTATATGACAAGAGTTCAAAAGGAAAGATTTTTCAATGAGGAAGATTACTTAAGGCTTAAAGATTATTACATATTAGATAAAACTAAATTAGAAAAGGCAAAAAAAGATTTGTGTATAATGCATCCATTACCAAGGGTTAATGAAATATCTACAGAAATAGATGATGATTCAAGGGCATGCTATTTTAAACAAGTATTATATGGAAAGTATATTAGAATGGCACTTATATTAAAATTACTAAATATTAAATAAGAGGAGAAGATAAATGAATATAGATAGTATTAGGAATGGAATTGTTATTGACCATATACAAGCTAAAAAAGGTTTAGAAATATATGAAGCCCTTAAATTGGGTAAATTAGATTGTTCTGTTGCTATAATAACAAATGCCAAAAGTAGAAAAATGGGAAAGAAAGATATTATAAAGATTGATAGAAATATAGAATTAGATTTAGATATATTAGGATATATCGATTCCAATATAACAATTAATATAATACAAGATGACCAAAGGGTTAGTAAGTATCATGTAGAATTACCTAAACAAGTGGTAAATATTATAAAGTGTAAAAATCCTAGGTGTATTACTTCTGCTGAACAAGAGTTAAAACATATTTTTATTTTGACAGATAAAGAGAAAAGAAGTTATCGTTGCAAGTATTGTGAAACTTTAAATGATTAATATATAGGAATAAAAAGTAAATGTTTTAATACATTATAATAGAAGGTTACTAGTCAGTCTAATTGGTAACAATAGAAGATTATTTTTGTTAAAAAGTCTATACAAAAATAGAAATTAGTTATATAATGGTAACAAAAAGTGTGTAAAGGAATGATTCTAAATGGAGTTAAAGAAAATATTATTAGGTATAGAAGGAATAAAAGCAAAAGGAAATGTAAATATAGACATAGTAGGAATTGAAAAAAATTCAAAAGAAGTTAAAAATGGTTTTTTATTTGTTGCAATAAAAGGTTTTTCAACAGATGGACATCAATTTGTGGAAAATGCAATTGAAAATGGAGCAATTTGTGTAATGTTAGAAGAAGGATGCGATTTTAAATCATTAAATATACCAGACAATGTAACTGTATTGATGGTTAAAGACACAAGGGCAGCACTAGCAATATGTTCAGCAAACTTTTATGGAAATCCATCTTCACAATTGAAATTAATTGGTGTAACAGGTACAAAGGGAAAAACAACAACAACATTTATGATAAAAGAAATACTTGAAAAGGCTGGTAAAAAAGTTGGATTAATAGGAACAATAGCAACATATATGAATGGTAAAAAAGTAAAAGAAAGTGATAGAACAACGCCAGAAAGTTTAGAATTACAACAAACTTTTAGACAAATGGTGGATGCTGGAGTAGAAGTTGTTGTAATGGAAGTTTCATCACAAAGTTTAAAATTACATAGAGTTGATAAATGCGAATTTGATATTGTACTATTTACCAACTTTTCAGAAGACCATATAAGTGAAAAAGAACATCCAGATATGAAAGACTATTTTAATTCTAAATTAAAATTGTTTGAAATGTGTAAAACAGGAATTGTTAATGCAGATGATTTATATGCTGCAAAGATTCCAAAGATATTTCCAGAAAGTAACATTGTTACTTATGGAATTGATAATTTTGCAAATGTATTGGCAAAAGACATAACAATTACAAATTCATATGTTGACTTTAGAGTTAAAATTATAGATAAAAACGAAAGAATAAAAACAGGAATACCTGGAAGATTTAGTGTTTACAATTCACTTGCTGCAATATGTGTAGCTCAAAAATTTGGAATTAGTGTTGAAAATATACTTCAAGCACTAGAAGAAGTTAGAGTTCCAGGAAGATCAGAATTAGTTGATAATAAAATGGAATTAACAATAATGATAGATTACGCACATTCACCAGAAAGTTTACAAAATATTTTGCAAGCTGCTAAAAGTTATACAAGAGGTAGAGTAATTTGTGTATTTGGTTGTGGTGGAGATAGAGATTCAGGTAAGAGACCTATAATGGGAGAAATATCTGGAAAGATAGCAGACTATACAATAATAACTTCTGATAATCCTAGAACAGAAGAACCTCAAAAAATTGTTGAACAAATAGAACAAGGAGTAAAGAAAACAAAAGGAAAATATGAGGTTGTTGTAGATAGAACAGAAGCAATTGAGCACGCAATAAAAATGGCAAATAAGAGGGATATTATAATATTAGCGGGTAAAGGACATGAGCCTTATCAAGAAATAAATGGAACAAAATATCCTTTTGATGAAAGAATTATAGTAAAAGATATTATAGATAAAAATACTAATAAAAAGTAGATTAAGAACAAAAGTAGAAGGGTTGATAAATTTGGATTTTGAGATAAGAGTATTGATTACCACATTTTTTATATCTGTAGTTTGTGGTCTAATAATAATACCAATATTAAAGAAGTTGAAGGTAGGGCAAATTGAGAGAAATGATGGCCCTGCTTCTCATTTAAAAAAGCAAGGTACACCTACGATGGGTGGAATAATAATGATAATAGCTATTATTATTTCTGTTACATGTACATATATTCTTATGAATACATTAGGAAAATTAGATATAGCAAGGAAATTATTACCGCTATTACTCATAACAATTGGATTTGGAATGATTGGATTTATAGACGATTTTAAGAAACTTGTTCTAAAAAATACAGAAGGATTAAAACCTTTGTATAAAATGGTAGGACTTCTAATTATCGCAGTTAGTTATGTTTTGTTCCTGATTTATGGTTTGAAAATAGGAACAGAAACTTATATTCCAATATTAAAAACATATATAAACATTCCGGTATTTCTATATATACCATTAGCAATTATAGTAATTTTAGGAACAACAAATGCTATTAATCTAACAGATGGTATAGATGGATTATCATCTAGTGTTTCAGCAATAATAATAACTTGCTTAACTGTTATAAGCATTAGAAATCAAATATATGAAGTTTCTATATTTGGAAGTATTGTTATAGGTGCAACTTTAGGATTTTTAATGTTTAATATACATCCATCAAAAGTATTTATGGGAGATACAGGTTCATTAATGCTAGGAGGGGTAATATCTGGTTTAGCATTATATTTAAAAATGCCATTATTATTACTTGTAATTGCTATAATACCTGTTTTAGAAACATTATCTGTAATTATACAAGTTGCATATTTTAAGAAAACAGGGAATAGAATATTTAAAATGGCTCCATTACATCATCATTTTGAGCTATCAGGTTGGAGAGAAAATAAAGTAGTAGTTATTTTTTCATTAATAACACTAGTAATGAGCTTTATAGGTTTAAATATTATATAAAATCCTAATAGGAGGAAATAGATGTCAAATAAGAAGAAAATAAAAACATTTTCTAGTTTTTTAAATAATCCATTTGATTTTACTTTATTAATAACTATTTTGGTTTTACTAGGTATTGGATTAGTAATAGTTCTTTCAGCAAGTTCACCATCTGCATTAGCTGAAAGCGGAAATAGTTATTCGTATTTTTCAAAACAATTGATATTTGGTATTTTAGGAATATTTGCAATGTTTTTTATTTCTAAAATAGATTATAGATTTTATCAAAAATTTTATAAAGTATCTTGGTGGATATCAATTATTCTACTTGCAATAGTATTAGTAATTGGGAGAGAAGTTAATGGAGCTAAAAGATGGATATTTATAACTAAAACTTTATCTATTCAACCATCTGAAATGGTAAAATTCTTAATGATAGTTTTTTATGCAGGAATATTAGTAAAAAATAGAGACCAGTTGAAATTATATGGAAAAGGGCTAATTAAACATATGTTGTTTTTAGCGCCAATAATAGGTCTATTACTATTAGAACCGCACTTAAGTAGTTCTATGGTTATAATAGGAATTGTAAGTATTATGATGATTATGGCAGGATGTAAATTCAAGCATTTCCTATTTACTGGATTAGGAGTTGGAATTCCAGGATTAGCAGTTTTAATAGCAATAGAACCATATAGATTAAAAAGATTTATTACATTTTTAGATCCATTTAAAGACATAAAAAATAATGGTTGGCAGGTAGTTCAAAGTTTGTATGCAATAGGTTCAGGAGGACTATTTGGAGTAGGATTAGGAGAAAGTAGACAAAAATATTTATATATACCTGAGCCACACAATGATTTCGTTTTTTCTATATTAGCAGAAGAAATTGGATTTATAGGTTGCGTTGTTGTTTTAGTCCTATTTGCTATTTTTATTTGGAGGGGAGTATTAATTGCGATAAAAGCTCCAGATATGTTTGGGAGCCTACTAGCAATAGGTATTACATCTCTAGTTGCTATACAGGTTATAATAAATGTAGCTGTTGTTACATCATCAATGCCAGCTACAGGAATGCCATTACCATTTTTCAGTTATGGTGGTACAGCTTTATTTATCTTGTTGTGCGAAATGGGAGTATTGCTAAATATTTCGCGTGCAGGAGTTAAATCTTAGTTACAATTTACAGCTAAATTATATTTGCTAAAGAGTTGTAATATATTATTTTTTAATGAATGTATGTGGGGACCAACAAGTTATAGTTTGTAAGTAAAATTCGAGGAGCAACTGCACCACAGAATTTTATTTACAAACTGTTAGCAGTTGGGAATGAATAAAAAATAATATATTACAACTCTTTAGCGAATATGAGTCAGCTGTGAATTGTAACAAATCTTAGGAGGATTATATGAAAGTTATTATTGCTGCAGCTGGTACTGGGGGACATATTAATCCTGGGCTAGCAATTGCTAATAAAATAAAAGAAAAGGAAAAAAATTCAGAGATTATTTTTATTGGTACTACAAGAGGTTTGGAAAATGACTTGGTGCCAAGAGCTGGTTTTGAATTGAAAACTATTGAGGCATATGGTTTGAGCAAAAAGATATCTTTGAATAATATAAAGAAGATGTACAAAACTTTTAA
Source organism: uncultured Clostridium sp. (assembly GCA_947573555.1). Taxonomy (GTDB): domain Bacteria; phylum Bacillota; class Clostridia; order TANB77; family CAG-508; genus CAG-269. Next base: position 25,644 of record CANPFO010000013.1, on the reverse strand, counting down.
AGGATATGGTGAAGCAAAAAAAATAGTAAGAGAATTTAAGCCAGATGTAGTGATTGGAACTGGTGGTTATATTTGTGGTGCAACTATTTCTGCTGCGCATAAATTAGGAATACCTACTATGTTACATGAAAGTAATGCTTTCCCAGGAAAGGCTGTAAAGTTTTTGGCAAGTAAGACAGATACTATTCTTGTTTCATTTAATGATGCTATTGAAAGAATTAAAAATGCTAAAAAAATAGTTTTTACTGGTACACCAGTAAAAATAGCTAAAATAGACTATAATGTAAATGAGAAAATATCAATAATAAAAAATATAGGATTGCAACCAACCAAGCCAATTGTATTGATTTTTGGTGGTAGTCAAGGTGCTCAGAAAATTAATGAGGCTATTATTGGAATATTAAACAATAGATTAAATAAAGATTATCAAATAATTTGGGCAACAGGACCAAAACAATATGATATTATAAAAGAAAAATTAGAACAAAATAGCATTAATATTAATAATATCGAAAATGCAAAAATTCTTCCATATATATATAATATGGAAGAACTAATGAATATTTCAAATTTAATTGTTGCGAGAAGTGGGGCTATGACAATAACGGAGATATCAAATTTGGGAAAACCATCAATATTAATTCCTTTACCTAATGTTAGTGGAAATCATCAATTATATAATGCTAAAGTGTTGGAGAATATAGGAGCAGCAAAAATAATATTAAATGATGAGCTATCTTATAATAAATTAAATAAACAAATTGAAGAAATTGTTTTAAATAAAGTTTTGGAAGAGCAAATGTCAGAAAATTCTTTTAAAATTTCTACAACAGATGTTGAAGAAAAAATATATAATGAGATTATAGAAACAATTAAGGAGAAAAAGGATGTATAAAAATATTAAATCTAAGATTATTTTTATTTCAGTTATAATATCTTTAGTATTATTAGGAATATTAGGTTTCTTATATTTGAATTCTATAAATCAAATACAAGATATAATGAAGTGTGAAAATAATATTGAAAATATAGTTAGAGAAGTTGAAAAGAGTTATTTAAATGCTAGAACATCAATAATTATTATAATTACAGTATTTGGAATTACAGCTATAATGATTACTGTATTTTTATCTAAATTTGTAATTTGCCCTAAAAATAAATTTATAAATGGTGATGAAAGGGCAGAGCTAAAAGATAAGCTTAATGAGGTTTCATCAAGAAAAAATCAAATTGAAACTATACTTTTGCATATGACCGATGGAATTATTGCATTTAATATGAATGGTGAAATCATTTTAATAAATCCTGCTGCAAAGAAATTTTTAAGTATAAGTCCAGAAGATAATACATTTGAAGATATTTTTGCTAAATTTAAATTAGATATTAATATGGAAAAAGTAATTTATTTAGAAACTTGGACCTCAACAGAACAGACAATTCAAGTTGATGAAAAATATGTAAAAGTTTTATTCGCACCATTTAAAAATGAAGATGATAGACCAGATGGAGTTATTGCCGTAATTCAAGATATAACAGAACATGTAAAACTAGATAATATGCAAAAAGAATTAGTGGCTGATGTATCACATGAATTGAAAACACCAATTACTTCTATAATGGGATATGCTGATACTCTTTTAGAAGGTGATTATGATATAGATACACAAAATAAATTTCTAAATGTTATTGCATCTGAATCTAGGAGAATGGCTAGATTAGTAACAGATTTGTTAACACTTTCTAGATATGATAGTAATAAAAAGAAAACAAAGAAGGAATCTTTTGATTTGGGAAATTTGGTAAAGCAATGCCAAGAGAAACTTGCTATAGAGATAAAGAAAAAAGGACATAAGGTTGATTGCTTTGTAACTGCTGACGTACCTTTAGTTTATGCAGATAAAGACGACATAGAGAGAGTAGTCTTGAATATTTTGTCTAATAGTATTAAATATACTAATGACTTAGGGGAAATAAAAATTTATGTGGGTTTTGTTTATAATGATGCATATATAAAGATTTTTGATAATGGAATAGGAATCCCAGAAGAAGATTTATCTAGAATTTTTGAGAGATTTTATAGAGTAGATAAGGCTCGTACTAGAGAAATGGGTGGAACAGGTTTAGGGCTTTCTATCGCAAAAGAGATTTTAGATAAAAATGGTGGAAGTATAGATATAAAAAGTAAGGTTGGAGAAGGAACAGAGGTTGTTATTAGAGTTCCAACAAAAGATAGTAATAAATAGAACTGTTGTTAATAGTTAATGTTTTTTTGTGTTCTACCTCAATGTTAAGATAAACGTGATAAGCCTTTTTTTTATCCATATTTCCCCACCTTTTATTATATAAAATATATATGGTAATTTGTTCATTCCACTCAAAAAGAAGTTGTAATATAAGAAGCCAGAGCCTCTTTCACTCAGGCTAAAAAGCTATATTATATTCCTTTTAAATTGAACAACGAATGTGCCCTGAAAGAGATGTAGAAGTTCTTAATCAAATTAATTAGGGAATCTCGCTTCACGAGGGCGCTGATTAATTTGATTTAGAACTTCTAATCTATGTAGGAAGCCGAGTTGTGAAATGAAAAAGGAATATAATATAGCTTTTTCCCGTGAACATTCCTCAACTTCTTATATAACAACTTCTATTTTTCATTCCAATCAAGCATTACCATATATATTTTATATAATAAAAGGTGGGGAAATATGGATGAAAAAAAGGCTTATCACGTTTATCTTAACATTGAGGTAGAACATAAAAAATATTAAATAGTAGCAAAATATTAAACTAATTTTATATATTTATTGATAATTTTTGGAAATTAATGTATAATGTATAAAGTTAAAATAATAATTAGGAGATAAATACAAATGAATGGAAAACTAAAAGACTTATTAGAATGGATATATTGTATAGTAATTGCAATAGTATTAGCATTACTATTTAGATATTATATAGGAACACCAACAATAGTAAAACAGGTATCTATGTATCCAACATTAGTACAAGACCAAAGGTTATGGCTTAATAGATGGGGGAGAACAACTAAAAAGATGCCAGAAAGAGGAGACATAATAACTTTTGAGGCACCAACTCAAAAATCATATACATATGGTGAAATAGATGAAAGTAATCCAGTTGCAAAATATGAAAATGCACCTTCAGGATTATGGAAGAAATTTGCATATTATGTACTAGAAATAAATAAAGACAGTTACATTAAAAGAGTCATTGCGTTACCTGGAGAACATGTGGAAATAAAAGATGGAAAAGTTTACATTGATGGAAAAGTGTTAGAAGAAAATTATTTACAACCAGGTATTGTTACAGATGTTGTAGGTACAGGATTTACGGACTTTATTGTTCCAGAAAATTGTGTATTTGCAATGGGAGACAATAGGGCTCATAGTACAGATTGTAGAGTTTTTGGATGTATACCACTAGAAAAAATTGAAAGTAAAGTTTGGATTAGAATTTGGCCTTTAAACTTATGGGGTAAAGTACAATAAAAATAAACTGAAAAGGAGATACAATGTTTAATAATATTTTAGGTAATGACAAAATAAAAGAGCTTTTAAAAAATTCAATTAAACTTAATAAAATATCTCATAGTTATTTATTCCTTGGTACAGAAGGTATAGGTAAAAAACAAATAGCAAAAGAATTTGCAAAAATGATTCTATGTACAGATAGTAATAAATATTGTGATAAATGTAAATCTTGTATAGAATTTGATACTAATAATAATCCCGATTTTAATATCATAGAGCCAGATGGAAATAGTCTAAAAATAGAACAGATTAGAGAATTTCAAAATAGGGTTTATGAAAAACCAATAATATCAAATAGAAAAGTTTATATAATTAATGATAGTGATAAAATGACTCGGTGAGGCACAAAATTGTCTATTAAAAACATTAGAAGAACCACCAGAATTTGTAACAATAATACTTATAGGTTCAAATGAAAATTCATTCCTTAGCACAATAAAATCAAGATGTATGATATTACATTTTGAGAAAATATCAAATAATGAAATTCAGAAATATTTAGAGCAATATTATGAGTTAAAAATAAATAGCAAAATAATGTTAGAGGCTTTTCAAGGAAGTATAGGAAAAGCACTTCAGTTAAAAGAAAAACAAGAAGACTATGAAAAAATAGAACAAATTATATATTCTTTGGAAAATAAACACAAAATTGATATTATGAATATGTCTGAAATAATATACAATGCTAAAGATGAAAAATTTGATATACTTGATTATATAAACATAGTTCTAATTAATTTAGCAAAAACTTCAAGTAAATATGCAAATTGTATACAAATAGTGGAAGAAACTAAAAGGAGACTAAAGTCAAACACAAACTATGATATGTGTATAGATAACATGTTATTAAATTTGTGGGAAGAGGTTAATAAATAGAAAAAAATTTGGCATTGAAGATTTAAAAAGTTTAGAGATGCTGATGAACGAAGCGAAGCAGAGAGAAGGGAAAAAATCTTGAAAAATATAATAGGAATAAGATTCAAAAAATTAGGAAAGATATACTTTTTTAATCCTAAAGGATTAAAAGTAAAAAAAGGTGACAAAGTTATTGTTGAAACATCACAAGGAGAAGAGTTTGCAGAAGTATTAATCCCTAATAGATATGTAGAAGATGATAAAATAGTAGCACCTTTGAAAACTGTTCTTAGAATGGCTACTGATAAAGATATAAAAAGGTTTGAAGAATGTAGAAGAATAGAAATAGAAGCATTTAAAATTTGCCAAAAAAAAATAAAAGAACATAAATTGGATATGACTCTTACTGAAATTGAATGTAAGTTTGATAATAGTAAAATCCTATTTTATTTTACTGCTGTTGGAAGAATTGACTTTAGAGATTTGGTTAGAGACTTGGCAGCTATATACAAAACAAGAATAGAACTAAGACAAATAGGAGTTAGAGATGAAGTAAAAAGAATAGGTGGAAATGGTGTATGTGGAAGAGAACTTTGTTGTTGTTCATTCTTAAGTGACTTTGAAACAGTATCTATAAAAATGGCAAAAGAGCAAAATATATCACTAAACCCATCTAAAATATCAGGAAATTGTGGAAGATTAATGTGTTGTTTAAAATACGAGAATGAGGTATATGAGGAAAAACTTAATAGACTTCCAAATGTTGGAGCAATTGTAAAAACAGAAGATGGAGAAGGCGAAGTTGACAATATAGAAATATTAAAAGAAAGAATAAGAGTTAAAATAAAAAATGAAGATGGATTTACATATAAGAAATATGATGTAAAAGATGTAAAGATAATAAAAGATGCAGCAAAAGAACAACTTAATGAAGAAGAAATAGAAAATAGAAGAGAGCTAGAAGAATTAGAAAAACTAGAACAAGAAGATAAAAGAAACGCTAGTTCAGAAGTATAGGGAGGTGAATATAATGGCATATAAGATTACAGATAAATGTATATCATGCGGAGCATGTGCAGCAGAATGCCCAGTAGGATGTATATCACAAGGTGACGAAAGATTTGTTATAGATCAATCTGCATGCATATCATGTGGAACTTGTGCTGGAGTTTGCCCAGTTGGAGCACCAGAAGAGGAATAGGGTTAAGGGACGTTCCTTAAAATCCCTCTAAAAAGGGATAAAGGGACAGTCCTTTAATACTTTTTTTTATTCAAAAATTTGATTTAATATTAAAATAATTCATAAATATAAATTAATTTTTAATCTTTAAAATATCACTAAAAAATTTACTCATGTTATGACTTATGTAAAAATAGAGAAAAACAGAATTACTTTATTGGACAAAATGAAATAAGGACTTAAGGTGTGTCCCTCAGTCCCTATTTAAAGGAATATCCCTTAATTCCTTTTTGTTATTTCTTCTAAATCTAATAATTCTTTCCATCTTTTATCAACTTCTTTTTGGAATTCTTCAATCATCCATTCATTTCCTGGATTAAACATATGTTTAAATCTTTTTTGTGGTTTCAAGAATTCTTCTATTGGAAGTTTTTTTGCAGGTTTATAAGTAATGTGATATACTCCATCAATTACTTCATATAATGGCCAATAGCAAGTATCAACTGCTAATTTGTTAATAACCATTAAATCTTCTGTTGAATATCCCCAACCTCTTGGGCATGGTGCCATTACATTTAAAAATGTTGGACCTTCAGTATAAATTGCTTTTTCAGCTTTTTCATATAAGTCTTTCATATTATTTACTGCAGCTGTTTGTGCAACATAAGGTAAGTGATGTCCTACCATTATTTTTGTTAGGTCTTTCCTTGATTGCATTTTTCCTGGTATAACTTTTCCTGCTGGAGATGTTGTTGTATCAGAGAATTTTGGTGTTGCTGATGAACGTTGAATTCCAGTATTCATATATGCACCATTATCATAACATACATATAATAAGTCATGACCTCTTTCCATTGCACCTGATAATGATTGTAAACCTATATCATATGTTCCTCCATCTCCACCAAATGTTATAAATTTTGTATGTTCATTTTCTGGTATTTTTCCTTGTTTTTTCAAAGATTTATATGCAGCTTCTGTTCCAGATAATGTTGCTGCAGCACATTCAAATGCTGTATGAACAAATGAATCTGTCCAAGCGGTATATGGATATATAAATGTTGATACTTCCATACATCCTGTTGCTGTTGAGACTACTGCATGGTCATCTTCTTTTAAGGCTCTTAAAATGTGTCTTGCTACTACTGGTGCACCACATCCTGCACACATTCTATGCCCTTCTGTAAATCTAGAAGGCTTATTTGCTACTATTTCTTTTAAATTATATGCCATTTTATTTAGCCTCCTTTCTTCTTAATCCTAAATATCTATAAGGATTTTCAACTTTTCCACTTGAAGAGATTTCCATTAAATCTGTGAATACTGATTCTAATTCTTTTTCAGTAGTGTCTCTACCACCAATTCCATAGATGTAATTTACAACAGGAACATTTACTCCTGCAATATACATATTTGATGTTATATCTTCAAATAAAGGTCCTCCTATGGCATTTAGAGAGTCAGCTCTATCTAAAATAGCAATAGATTTTAGATGATTTAAAGCTTTAGCAACTTCTTCACCAGGAAATGGTCTAAATACTCTTATTTTTAATAATCCAGCTTTAATACCTTGTTCTCTCAATTTATTTATAACAGCTTTGGTTGTACCAGCTGTTGAATTCATACAAACTATAGCAATTTCTGCATCTTCTAATTTATATTCTTCAAATAAACTATAATGTCTACCAGTCCATGTTTCAAATTCTTTTGAAACATCTAATATAACTTGTTTCGATGCCTTCATTGCGTCGGCTTGTTGTGCTTTGTGCTCAAATAAATATGCTTGTAAATCTAAAGGACCTATTGCAATTGGTTCTTTTTTATTTAATAGATAATGTTCTGGTTTATATTCACCAACAAATTTTTTAACTTCTGAATCTTCTTCTAATTCGATATTTTCGATAGAATGTGAGGTAATAAACCCATCTTGGCAAATCATAATTGGTAATTGAACATTTTTATTTTCTGCAATTCGATGAGCCATTAAATTATTATCATAAGCTTCTTGATTATTTTCTGAAAATAGCATAATCCATCCGCTATCACGAACACCCATTGCATCTGAATGGTCACAGTGAATGTTTAATGGACCAGATACAGCTCTATTTACTAAATTTAGTACTATTGGAAGTCTCAAACTTGAGGCTATATAAATCATTTCCCACATTAAAGATAGCCCGTTAGCTGATGTTGCTGTCATAGCTCTTGAACCAGCAGATTCAGCTCCTATACAAGCACTCATAGCACTGTGCTCACTTTCAACTGCAACAAATTCTGTATCAACAGTACCATTAGATACAAAAGTAGAAAAATATTGAGGAATCTCAGTAGAAGGCGTAATAGGGAAGGCTGCTACAACATCAGGATTTATTTGCTTCATAGCAGTTGCAACTGCTTCGTTACCACTTAATCTTTCTCTAATACTCATTATTCGTTAACACCTTCTTCCTTCATTTCTATTGCAGCAAATGGACATACTTTTGAACATACGCCACATCCTTTACAATAATCATAATTATAATCAGTTCTTTTTAAAGAATCCTTACAAACAGGAATAGCATTATCTGGACAAACTGGAAAACACAAACCACATTGTTTGCATTTTTCTTCACTCCAAACAGGTCTAATACTTCTCCAGTCACCTGTTTTAAATTCCCTTGCATTTCCTGCTGTATAAATATTTCCACCTATACTTAAATCTTCCATAGGTGTATTTTTATTAATGTTAGTCATATTTATTTCCTTTCTGAGACAAGAGGGTCAGGCCAAAAATGTCTCACTTTTTTTAGTAGTTATTGTCAAAAATTGTCTATATTTTTAAATTTGACAGAGTTCGACATATTTGTGAGACATTTTAAACCTGTCCCACTTGTCTCACTTCTTGTAATGCCATTTCTAATGCTTTCATATTACCAGCGATTACTTCAGGTTTTTTTGCAAATTTATGCTTAAATGAATTTTCCATATCTTTAAGTAATTCTTCATCTGTCATTATTTTGCTTACTTTTACTATTGCAGCTAACATTGATGTATTTGGAAAGTATTTTCCAAGTGCTTCTACTGATATTTTTCTTGCATCTATTGTATAAATAGAGCCTTTATAGTCTTTTAGCAATTTTTTTATTGTTTCTGGTGATTTTGTTGTGTTAATTATAATTGCTCCTGTTTCTTTTAAACCATCAGTTACAGGTACACTTTCTAAAAGTGTATCATCTACTACAACAACATAATCTGGTTCATATATGTTACTATGGACTGTGATTGGAGTGTTGCTTATTCTGTTATAGGCAGTTATTGGTGCACCCATTCTTTCAGGTCCATATTCTGGAAATCCTTGAATATATTTACCAGTGTTAAATGCTGCATCTGCTAATAACAATGATGCTGTTTTTGCTCCTTGTCCACCTCTACCATGCCATCTTATTTCTATTAAGTTATCCATGAAAAAGCCTCCTTTTAATTTTTCGGTTTAACCGAATATTTTGTGAGTTTAGTATATGCCAAATTTCTAGTGGTGTCAAGGGATTTTTTTGTACAGTTAGGTCGAAAATTATCATTGGTGTTATACAATAGTAGTTACTAGTCAGCCTTAAAATTTGTATAATAGCAAAAAATGCTGATATATTAATACTTTTTGATAAAAACATAACTATGGTCTACCATTTGGTCTTTATCTTCAAAATATTAATATGTCAGCATTTTTTTGATTTCTTGCTATTATACAAATTTTAAGTCTGACCAGTAACGAAACAATAATTACTATAAAAAAAGCGAGAAAAATTCCTTGCTTTTTACATTTTAGTATAGTAAAATGATAAGGATAAAAATGTGACAAAAAGGGACGCCCCCAGTGGCACAAAAGGTGAAGAATATGTATTTAAAAAGATTAGAATTACAAGGATTTAAATCCTTTGCAGATAAAACAGTTTTAGAATTAATGCCAGGAATAACAAGTGTTATAGGACCAAATGGCTCTGGGAAGAGTAATATTTCTGATGCAATAAGATGGGTATTAGGGGAGCAAAGTATGAAATCCCTAAGGGGAGCGAAAGCGTTAGATGTTATTTTTGCTGGTACTCAAAATAGGAAGTCTTTAGGTTTTGCAGAGGCTTCTTTAGTGTTTGATAATAATGATGGAGAACTTCCAATTGAATATACTGAGGTGACTGTTACAAGAAAGATTTATAGAAGTGGTGAGACTGGATATTTTATAAATAAAGTTCCTTGCAGATTAAAGGATGTATTGGAGTTGTTTATGGATACTGGTATTGGTAAAGATGGTTATTCTATAATTGGGCAAGGTAAAATTGATGAGATATTGAGTAATAAAGCTGAGGATAGAAGACATATTTTTGAAGAGGCAGCAGGGATTGTAAAGTATAGAAGTAGGAAAGAAGAGTCTGAGAAAAAGTTAGAACATACTAAGTTGAATCTTTTAAGAATAAATGATATTTTAACTGAGATTGAGGCTAATTTAGATCCATTACAGATACAGTCAGAAAAGGCAAAGAAATATTTAAATTTAAGGGAAGAGCTTAAAAATATTGAAATTGGTTTATTTGTATATAATATTGAAAAATACAAAAAGGAGTTAGAAGAGTTAGTACAATCTATAGATGTAATGCAAGAGCAATGTAGTCAAGAAGAGGAAAAGCTAGAGCAGGTTAAAAATTTGAAAGAAGAGTTAAAGTCTAGTATTGATAAGATTACAGAAGAGATTGAAAATATGTCAAATTTGGGATTTGAAGGTCAGAAACAAATAGAATCTTTAAATTCTGATATCAATGTGGCAAAAACAAGGATTACTAATAATAATGAAAATAGTGAAAGGTATTTGAAAGAAATTGAGGAGCAAAATGCCAAAATCCTTGAATTAAATGAAGAGATTGATCAAAAGCAAGCAAAAAAAGATAGTTTAAAGCAGAATAAAGAGAAGTTTGAAAAGGAATTAGGTGAAAAGCAAGAGGAACTTAATAAATTAACTGAAAAATTATCTTCTAAAGAATTAGAAATAGAAGGATATAAGCAGACTGTTGAACAGAATACAGATAAAAAATATGAGTTGCAATCAAATATAAACACACAAAATGTAAATTTTCAAAATTGTGAGAAAAGACAAAGTCAAGTTAAGCAAGAAATTCAGTTGACAATTTCTGAATTGGATTCTACAAGACTTAATAAAGAAGATATAGTTAAGAAATTTAACGAAATAGAAAATAAGAGAAATAAAGCACAGAAGTCATTAGAAGATGTTTCAAAACAAAGAGAAGAAGCTAATCAAAAAATAAAATCTTTTGAAAGTCTTATAAATATTGTATCTGGTGATATGAGGGTAAAAGAGTCAAAGTTAAAATTTTTAATAGAGACTGAGAGAGAAAAAGAAGGGTATATAAAAAGTGTTAAGTCTTTATTGCAAGATTGTGAGAATATAAAAGAGCTTGGAAAGGGTATGCATGGTGTTTTAGCTAATATAATTGATGTACCAGATGATTTAGAGACTGCAATTGAGATGTGTTTAGGGGCAAGTTTGCAAAATATTGTTACAGACACTGAAGATGATGCTAAAAAATTAGTTGAACATTTAAGAAAAAATAATTTAGGTAGAGCATCATTTTTACCAATATCTTCTGTTAAAGGAAAAAAGTTAGATAAGATAAAAGGGCTTGATAATGGCGTAATTGGAATTGCATCAGAATTGATAAAGTTTAATAAAAAGTATGAACAGATTATTTTAAATTTGCTTGGAAGAACTGTTATTGTAGAGAATATGGATATAGCTATTAAACTAGCAAAGCAAAATAATTATACGTTTAGGATAGTAACTAAAGATGGAGATTTAATTAATCCATCAGGAGCAATTACGGGTGGTTCAGTTGCTAAAAAGACTGTTAATATTTTGGGTAGAGGAAAAGAGATTGAAAAATTAGAAAAGGAAATTGAAGAATTAAAAGATAGAATTCAAAAATTGCAAGATGAGAAACAAGAATATGAAGAGTCAATAGAAGGGATTTTGGAACTCTCAGCAAATCTTGAGAAAGAGTTGCAAGAAATTGATATTACATATGCAACTGAAAAACAAAAAGTAATTTCGATTGATGAGAATATAGAAAAACTGCAAAATCGCTTAAATAGACTTAAAGATGAACAAATAGGTCTTGAAAAACAAAAAGAAGAAGCGGATACAAGTAGAGGGGATTTGGAAAAACAAATTCAAGAAATTGTTTCTAAAAATGAAGAATTATCTAAAATTATTAATGAATTTGCAGAGCTTAATAAAGATGACCAAAAATATATAGATGATTTGAATTTTGATATAACAAATTTGAAAATTTCTGTGTCATCATTTGATGAAAGTGAATCTTCAATAGAAGAAATTCAAGAAAGAATAAATCAAGAATTGGAAAATGCTAAGCAAAGTATTCAAAATAAAAAAGAACAAATTGAGCAGATTAAATTAGATAATGAAAATTTAGAAAAATCAATTGAAGATATTTTAAAAAGTATTGAGAACATAAAGGAAAATGTTCAGAATAGTAGTACAAAGATAGAAGAGCTAAAGCAAGAGAGAATAATGAAAAATGAAAAACTTACAAAGCAAGAGGATGAATTAACTTCTAAATTTAAAGTAATTGAAGATTTAAAAGGTCAACTTGTTAAGTTAGATGTTAAGAAAACTAAAATAGATGAAGATATAAACGAAATTTACAATAAGATGTGGGAAGAATATGAACTTACACCTAATAATGCTGCAAATTATGAAAAACCAGAAAATGTTCAATTAACACAGAAAAAGGTAAATTCATTAAGAACTGAAATTAGAGAAATAGGAAGTGTTAATATTGATTCTATAGAAGAATATAAAAACCTTAAAGATAGATATGATTTTATGAGTGAACAGAGGTTAGATTTAGAAAATACTATGAATAATTTAAGGAAAGTTATTTCTGATATGACTCAAACTATGAAAGAACAGTTTAATGAGAAATTTAAAGTTATTAATAAAAATTTTGGTGAAGTTTTTGCAGAGTTATTTGGTGGAGGAAAAGCTGAATTAACTTTAGAAGATGAGAATAATGTTTTAGAATGTGGAATTGATATTACTGTTCAGCCACCAGGTAAAAAAGTGCAAAATATGATGCTATTATCAGGAGGAGAAAGAGCGTTTACAGCAATTGCTTTATTATTTGCAATTTTAAGAATAAATCCAGCTCCTTTCTGCGTATTGGATGAGATTGAGGCTGCTCTTGACGATGTAAATGTATTTAGATATGCAGAATATTTGAAAAAGTTTACTGGAAATACACAATTTTTAGTTATTACTCATAGAAAAGGTACAATGGAAGTGGCAGATACTGTTTATGGTGTTACAATGGAAGAAAGTGGTATTTCTAAATTGTTATCTATGTCATTACGGTGATAGAAATAAAATATAAAAAAACCGATGGAATTTATTTAAGTTCCATCGGTTTTTAAGATATTATTTGACATCTAAATTTTAGATGCAGAGGTAAGTTATGCAACTACTTGCAAATTTAATGATTTTGCTTTTTCTTTAATTTTTTTAGAAAGTAGCTCATCATTTTTCGAATATATAGTAAGCGCTAGTTCTTCTGGTAAGTCGATAACTTTTTCAAAGTTACTGATGTGAATAAGATCTCTTAAGAATTTGATGAAGTCTAAGGATGAATCTGTTTTAAGACTTTCATCCTCTTTTTGAGGAGTTACATCAAGTAAAACTTTAAACTGTTCTACTTCAAATTTGAAAGAGATTATTTTGTTGTGCATAAATGTATACCTCCAGTTTTTTTACTATATATTATAATATTTTTTTGGAAAAAATACAAGTACTTTTTATGTAAGTGGTCGCCATAAAGTAGAAATATACTAAAACTCTACTATTTGTAAGTTAGATTTACCATATTGTTTTAGTTTGATAGTTAACACAAAAAGTAAAGTGATAATGTAAATTGAAAGTGGAAAAAAGCGGAAAAAAGTGGAAAAAAGTCATATTGTAATAGAAAAAAGTATGTGATATAAAAAAATAAAGGTTACTATTCAGCGAATTTATAATATATATTAAAATTCCGTTCTTTACTGGTTGGACTTATCATATAAGTTAATTTTACTTTTTTCTAAGATATAGATGTTAATCTATCTTATCTGTATGAATAGCTGTCCTCCCAAACTGCGCATCACTGCATTTTAATATATATTACAAATTAGTTTTGCTAGTAACAAATAAATATAAATGAAAGGAGATGGATATATGGAAAAAGCCATCAAAACAAAGCCAGAAGCATTAATGAAGTTCACGGCAATGATTTTAACAATAATAATGATGTTACAACTTTTAGCACCAATAGCTTTTGGAATGAAACAGGAAAGTATTATGCAAGAAAACGTTTTACAAGAAGAGAATATTACAGAAGAAACAAACATTATAGAAAATGCAGTTAATGAAACATCAAAAGATGAGGAAAATGCAATTGATTCATCTGAGGTAAGTGAAAACACAGAAGTAGATTCCGAAACAAATGAAATATCTGAAACCACTGAATTGGAAACAGTAGAAGAAACAGTAGAGAATATAGAAGATGTAGAGAGTAAAGAAGAGCCAACGAAAATATCAAATAAACACACAACAGAAATAATAGGTGAGTTAACAGAAAAAAGAAATTTAAATCAAAAATACTTTTTACAAAAAGATGGAAGCATAAGAACTGCGATATATCCAAACAATGTACACTATGAGCAAGACGGGAAATTAATTGACATTGACAATTCCTTAGAAGAAATTAAAGAAGAAGAGGAAATGTTCCAAAACAAAAACAATGCTTTCAAAATAAAATTTTCAAAAAAATCAAACAAAAATAATTTAGTCAAATTAAAAATCAAAAATCACGAAATAAAATGGTCTTTAATAAACTCAAACAAAACAGAAGTAACCAAAATTGAAAATAAAGAACTAGAAGATAATAAATTAAACATAAACAAAATATCTTCAGGAACAATCCAATACGAAAACATACTAGAAAACATAGACATACAATACAATGTTGTATCTAATTCAATAAAAGAAAACATCATATTAAAAAATAAACAAGCAATAAATCAAGAAATATCATTTAAATTCCAAACAGGCAACTTAATAATGGAAAAAACAATAGACAACAGAATAGTCTTCAGTCAAGAAAATCAAGAAGAAGTACTATTTTTTCTAGAAGCACCATATATGTATGATGCTAAAAACGAAATGTGTGAAGACATAGAAGTAGAGCTAACGAATGAAAACAGTAGTAAATATACTGTAACATTAAAACCAAGTAAACAATGGTTAGAAAGTGAAGAAAGAGAATATCCAGTAATTATAGACCCAACAGTACAAACATCATTAAACTATAAAAACATATATGACACATACATTTTTGAAGGAGACACAGGATACCCAACTAGACATGAAGCACACATATTAAGAGTTGGAAGTAATAATAAAACACAAAGTAAAGCTCCAACAAGAAGTCTAATAAAATTTGATTTACCAAATTTAAATGCAGGAGACCAAATTATAGGAGCGATGCTTGACATATGCACATATCCAGACACAAACGAATGGGCACCACCAACACAAGAAATACAAATAGATGTACATCAAATGACAGAAAATTGGGAGACAAAAACAGCAAGTTGGAATAATTTAAAAGATAAATACAAGTCAAAGATAACAGACTATGTAAAATATAAATATGACACAAACAATCCAACAAAATTTTATTATTTTGATATAACATCAATAGTAAAAGACTGGTATGTTACAGGAAACAATTATGGACTACTACTAAAAGATCACGCAGAAGTAAATAATGCTCAACACTCAGATGCATATTTTTTCTCATCAGATATACATGATGAATATACAAATGCAAGACCGATGATACAAATAATATACAGAAATCAATCAGGAATAGAAGATTACCAAACATATCATACACAAACAGTAGGAAGAGCAGGAACAGTATATACAAATGATTACAATGGAAACTTAGTATTAATACATCCAGATGTATCTACGAGTGGAAATTTATTGCCAGTTAGCATAAACCATGTTTATAATACAAATAACAAAGACCAGGATATAGGATTTGGAAAAGGAACAAGAATAAATCTAGCCCAAATAATAAATTTAGAAACAATAAATAATGTACAATATGCAAAATATGTAGATGAAGATGGAACAGAACATTATTTTAAAAGAGAAGGAACGTCAAACATATACAAAGATGAAGATGGACTAAATTTAACATTAACATTAGAAAATAATAATTTTATCTTGAAGGACAAAGAAAACAATATTCTAACATTTCAAAAAAGAGTAAATAGATTTGGAGAAAGATGGCATTTAAAAGAGCTAAAAGACTCTTATGGAAATAAAGTCACATTACACTTAAACACAAATGAAGCAGAAGATTTTAGAATATTGAAGGTAACAGATGGAGCAGGAGATGAAATAACATTTACATATGATCAAACATCAAGGCTTTCAACCATAACAGATAATGCAGGAAGGAAAGTAACAATAACATATAATTCAAATTTCAATGTTGGAAAAATAACTTATCATGATGGTAAGGCATCAACATATGGATATAACTCATTAAACTTGTTAACATCTGTAAAAGACATAGACAACTCACATGTAGATTATGAATATTACAATGAAAAAAGTAATAGAGTAAAAAGCATAAAAGAATATAGTACACAAAACGAATTAGGAAAATCTATAAATATATCTTATGGAACAAATACAACAAAATTTACAGATAATAAAGGTTATACAAATACATATACATTTAATAATTGGGGACAAACAATAAGTATTGCAGATTTAGGGAAAGAATCGAATAATATAGATAATGCATTAGGAAAAATGTATAAATATGGAGAAGGAGAAAACGACAAAAATAAATTGACATTAGATGGTAGTTTAATGTCAGTAAAGGAAAAAGAAAATAATTTACTTAGCAATGGAACATTTAGTAATGGAATTAATAATTGGATACAAACAAATTGTGATTCAAATGATACAGTAGTAGATGGTAAATATAAATTTATAGGAAATAGTAGTAGAGATAAAAACATAGGACAATCAATTCTCATGGAGGGAAAAAAGGGAGATATATTTACAATAGCAGGCTGGGTAAATAGTAAAGCAATACCAAATAATGATGAAAAGCCTAGTAAAATAAGTTTCAGTTTTCATATAGATAGAAAAGATGGAACAACGCAGATTGTAGACACAAAAGTGAATGTAGATGGAGCAGAATGGCAATATGTATCAACAGTGGCAATAGCAGATAGTGATTACTGGAGAGTTATAGTTTATTTAGTATGTACAAATAATGAAAATGAAACATATTTTGATAATATAGGATTATTTAAAGAAGAATTTGGACAAAGCTACACATATGATAGTAATGGAAATATTATATCAACAGAAAATAATAGCAAAAGTAATCAAACATTTAAATACAATTCAAACAATAAATTAATAACATCTATAAATCCAAAAGGTGGGGAATTTAGTTATGAATATGATACAACAAATCCTCAAAAATTAACTAGAGCAACAAATGCGGTTGGAAATAAATATTCATTTGGATATGATAATTATGGAAATATGACAAGTGCAAAAGTGGAAGAATATACAGAGAGTAATGTAGGAGTGCAATATGATACACATATTTCTAATGAAGGCTGGAAGGGAAAAGTAAAAAATGGAGAAACATCAGGAAGTGCAGCCTTAAACAATCAGATGGAAGCGATACAAATAGAACTGATAAATAAAACATCAGAAATGCATATACAATATCAGACACATGTTTCAAATATAGGATGGCAAGATTGGGTGCAAGATGGACAAATGGCAGGAACCACAGGTAGAGCATTACAAGTAGAAGCAATAAAAATAAAACTTACAAATGCATCAAATTACTCTGTAAAATATAGAGCATATGTTAGTGGAATAGGCTGGCAAAGCTGGGTAAGAGATGGAGAAATGGCAGGAACCACAGGACAAGTTAAAGCAATAACTGCAATGCAAATAGTAATAGAAAGTAATGGAAATAACCTAAAATACATACAAACACAGGCAGAATATTCAGCAAATGGAAATTATCAAACAAAAATAATAGACGAAAGAGGAAATTCTACAAAATATCAATACAATGAAAAAACAGGAATAGTAATAAAAATAACAGATGCTAAAAATAGTGAAACAAATTATACATATGATAACTCAAACAGACTATTAACAGTAAAAAAACAAGCATTACAAAAAGAATATTCAAACACATACACATATGAAAATGACAGGCTAAAAACAATAACACACAATGGATTTGCATACACATTTATATATGATAACTTTGGAAATGTAAAACAAGTAAAAGTAGGAAACCAAGCATTATCAACAAACAACTATGAAGCAAACAATGGAAACTTAGCAAGCAGTACATATGGAAACAATCAAACAATAAATTATACATATGACAGATTTAATAGAATAACGAAAATCGCAGGAACAAGTGGAAATTATCAATATACATATAATGCAAACTCAAATGTAAAAACAATAGTAGACAGCATAAATAACAATACAGAAACATTCACATATGACTTAGCAGAAAGATTAGTAAAAGCAATTAATACAAATGGATTTACAAAAGAATATGGATATGATATAAATAACAATATAAACACAAAAAAATACACACTAAGCAATAAAACAAACACAATACAATATGATTATGACAAAGCAAATAGACTAACAAGCATAAAGCTAAACAACAGCATAACATGGGCAAACACCATGGATAGGCTATCAAGAGTAACAGCAAAAAAAATAACAAGTGGAAACAACACATACACAACAAACTACACATATACAGACGTAGCAAATACAGAAAACAAAACAACAATATTGCTAAAAGGAATAAAAAACGGAAGCAATGAAGAAATAACATATACATATGATGCAACAGGAAACATAGAAACAATCAAAAAAGGAAACACAGAAACAAACAAATACTATTATGACACATTAAACCAACTAATAAGAGAAAACAGCAAAAACCAAACCAAAACAATAACATATGAATATGACGCAGGAGGAAACATAATAACCAAAAAAGAATATCCATATACAACAGCATCAACATTGCCAACAACACCAACAAAAACAATAACATATGGATATGGAAACACAAACTGGAAAGACCAGCTAACAAACTATAATGGAAAAACAATAACATATGACGAAATAGGAAACGCAAAAACATACAATGGAAACACATACACATGGCAAAATGGAAGACAACTAGCAGGAATAAGCAATACAAATCAAACAATAACATATAAATACAATGAAAGTGGAATAAGAACCCAAAAAACAGTAAATGGAGTAGCCACAAACTACTATCTAGACGGAACAAAAGTAATATACGAAAAAACAGGAAACAATATAACATACTACACATATGACGAAATAGGAAATATAATAGGCCTAAAATACAATGACACACAATATTATTACATAAAAAATGGACAAAACGACGTAATAGGAATACTAGACAGCAACTTAAAACAAGTAGTAAGTTACGAATACGACAGCTGGGGAAATATCCTAAGCATAAAAGACGCAAATGGAAATAATATAACAAGCAACACCCATATAGGTATAATAAATCCATATAGATATAGAGGCTATAGATATGATACAGAGACAGGCTTATATTACTTACAAAGTAGATACTACAGCCCAGAATGGGGTAGGTTTATAAATGCTGATGGAATGATATCAACAGGACAAGGATTACTTTCTCATAATATGTATGCTTATTGCGAAAACAATCCAATAAACAGAATGGACCCATCAGGCAATAGTTGGTTTAGTGCAATAGTTAATACAGTAAAGAATGTTGTACAACAAGTAGCAAAGGCTGTTAACACAGTTGTAAATGCTGTAAAATCAGTAGTTAATACTGTGTCACCCCAAAATAATGTTGTACTATCATCAAGTAATAATGGGCATGGGAATGTACCTACAACAGGAAAACCAAACTCAACTGTAACAAAACCAAATGGAGATGTACGTGTATATGGTCCAGATGGAAAAGCTTTGAAAGATATTGATTATAGTCACCCTCAAAACCATCCTGAATTGAAAAATCCACATGAGCATGATTGGGATTGGAGTAATACAAAAAAACCAAGAGGGGATGCTCATAACTTTGGCAGTATTGGTGTAGGTATTGGTGTTGGAGTTGGTGTAGGTATTGGAGGATATGCTATATATAGAGGAATTAGAATGTTACCTTCATTGCTACCTCCTATATGGTGGACTATTCCAGCAAATGCGACAATACCTTAAATTTAAAAGGAGGAGATTTTAATGAATATAGGAATAAAATTTAAAATTTTAAATGAATATGGAAATTATATAAAGCAGATTTTAAATAATATTGATAGTGCTAATTATATATGGAAAATAGCTGAAGATGAGGTGTATGTAAGTGATAACAATATAAATAACGGATTTTTATTCCCACAAGAAAAAGAAATATTAACCAATACAGAATTTATGAATATAATTTCACAAGAGTCATATTATACAGTATTTGTAAATATTAAGTTATATGAAAAAGAAGATGAGGTAAGTATAAATAATTACGAAGATTTTCTAAAAAGTATATGTATTTTAGTATTATTTATAACAGATAATGAATTTGTTGAAATATATTCAAAAGATGAGAATATATTAAAAGTTATATATGAAAATGCTTTAGAAAATGAATTTTCTGATATTAAATATATAACAGAAAATGATTTTAAACGTAAAACATTTTCAGCATATAGTGATTGATTACTCAAACATTTTATGAATATTTTATAATTTAATAAGCAAGTAAAAATCCATAAGAGTAAAACATATGCTCCTATGGATTTTATTATATATTTGTTACGAGAAATCACTTTTAACGCGTTTTAATTATCAAGACATATCTGTTTATGTCTCAAAATGAAATTAAAGTTAAATGGGACATGTCGTAAGTGAATTGCTATTGTTTATGTTATTATTTCTGTATACTCTTTATAAAGTTTATCTAATTTTTTATATGAATCACTTTTTAAATATGCAGACATTTTTTTATCGTAATTTTCTTGGTCTTTTTTAAACATTTCGTTTATGTCATCTAAATAAGGTTCTGCTAGTTTGTTAGAATCTAAATTATCTTGATAGCGTAGTGTTATACCCCTTATTTTACCTTTTAAGACCTAAACAAAACTTAGATTTAACCTAGATAAAACCTAATGGTTATATAAAAATGTTATTAATTTTCTGGGGATATTCTTTACAAGATAATCCTTATATTAATCACACAAATTTGCCTAGCAGACAAGAAAAAGGTCAGATGTTAAAGAATCCCCAGTTATAAAATATAAAAGTGGCTTGTGCCCCCATGCAAATTCATTTAATTCATTGAATGAATTTATGCTCACCAGAATGCTGCCCTAAATTAAATATATAATAAAAATGTCTATGAACCAGGTATTCTGATTATAATTTTTAAAATTGTAATTAAGGGGATGTAGTTCAAAGACCTATATTATTATAATCAAATCAATGTACACATTAATGCTAAAAATGTATGCAATAATTTTAAAAAAGTTACCATTAAAATTATGATTATTGGAGAGGAGGTTTCTGTTATGAATGAAGAAAAAAGAGTAATTACAGTCACAAGTTATAAGACTTCTAAATATTGCAATGAAAAACATTCTAGGATTTCGCTACAGGGAAAGTGGCTTGGAGAACTAGGATTTACTTTTGGAAAAAATGTATCTGTAACAGTTGAAAGTGAAAATAATAATGCAAAATTAATTTTAAAACTAATTGATTAATCCCAAAAATATTTAATAAATGATTACATATCAAGAATTATTGATTTAATATCCCCGCTGCAAATACTGATATATTAGTATTTATGCTTATGCAAATGGTGTCTAATGCTTGAAAGTCAATGTAATCGAAAAGAAAAGAGGTGAAAAATCATGTTAAGGAATCATAAAAAACTTAATCACATCTATGTTGGTATTGATTGTCACAAGGAAACTCATACAGCTAGTATTATTAATGCTTTTAATGAATCTCTAGGAACTATTACTTTTAATAATAATAGAGATGGATTTATCTCTTTAACTAATTTCGTAGAACAACGTTTAGAAAATGGCATTACTGCTGTATATGGACTTGAAGATTGTAATCATCTCGGACATTCATTATCAACTTATCTTTTATCAAAAAAATGTAATGTAAAAGTTGTAAATCCAACATATACACATTCTGAGAGACAGAATACTCCTATAATATCAAAAACAGATGAAATAGATAGTTTATGTCTTGCTAAAGTTACATTAGATAGATTGGACAGTTTACCTGATGCTACAAATGATGATTTATATTGGACTCTAAAACAATTATCAAAAATGAGAGAATCAATATTAAAAAATAATACAGAATGTAAAATGAAGCTTCATGCACAGCTGTTACATCATTACCCTAATTATTCCAAATTCTTTCATAATTTTGATTGTAAAACAGCTCTTGTATTATGGGAAACATATCCAAACCCTAATATACTAATGAATGCACCTATAGAAGAAGTATACAGTCTTGTATATTCAGCTAGTAAAGGTTATTTTAATGCTGGAAAAGTAGATACAATATTAAATTATGTTAAAGAATATGATTATGCTCTTGTAGATTATCAAGAGGAAAGAGATGGATTAATTAAAGATTTAGTTAAATATATTAGATACAATAATGAAGAAATTAAAATAATGGATGAAAAAATAGATAAAGTAATACAAAAAACAGGGTACAAGCTAGACACTATGGTGGGAATAGATAAAGTATTAGCTGCTAAAATAATAGCGGAGATTGGGAATATAGATAACTTTGCATCTGCTGACAAACTTGCTAAATATGCAGGGATTGCTCCAGTTTCCTTTTCTTCTGGCTCAAAGGATAAAAAAGTAAATAATAAATATGGAAATAGAAAGTTAAATAGTTATATATACATACTTGCTTGTATACATATAAATCCCGGTGGAAGAGGTATGAGAAGAATAATGAGTTCCATATTTTACGATTACTATATGAAAAAATATCTGAGGGAAAGACTAAACATCAAGCAATATTACAAGTTATGAGAAGACTTATAAATATAATCTATGGAATGATGAAGAATAGAACGGAGTATGTGCATCAAAAGGAACTTGCTGACAAATTAGAACAAAAACATAATGCAACAGTTATGAAAGATAGAGCAGAGAAAAAAGCAGAGCAAATAAAAGAAATTAAGATGTCGAAAAAGAATTGTAAAAGTAATAAGCCTATGATAAAATGTAGTTAATTAAATAAAGATGATTGTATTGTGTTACAGATATTATAGTTAGCAATGGGGTAGGTTTATAAATGCTGATGGAGTAATAGGTGCTAATCAAGATTTATTAGGTTACAATTTATTTGCATATTGTAGTAATAACCCAATAAATAATCGCGATCCAACAGGAAATGCTATAATAAAAATTTTAGCAGTAGTTACAGCAATACGTGCGGTAGTAAAATCTGTAATTGTAGCTGCATCAAATATATATTTAACAAATAAAAATATGCTAATTTCTAGAGATATGTTTAATAATAGTATGAAAACA
Organism: uncultured Clostridium sp.; assembly: GCA_947573555.1. Classification (GTDB taxonomy): domain Bacteria; phylum Bacillota; class Clostridia; order TANB77; family CAG-508; genus CAG-269. Next base: position 2,286 of record CANPFO010000013.1, on the reverse strand, counting down.
TGGGGGATTCTAAATTAAAAGATAATACGAAGAATAAAATTGCTGAGGCTATTAAAAATTCTTTTCAAGTTAAAGATGCTGTAAATACAGCTATAAATAATTCAGATGGTAATAGCTTTACTAAAGTAAAAACAGATGTAGAATATCTATCAGGTGATTTACATTATAGCATTCAAAAAACCAATTTAGAATTATCAGGAAATAAAACATTATGCGGATGGAATATAAATGTTAGGCTATCTGATACTTATGATTTCACAGAGTGGCGTTCACTGAATTCTTTTAGTAATGTAGCTAATAATTTAGGATTTGTTATGCAAAGCACAGGTCTTTTAAAGTCATATGTTTGGGATGTAGAATATAATTTTGTTTATTAGGAGGAAAATATGAAAAAGATAATAATAATTTGTATATTAGTTTTAATATGTATTCTAACTTTAACAGTAGGATTTGCCAAATTTGTAAAAAAGTTAGTTGAGAATAATGATACTAGTCCATATCCACAAGATTGGAGGGATACAGTTGTTTCATTTGGAAATAGAAGAATAGCAATATTGCGTGGATACAATCATGAATTGGGGAGAGATGATTGGACATTATACGACAGAGATATAGGCTGTATTGATGATGATGTATATGGTTACAAAGAAATATCACCATATGTTTATACATATGGAAGTAATGGATATATAAAAATGAATTATGAAAATGGGGAGTATGATATATTTAAAACATTAAATGAGATTACAGAAAATGACAAAGCTATATTTGAAAGACTTGAAAATAAGGTGGATGGAAAGTATCCTCCTAAGAGACATTATAATTGGTAAAATAAAACATAAAATGTAAAATAATGTTAAATGAAGAAAGATTTAATAATTGGAATATTAGAGAATTTTTAGTCCTTAAATATAAGTTTTGAAAGATACTTCGAATGTGAAAGGAGAAAAAAATTAGAAACTCTATTACATTTTATGGAAAGCAGGAAGACAGATGATACATTACCTTGGAAATATGGTATCAAATGAAACTTTATATTGGACAGGACAATAGGAGGTAAAAAAATGGGAACGTGGGGACCTAAATTATATGAAGATGATTTAGCACAGGACATAAAAGAAGAATACGAAGCATTAGTAGAAGAAGGAAAAACTAATAAAGAAGCAATAGAAGAAATATGTTTAAGATATAAGAAAGAAATAGAAGATACAGACGAAAGATCAGTATTTTGGATGGTATTAGCAGATGTATTATATAATCATAAAATCTAATAAAGTTTGTAAAAGAAAAAGCACTAAAAGAAATAGAACTAGGAGAAAACTTAGACAAATGGAAGAATGAGGCAAGTAAAGAAGACTATATAATTAGAAAAAAAGAATTAAAAAGGCTAAGGGAAAAAATAGATAATCATAAAGAAAAAAAGGATAAAAAAGAATTAAAATCAGAGAATATAGGAAAATCAAAAGATATTAAGAACGTAGAATGGAAGATAGGAGATACATATGCTTATAAAATACAGAAAGAGGAATTTAAGGGACAATATTTGATATTAAGAAAAGTGCAAAATTGTAAATATTATGATAATAAAAAATATCAAGCAGCTATTATATATGTCCAAATAACAAAAAATAACAAAATTCCTAAAAATAAAGAAATAGATAAATTAGATTATATTATAATTGCTAATCAAGGGAATGTAAAGCATGAATATAAAATGCAATTAAATCAAATTTCTAAAAAGGAAATGGAAAAGTTAATATATTTAGGAAATTTAGAAAATATAAAAACACCAAAAGATGAATATATGGAAATAACAGAATTAAATATGTGGGCACATTCAATTAAAGATATAGAATATTTAACCGATAAAGTGATTAAATTAGGGACAAATAAAAATCCTATTTATTATGAAACAGATGCAAAAAATATAGATGATGGATACATTAGGTTTTTAATGAAATCAAGATATTATAAAGAAAATTTAGATATAATACCACCCAAAAATGCAATGGTAAAAGATAATGCATTATTATATATATCATTAGTAGATTCTTTAATGGTAGGAGGATTTGTAACTAAAAATAGAGTAGTGCTAAAAGTAGAAGATATGAAAGAAGAATCATATAAGAGGATAGATGAATTAAAAAATGTAGTAATAGAACAAAAAGTAGAACAGAAAGAAAAAGATAGAAGGATAAAAATATTAGAAGACTTAAAAAAAAGAATAGAAGATTTTGGTGTTAGAATAGATATATGGACACATTTTATGAGAGAGTGTATAATAAA